>NZ_LR792632.1:1200000-1532285 GCF_902827225.1 Methanocaldococcus lauensis | reverse complement strand
AAGGATAAGATAGAGGAGGCAAAAGAGGAGATAATGAAGGAAGTTGAAGAGGCAAAGATAGAGGTTGATGAGGAAGGAATTTTAATTAAGGCAGATACTATAGGCTCCTTAGAGGCTTTAGCAAATGAATTGAGAAAGGCTGGAGTTAAAATCAAAAAGGCAGAGGTTGGAGATATAACCAAAAAAGATGTTATTGAAGTTGCCTCATATAAGCAGAGTAATCCTCTGTATGGAGCTATTGTTGGCTTTAATGTAAAAGTATTACCAGAGGCTCAAAAAGAAATAGATAAGTACAAAATAAAAGTATTCCTAAATAATATAATTTACAAATTAGTTGAGGACTTTACAGAATGGGTTAAAAAAGAAGAAGAAAGAATGAAATATGAAGAATTTGAAAAGCTTATTAAACCAGCGATCGTTAGAATTTTGCCAGATTGTATATTTAGACAAAAAGATCCTGCAATTTGTGGAGTAGAAGTTTTATATGGGACTTTAAAAGTAGGGTATCCACTAATGAGAGAGGATGGAATGCAACTTGGTTATGTTAGAGAGATAAAAGACAGAGGAGAGAATGTTAGAGAAGCAAAAGCTGGAAAAGCAGTATCTATTGCTATAGAAGGAAAAGTTATGTTAAAGAGGCATGTAGATGAAGGAGATCTTATGTATGTAGCAGTTCCAGAAGAGCATGTAAGGGAACTATATCATAAATATATGGATAGATTAAGAAACGATGAAAAAGAGGCACTATTAAGATATATGGAGTTAATGCAAAAACTAACAAATAATATATTCTGGGGTAGATAATCTTAATATAATTTTTTAGATATTTTTTAGATTTTATTATTGTCTAATATTTTATTATATATTTTGATAGCTTCTTCAATCTTACCTAACTTTTCATAGATTTTTGCTTTATGAATTAGTGCATCGATGACCAAAAGGATGTTATCTTCATTAGTTTCAGAAATAATTTCATCATAAATTTTTAATGCCTTGTCATATAATTCTAAAAGTTCATAAATAATCCCTTTGTAAAACTTTGCCTCAACATCCCTTGGATACTTCTTTAAATATTTGTTTAAATATATCAATGCTTTTTTATAATTTCCTGTATTTAACATAATATGTCCGATATCTTTGTATGCAAGAATCCAGGTTTTATCTAACTCAATCGCACGATGTAAAGATTCTAAAGCTTCTTTAAATCTTCCTAACTTTTTTAATATTCTTCCTCTTAAATACCAAGCATATGCATCCTTTTCATTAATTTCTATTAATTTATCTAAGCATTTAAGAGCCTCTTCAAATCTATTGAGATTTTCAAGTAACATTGCCTTCTGTCTCCAAGCAGATGTAAAGTTATTATTTATAGATAAAAGTTCATCAAAGCATTTTAATGCTTCTTCATACATTCCTCTTTCAATTAATATTAATCCTTTATGAAACTGAGACAAAAAACATTTTGGAGAGATTTTTGAAAGCTCATCAATGTGTTTTAAGGTATTATCGTAATCACCTTTAGCAAATGTTAAACAGATTAAATAAGAATCTCCAAAAGAGGACTCTTTTTTTTCTTTTTTAAGTTCTTCAAAATATTTTATAGAGTTTTCAACATCACCCATAATCCTTAATATAGCCGCTTTTAGATACAAGGCTAAATCATTATTTGGGTCTAATGATAATGCTTTATTTATATTTTCTAATGCCTCTTTGAATTTCCCTTCATCTGCATATTTAAATGCTTTAATTACATAATCTAAAGCTGTTCGATTCATTTACATCACTATCTTAATTAAATATTTTAAAATGTTTAAGATAATAAGATAATAATAAAATATTTTAAAATCGTGGAGAATATTTATATTTTATGTTTGGATTTCGTAATTAAATTAAAAATTGTACAATAAAAAATTACATTAATATCTTACATAGATACTATATAGTTTATTTAATTTATTAACTGTATTACATAATTTATTTTCAATAATATTTTCAATTGTATTTATAGCCCCTGTTGGACATACTTCTTTACAAATTTCAATATCTCTTTTATAACATCCATTACACTTTATTGCTACTCCATCAATTCTTATAGCACCAAAAGGACATGCTAAGGCACATAAGCCACAGCCTATGCATTTTTCTTTTATAACCACTACCTTGTTGTTAATTCTTTCAATAGCCCCCTCTGGACATGCATATAAGCAAGGATTTTTTTCACAGTGCATGCACTTAATTGGAAATTCCTCAAAAATTATTCCATTAACTGGACAACTTCTTTCGCATCTTCTACATCCTACACAAGAGCCTACATTAACTACAACCATAAATTACTCCTCCATAAATATTTATGGCTGAATCTTGGCATTTACTGTAATTTTTGAGAGTAAATTGTTATCTGCTTTTTCTGTTGGTTTATAAAATTTACTAAACAACTCCAAACTTTTATCTCTCTTAGCAAATATCAACTCATTTACATCTACGAGTTCTAAACATCTCTTTGAACATGCTTTAACACATGCTGGTTCCTCTCCATTACACAAAATACATTTATATGCTTTATCTTCCATTAATATAGCACCAAAAGGACAAGCTAAGGCACACAATCCACATCCAATACAAATTTCATCATTTAAATATACATAACCATCTTTATGCTCAATAGCAGAAACTGGACAAACTTCTTTACAAGGGGCTGAAGCACAGTGTTGGCAAACTATTGGTATATACTTCCCATCTTTCTCTATAATACTAATTCTTCCTACTTTGTTTTTCTCCATACATGCCTTAACACAATCCCCACAGTTATCGCAGATATAGTTTGTCATAATTATCTTTTTCATTCTATCACCTAAGTATCAAATTTAATAAATAAAATAAAGATTAAAAAATATAAATATTGAGATTATAACCCTAACAATTTACATTTTTCATCTATATATCTCCAAATGAAACTTTAAGAAAGTTTCATCAAAGCCAACACCTCCTCGCTATGATAGGATGTGTAAATTAAAATATTATAATCCTAATAATTTGCATTTTTCATCTATATATCTTTGAATTCTTTCAATATCTTCATCAGTTAAGTGTCTATATCTTTTTTGCATCTTCAAATACTCTCTAACTGGCTTTCTCTTAGATGGTTTGTAAGTAATTCTAAACTCTCCATTTTCAATTTCATACAATGGGAAAACTCCTGTTTCTACAGCTAATCTACCAATTTCTATTGTTTTGTGTGGGGGATATCCCCAACCTGTCGTGCAAGGTTGTAAAACCTGTATAAATTTAGGTCCTTCAATACTCAATGCCTTTTTAACCTTTCTTATAAAATCTTCTGGATAGGATATACAGGCAGTAGCAACATATGGAATTCCATGTGCCGCCATAATCATAGCAACATCTTTTTTAGGTCTATCTTCTCCCTTAATTTTTGAACCTGCTGGAGATGTGGTTGTAGAAGCCATAAAAGGAGTTGAAGAACTTCTCTGTATTCCAGTGTTCATATATGCTTCATTATCATACATAACATATAACATATTATGTCCTCTCTCCATAGCCCCACTCAATGCCTGAAAACCAATATCTGCTGTTCCACCATCACCTCCAATTGCTATAACATTTATTTTTTTATTAGCAAACTTACCTCTCTTTCTCTTCAATGCCTTTATTGCTGATTCTACACCACTTGCAACTGCTGCAGCGTTTTCAAACGCTACATGAATCCAAGGAACTCTCCAAGATGTTTCTGGATAAGGGGTGGTCATAACCTCTAAACATCCTGTGGCAGTTGTTATAATTGTATCCTTTCCAGCGGCTTTTAATAACAACCTTGCAACAATTGCCGCTCCACATCCTGCACATCCTCTATGACCGGGAGCAAATAATTCCTCTCTTGGAAATTGCATAATTTCACCTACAAAGATTTATTCTTTTAATCCAATCCAGGCAGTTTTATCATCTTCTGCCTTTTCTACATCATTAATTATTGTTTTTATGTCCTCAATTCTTATATCTCTCCCACCCAAACCAACGATATAGTTGCAGATTTTTTTATTTTTTAAAATTGATGTCATCTCAATACCTAAAGAACCCTTGTTAAATCCTAATGAAATGTTTTTATCCAATACTGCAATATTTTCAGCGTCTTTTAAAAGTTCTTTAACATCTTCCTTTGGAAATGGTCTATATGTCCTTATTCTTAATAATCCAACTTCCTTACCTTCTTTTTTTAGTTCATCAATAACATACTTTATAGTTCCACAAACAGAACCCATTGCTACTAAAACGGTCTCTGCATTCTCTAAGTTGTATGCTTCAACTAAACCATTACCATACTTTCTCTTAAACCACTCACTAAACTCCTCATTAACATCTTTAATAACTTTTTTAGATCTCTCCATAGCGTCTTCAATCTGTTTTCTTGTCTCCATATAGCAATCTGGAACTCCTACAGGTCCTTGGGTTATTGGTCTATCTGGATCTAAATAAGCATGTTTTGGTTCATAAACACCTAAAAATTCTCTAACTCTTTCTGCCTTTGGAATAACTACTGGCTCAACTGTATGAGTTAATATAAATCCATCTAAACAGACCATTACAGGCAGTAAAACATCTTCATTCTCTGCAATTTTGTATGCTTGAATAATACTATCAAGTGTTTCCTGATTGTCCTCTACATAAATTTGAATCCATCCAGTATCTCTCTGTGATATAGAATCTTGATGATCGTTCCATATGTTTATTGGTGCAGATAACGCTCTATTTGCGACCATCATCACTATTGGTAATCTCATTCCAGAGGCTATAAATAAAACTTCGTGCATCAATGCTAAACCTTGAGATGCAGTTGCTGTAAATGTCCTTGCTCCAGTTGCCGCTGCTCCAATACACGCAGACATTGCTGAATGCTCACTTTCTACTTTTACATATTCTGCATCTAACTCCCCATTTGCCACAAATTCAGCCAACTTTTCAACACATGTTGTTTGAGGTGTAATTGGATATGCAGCTATAACATCGACATCAGCCAATCTTGCCGCTTCAGCAGCAGCAGATGTTCCAGTAATAACCTTAACCTCACACATTTTTTCCCTCCAAAGAATAATATTTTAATTTAAATTAATTAATTAAGTTTTATTTTCTTCTTTATTTCTCTTCTCTAACCTTAGTTATTGCATTTACAGGGCATTCGTTCATACAGATTAAACATCCTTTACAGTAATCGTAATCTATTTTAAAATTCCCATTTTCATCCTCTTGAATAGCCCCCTCTGGACAGAAGATATAGCAATTTTCACACTTTACACATTTATTATTATCTAAAATAGGTCTAAATGTTCTCCAACTACCTGTTTTATTTCTAATTGAATTTCCTGGTTCATAAATAATTGCGGCAATTGTTACCATAACTATAACACCCCATTTACCCATATTTACTAATTTATTTTATCCATACTTCTTTATCATTTCATTATATGCAATTTCAGCCACTTTGGCGTTTTTAATTCCTAATTCTCCTTTAAATTTCTCCATTATTGCCTTCTTTACAGATTCAATACTAACAAGTTTAGTAACCCCAGCAAATGCTCCGACCATTGCAGTATTAACAATAGGTACTCCTAAAACATCTAAGGCAATTCCTGTTGCATCAATTGTATATGTTTTAACTCCTAAATTTATGTCATCTTTAACAGTATTAACTACAACAGCCCCATTTTCCTTTAAACCTTCAACAACATTGATAGTTTCAATTAAAGAGGAATCCTGAACAATAACATAATCAGGATTGTATATTTGGCACCTCAATTTAATTTTTTTATCATCAATCCTTGTAAATGCCATAACTGGTGCTCCTCTTCTCTCTACGCCAAAGAACGGAAATGCCTGAGAATATTTACCATCATAGAAAGCAGCAACAGCCAATATTTGAGCGGCAGTAACAGCCCCTTGTCCTCCTCTTCCGTGGAATCTAACTTCTATCATTTACTCACCCTAAATTGTCATTATCAATCATTAACAATCTTTAAAGTTATATATAAATTTTTTGAGATTTCGTTAATTATCGAAAATTGTTTAGGCATAATTAACTGTTTTATATAGAAATTTTTATACACTAAAATGTTAAATATACTTAACATAATGTAAAGGAATATTAACATTATAGATAAGGTGAAACTATGGAAACAAAAACCAAAATAAAATTTATCTTAGCTATCGATATTTTAGTTGTTATCCTTTTATCCTTATTAATTAAAAACCTAAAGATGTTATTATCTTTCCTATTTGTGATGTTTGTAATTTGGTTATTTATTGATAAAAAAGATATAAATGAGAGGTTATATGAAAATTTTTTAGCATTAAGTATTGGATTTATTGAAGGAATTTTAATATTCTTATGTATTGTTTATAATAGAGTATTTTTTATAGCTAAAGGGGCATTAATATTAACTTTTCTAATTATTTTATTGGTTTTATTTCCAAGATATAATTTATTATTTGAAATTTTCGATGAATTTGTCGAAAATCTTAAGCAGAAATCTGGATTTTTAACATTATTATCATTTTTTGGATTTTTAATTTCTTTGGAAGTATTTTTACATATATTTTGGATAAATAATCATAAGGATATTTTGACTGATATTTTTGATTTTCTTACAACATTGGGATTAATAATGACTGTAAATCTCTTAATTTTGCAATTCTATACATTTAAAAAGTTCTTATAGTGAAAAAATGAAAAATAAATTAAAATATTACAGAGTTTTACATAATCTAACTCAGGAGGACTTAGCAAAAAGATTGGGGGTTAGTAGGCAAACGATTATAGCTATAGAAAAAGGAAAGTACTGCCCATCTTTAAAATTAGCATTTAAAATAGCAAAATTTTTTGGAGTTAAGATTGAAGATATATTTATTTACGAGGAAGACGAATAATTAATTAATATAATATTTTAATGGTGAAAAATAATGATAAAAGAGATTACTGAGGAAAAATTAGAAAATTATTTTAAAAGAACTGAAGAGGCAATAAAAATTATTAAAAAAGGACTGCCACCAAAAAGAAGTCTTTTATATGATGTTGCTAAAGATTTTTTATTGATGATTGAAAGTTATTTTGAAGATGCAAAGGTTTTTAAAGAAAAGGGAGATTATGTAACTGCTTTTGCCTCTTTAAATTATGCCTATGGTTGGATAGATGCAGGAGTTAGATTGGGATTATTCGATGTTGGAGATGATGATGTAAGATTTACATTAGCCAAGTGAGAAATATTTAATATATTTTGTTTTTAGTTTTAGATTTTTATGATTTAATGATTATTCTCCAAATACCTCTTTAAAACACTTAATTTCTTCAATTTGAAGTTTTATAGGATAACCTACAATTATGTCATTTTTTCTTTTTATATTTTTTATGAAATCCTTTTTTATATTTTTTAAAGAAATTAGATAATCTTGCCAATTTCCATTATAATTTTTCCTTCTTTTTAAGTAATTTTCCATAGATTTTAAAACATCTTCATTTATCTCATTTGCAAATGGCAAATATATAGCTTTTTTTGCATTTATATTACACTCACAACCATAAAGATAGAAGGCAATTAAATCATTCTCCTCTATAACTTGTTTTACAATATCTTCTATACCTTCAGTTCCAACCCATAGGCTATCTTTTATTTTTAAGCATTTATTTATAACATCTAAAATCCTTGATTTTTTATATCTTCTTTCTTCATCTGACAAATAAGATTTATTTCCAAGAACAACACATATATCAAAATTATATGAGGTATATAAATCTAATAACTCAAAAACATCCTTTCTTTTACTCTGCACAGTTAAAACAGCATTTTTTAAATTTTCTAAAATATTCTCATCTGTTAGTGGTGTCTTTTCAGCGTCTATAACATGATAATCAAAGAACTTATATATGTTATTGTTTAATTCAATTAATGTATTTTGGTTAATTTGGCTTAGTTTTGTTGCTATACTTAACATAATATCACAATAAATACTAAAGTTAATTTTCAAACAGTTTTCCATTTCTATAGTATATTATAGTCTTTAACAAACATAAACAAACATACAATACAATAAAAATACAAACTACCTACTATAAAAGATTTATTTAAAGGTTTTAATTCTCAATAGGTTTAAATTTGTATCCATAGGTTATAACTCCATCGTCTCCATCTTCTTTGATTCTTCTAAATACTGCCTCTACTGGCATACCTATATATACATCCTCTGGCTTGCAATCTACTATTTGCCCAGTAATTCTTGGTCCTTCCTCTAATTCAACAATTGCTATTACATAGGGAGTTTGTTTTTCAAAGTCCTTAGGGGCTACATGAACAATTGAGTATGTATAAACCTTCCCCTTACCACTTAATTTTATTTCTTCAAACTCTGTTTTTCTCCTACACTTTGGACAAATTTCTCTTGTTGGGAAATATATTGTTCCGCAATTTTTACATCTTACTCCAATTAAGTTGTATCTCTCTTTTATATGCCTCCAACTTCTTACTACCATATTTATCCCCTGATAAAAATTTTATTGTTATTTAAATCAACTTTTACAATATCTCCAACGAATTCTTTTTTTTCTCCAAATATGTCAATTGCTATAACCTTATCTCCTTCTTTTTCTACAATAATAACATCTTCCATAACTAACTCATCATTAAAGTATAAGTTGCAACTGCACATAACTCATCAACTCGCATCTTGGTTTTCTTCAACATCTATATCAATAGTTCCATTTTCATATGCATAAAGTTCATTAATCTTTGAAGAAATTAATAAATCTATTAATAATATTAATCTACACTCTCCTCCTATCCACATCACACAACGGTCTTTTTTACATATATCCTTTATAAAGGGACAATATTTTTCTATCAATTTCTCACATTCTTATTTTCTTTATTAAATGGTAAATATGAAATATTTATTTTAATTTTTTCGTATATTAAACCAAAAACTATACAGAGGCATGCAAATATTATTGCAGAAACCCACAATAGTATTGTCAATCCATCAATGAAGTAATATTCTACTATAAAATCCAATATAACAAATCCAATAAATAATGCAAAGGATTTAATCAATAGTTTTAAAAATTTATCCATAATTTCCCTCTATTATTTCTTATCTGAAAGTATATGGATACAAACTGTTCCTCCAGTACCTCCAACATTTGCAGTAATTCCATATCCATTTTTAATTTCAACCTGTCTATCTTTAACCTCCTTATCTCCCTTCAACTGCCAATAAATTTCTCCAACCTGTCTAATTCCTGTAGCCCCTAATGCATGCCCAGCGGCTTTTAATCCACCACTTGGGTTTATTGTTGGAAACTCATCATAATCAATTGCTATTTTTTCTTCATAAACTATTTTTCCCGCCTCTCCTTTTTTACAAAATCCTAATTCCTCCATTAAAATTAAACCATTTATAGCAAAACAATCGTGAATTTCAGCGACATCAATGTCTTTTGGCTCAATCTTTGCCATCTTATATGCATTTTCACTTGCAACTCTTGCGGCTTTTAAACTTGTAATATCTTCTCTACTATGTAAGGCAATAGTGTCTGATGCTTGGGCACTTGCTTTAATATATATTATATCATCACTACTTACAAATTCTTTTGCCTTTTCTGCCTCACATAATATCAATGCCGCGGCCCCATCTGAAACTGGAGAGCAATGTAGTAATCTCAAAGGCTCGGCAACTGGAGATGAATTCATAACCTGCTCTAAAGTAACCTTAAATGGAAATTGAGCATATTTATTTTTTGAAGCATTTTCGTGCATAATTACGCTCCACATGGAAAGTTCTTCCATTGTTAAACCATATTCATACATGTATCTTTGAGCCATCATAGCATAAAGTGATGGAAATGTCGCTCCAAACAATGCCTCCCACTCTTGATCTGAGGCAGAAGATATTGCTGATGTAGCATCAACAACATCAGTCATTTTTTCTACTCCACCAACTAAGACAATATCACTGTAACCACTTGCTATATTTAACACTGCCTGCCTCAATGCTAAACTACCAGATGCACATGCCGCCTCAACTCTTGTTGCTGGAATTGGATTTAAACCAGCGTGTTCAGCAATCAATGAAGCAATATGTTCTTGCCCAACGAACAAACCAGCACTCATATTTCCAACATACATTTCATCAATATCCTTTCCATCAATTCCAGCAGATTCTACAGCCTTAACTCCTGCCTCAACAATTAAACTTCTAAAACTTCTTTCCCACAATTCACCAAACTTTGTTTGACCATAACCAATAATAGCCACATCTCTCATTATTCCACCCAATTTTATTTTAAAAGATTAAATTTTAATTTTGAATTATTATTTACATTCTAATTTTCCTTCTAAATTTGGCATATATTGCATAATCAATGTATTCTTTTCTTTCTATATAATAGGAAGTTCTTTGGGCTTTATCTTTAACATCTTTTATTCTATTTGTTACTGTTATATCAAAGGCATCACTTCCCGCCCCACTACCATAAGAAACAGCTAAAATTCTCTCTCCCCCCTCGCAGTTGTCTAAAACATTCGATAGTCCCAAAGGAACAGCTCCTGAATATGTATTTCCGATATATGGAGTTAGTAATCCAATTTTATACTGTTCTTCTTTAAATCCTAATATTTTGGCAACTCTAATGTAAAATTTCCCATTTGGTTGATGAAATACGCAGTAATCATAATCTTCTGGCTTTGTTCCCATTTTTTCCATTAAGCCCTTAGCGGCATTTATAACATGTCTAAAATAAGCAGGTTCTCCGGTAAATCTTCCTCCATGTCTTGGATAAGGTTTTCCCTCCCTCCTCCAAAAGTCAGGAGTGTCTGTTGTGAATGAATAAGTTCCATTGAATTCAGCAATAACCTTAGACTTTCCAATTATATAGGCTGCCCCACCAGCTGCGGCAGTATATTCTAACGCATCTCCCGGAGCCCCCTGTGCTGTATCAGCCCCTACTGCTAAGCCATATTTAATTAATCCACTTTCAACCAATCCCATACACATTTGAATTCCAGCAGTTCCAGCCTTACACGCAAATTCTAAATCTGCGGCTGTTAAATCAGTAGTAGCGTCAATAGCTTCAGCAACTATTGTGGCAGTTGGCTTTACAGCGTAAGGATGGCTTTCACTTCCAACATACACTGCTCCAATATCTCTTGGATCAATTTCAGCCCTTTTTAATGCATTTCTTGATGCCTCAACAGCTATTGTTGCTGTATCTTCATCTAAACTTGGAACTGCCTTTTCATAAACTAAAAGACCTTTTTTTATAGATTCTGGGTCTTTGTTCCATACTCTTGCAATTTCATCAACTTTAATTCTATACTTAGGAATGTATGCTCCATAGCCAACTATACCTACCATAATTCCACCAAAAAATTTTATTTTATCTCATTCAGCACTTTTATAAGTTCTTTTAAATCTAATTGAGTAGTTATTAGTGGTATATTATCAATCTCAGCTAATTTTATAGCTAATTTATCTATCTTCGTTTTATCTATTCCCTGCAAAACAACGACTCTTGGTTTCATTAAGCTAACTCTAACAGCAACCATTGGACTCCTTCCAGTAGAGACATTTGAAAAAATTAACGCCCTTTCAGTAGTCCAACCATATAAATGATAAAAATCATCTCCATTCATCTCTAATATCGCCTTTATACTATCTACAACCGTATGCCCATAAATTGGAATATCTAAGTTGTTAGTATTTACGACAAATTCTCCATCTATTAAATCAACAAATTCTTTTAAAGGAATTGGGTTTTCATACTCCTTTATTGATAAAATTGCTTTAATAGAAGGACTTTTATTTAAGATTTTATTCAATGCTTTTATAGTATGTCCTCCTCTCTCTTTATCAATTTCTATCAATGCAAGAACATATTTCTTTATTATATTCACTCCCGGATTCTTTCTTCTTCCAACTTCATAATCACTAATAACAGAAGGAGATACATTTAAATATTTTGCTAATTCAATTTGTTGGATATTGAATAGATTTCTCCATTTTTTTAGAGCATTTCCTGGATTTTCTGACAAAACAATATCTCCAATTATGTATGTAATAACCTTCTCCATAATAATCACAGAATTAAAATACTTCTAAAATTATATATAAAATTTTTGATTTTTGTTGAATTGTATTTTGTTAATTGTCGTAGTTGTTGAATATAAAAATAAAAAAACTTAAAAAGTCAAAATTTAGAGATAAAATAGAGATTGAAATAAAAAAGAAATTATTATAAAGAATAAGTAAAAAATAAAAAAGTAAAATTTTAATCTTTTTCTAATCCACACATTTTTCTTAATTCTTTACCAACTTTTTCAATTAGATGTTCTCTCTCCAATCTTCTTAAAGCATTTAACTGTGGAGCCCCTGCAATATTCTCTAAACTCCACTCTTTTGCAAATTTACCTTCTTGTATTTCTTTTAATATTTCTTTCATTGCTTTTCTTGATTCTTCATTTATAACTCTTGACCTTCTTGTTAATCCGCCGTATTCAGCAGTATTTGAAACGTTTTCCCACATACCTTTTAAACCCTTTTGATAAATTAAATCTACTATTAATTTTAACTCGTGGCATGTTTCAAAGTATGCCATCTCTGGAGCATAGCCAGCCTCAACTAAAGTTTCAAATGCCGCCTTAATTAATTCAGTAACTCCTCCACATAAAACAACTTGCTCTCCAAATAAATCTGTCTCAGTTTCTTCTCTAAATGTTGTCTGTATAACTCCAACTCTTGTTAATCCAATACCCTTTGCCATTCCCAATGCTATTTGTAAGGCATCCCCTGTATAATCTCTTTCAACAGCCACTAATCCTGGAACTCCAAAACCTTCCTCATAAGTTTTTCTTACCATAGCTCCCGGACTCTTAGGGGCTACCATTGTTATATTGACATTCTCTGGTGGTTTTATTAGACCATAGTGTATATTGTAACCATGAGAGAAACTTATTGTTTTTCCTTCAGTTAAGTAAGGTTCAATCTGTTTTTTATAAACTAATGGTTGAACCTCATCAGGTATCAATATGTGAATAATATCTGCTTTTTCTGAAGCTTCTTCAATAGTCATAACTGTATGTCCATCTTTAATTGCCTTGTTCCAAGAAGCCCCATTAGGTCTCAAACCAACTATAACATTTAGCCCACTGTCTTTCATATTTAACGCCTGTGCTCTCCCCTGACTTCCATATCCAATAACTGCAATAGTTTTATCTTTAACTGCGTCAAAGGTTACATCTTTGTCGTAGAATATTTTAACCACATTTATCACCCATAAAAAATTTTATAATTTAGTTAATTACTGAATAATGTTTTAATGTTATTAAGGTTTTCGGTTTTTGACCTTTTAATAATAAATAATGATAGAATTAATTTATTAGCAGCTTATTATAATTTGTTTTAATTAATATTTTAAGCTAATTAAATCAGGTCTTGGCTTTTTAAATTTATATTCTTCCCTACAAATATTACAAAGCTCTCTAACTCCAATATTTATTACATCATCACTTCCTGGTAACACTCTAACAAATATCCAATCAGGTTTTATATCATAACTTTTAGCTAACTCCTCCAATTTATTTAAAATCTTCTCTTTAAATATCTCAACATCATCAATAAAAAGCCCCCTAACAGTTATCATTATCCCTACACAAGAGCATCTTGAGGCAAAGACATCCATTTCAGAAATAAAGATTTCTCTACCTAAAAGCTTTATAAAAAACTTCTCAATCTCTTCCCTATCCTTCAAAATTTTATTTTTCAAGTTTTCACCTTTAAGGCTTTCTCTGCCAATTCTTTACAGAAATTACATTTACTACATAATTTATTGCATGATTTCCAATATTCTATAGCTCCATCTAAAGTTCTATTATCTAAATAATAAAAATGCTCCAACTCTCTTGGGCAATCCAACAACTCCATTAAATTTCCATCCCATTTTTCATTTAAATAAGCATTTAAAACTCTCTTAATCCATCCAATTGGATGACTTCTTCCAGAAATCTTAAATATATCAACTAAACCTTTATAATATCTCAAATCCTCTGGTCTTATGAAAGGGCTTTTTATTATTAGCTCTTTTTTCTTAATTCTTAGATTTATGCATTTGTTATAATAATAATCATCCAAAGCAGGAACATTTTGAGTATTTGCATGAGAAAAGAAATTGAAATGCTGAATCCTCATAGGGCATTTGTATAAGCAGGATTCATTAACTAAAATTTTTAACTTACAGCTAACATTCTCTTTAATCTCTTGTATTATATCAAAGTGTCTATTTATTGAGCTGTCCAAGGTTATTGCATAAACCTCTTTTTCATCCCAAAATAGAGCTTTATCTAAACTATCAACTAAGGCAATACATGAGACATTGACATCCAACCCATTACTTTTGGCTAAATCAACTAAATAAGGGTCTGATAAGGCAATGCTGTCAATTCCAATGTTTTTTAATTGGGTAAATATCCAATTTATATAACTGATGCCTTTTGATGTTAAGTGTATTCCACCAATGCAGGAAGCGTTTATAACTACCTCAAATCTGATGTTGTTTTTCTTTGCATAATTAACTTGCCTATATAAATCTTCAAAACTTGGTTTGTATAAAGTAGCTCTTCCAGTTCCTATAAACTCTGGAAATCCCATATAAACCTCAAAACTCTCCTTTCTTAGCTTTTTATTTATTTTTCTATGTTTATTAATCTCATCTACAATAATTTTTAATGATTCAAAATTTCCTGGATGTGGAATAGAGAACATTGGACATCACCATTAGATCATTTTGTAATAAAAAAAGAAAGTATTAGAAAAATAACTTTTCCTTATTATATATTCCTTAACTGCTTTAAGTTTTATCTACTTCTTCTTTAGATACTTCCTTTGGCTTTCAATCTCTACGCTTAATTTTCAAAATTTCTCCTGTTTCTCTCTATAATGTCTCTTTTTTTATTATTTATAGGAACGAAATATTTTTGGGATACCACAGTAGTTATATTATTAATTATTAATTAACCGACGAGAGGGCTCTGCCTTTGAGGTCATCATAACTTTGATAAAAAGGTTTATGGGGCTGTATCCGTTCAGCCCGAAGTCCAATGAACCTATGGCAGAGAGAGTGGTATTCCCTATGAATCTGTGGGCTGAGGACAACCCATTTCCATAGCTATCGGTTTATATAAATTAAGTTGTTAAACGCTATGATATGCTATGGAAATGGGAAACGGAGCCACGTCCTCTCTATGGTCTTAGATAAATATACACATCATATTTTTTTCCATCTTCTCCAATAGATATAGTTTTTTCCCTTATATAGTATATTCCCAAATCTTCATAATCATCAAAAATTTTTAATTCTTTTTCAGTAATTCCTAATAAAATAATTCCATCAATATAACTTCCCTCCTCTTTTACAGCCCCATAGTATCCAATTGACTCATCAAAAAACTTTTTAAATCCATAAACTCTACCTTTAATCATTTTTGGAACTCTGTTTATTAATTTTAAGAGAACATCTTTTTTCATCAACTCTCCATAGGCAAATACATTATAATAATTTTTATCAAAAGAATCCATAATTCTCACTTTAAAACCTTTTTTATTCCACCCCTAACTTTAACCGCTAACCCATAATTAAACTCTTTAAGTTCTATGCCATTTAAAATTGTAGTTCCATAACCTAATAATTCATCATCTTCATTAACCACTAAAACCTCCTCATAAGGCCTTAATTCTTCATCACAATTTACAACAAATTTAGCAAAGACATTTCTCCCTTCTCTAATAAACTCCTCAGCCTCTTTATTTACGACAACTCTATATCTTGGATAGAGAATTTTTTCCCATAATAGTTTAGCCCCTCTTTCTGAGGGTATTAATAAGTTGTCATTACTCCTTACTGTAAATAAAATATTGTTATTTTCATCTAAAACTTGTCTCAATCTTCCAGTGTTTTTACTTCTAACAACTTTAATTTTATTAATTAAATCATCATCGATAATGTCATAGCCATATTGATACTGAAGCATCTTTCTAATCCTTAAATTGTCTGAATTAAATCCTTTCTTAGTACTTTGGAAATAACTCGTATAGTAGTTATAGGTCATTATATCTAAAATATTATCTTCCCCTATTTTTCTCTTTAACCAAACAATGAATTCATCATAAAACTTTTTATTTATCTCTTTTTCAAATTCATAAAGTTCTGGAATTTCGTTTTGAGATAAAGGATACATAGTATCTATATAGTATGGAACAAAACCAAATACTGGATGTTTTATTAAAATGTCAATGTCAGTTTCAATTACATTTAAATTTTCATGATATGGCTTTTCTACAGAACTTGATATTGTTGTAATATAAACTTTTTCGTATTTAATTCTCTTCAATCTCTTTTTATGTCTTAAAACTTCTGGTCTAAACATTGATTCAACTCCAGAGTAGAAAAATGCTGATTTTTTAGTTACAGGGTCAAATTTTTCAATATAATCAATATAATTCTTTAAGACTCTATATGCCTCTAAAAGTTTAGGATGACTTCTACATCTTTCTTCAACTAATTCCCACAAACTACCTTCTCTTATAGCCTCTTTAATTCTATTTATCTCTTCAAAAGTTACATATAAATTATGTTCAGCCAAAAGTTTCTCTCTATCTTTTTTATTTAAACTTGCCAATTCTTTTGGAGTATAAGATGAGCAAACTGGACATGAACATGGAAATGACTTTAAATCTTTAATTTCATCTAAGTGTAATGTCCCCCTTTCAGTTAAATATCTATCATCCTTAGCATATATGGCATAAGCCGCAGAGTCAAACAAATCACATCCTAATGCAACAGCCAAAGCAAAAAACATAGGATGCCCACAACCAAATAAATGCACTGGCTTGTTTGTTGGAAGATACATCTTTGAATTTATTATAATTTCAACTACATCTCTATATCTATATTCTTCCATCAATGGGACAACTGCACCAATAGGATATATGTCAAAGTTCAATTTAGCCATCTCCTTTGCCGACTTTCGCCTTAAATCTAAATATGTGGAACCTTGGATAGTCCCATTTAGCAATAATTTAAATCCTCTATCTTTTTTTAACTCAATTGACAACTTAGCCCTTCTTAAAGTTTCTTCTAAATCTTTTTCTGCTATTTCTTTATCTACATCTGGGGGAGTTGGGATATCTAAAATAGTTCCAACATCTACTCCTATCATCTCTTGAAACTCTACAATTTCTAATGGTTCTACATCAACATCTCCATAAACTCCCAATTGGAAGGAACCACTATCTGTAACTATTACCTTGTCAAATCCTACCAATTTATGAACTCCTTTATCTATAGCAATTTCTCTTAAATGTTTTGTTTTATATATAATATAAGAGTTTGTGATAATAACATCTGCCAACTTGTTTATTAAATCAATATCTACAACTTGTTTTTTTGGATTTGGATGAACTACTGGCATTATCGTAGGAGTTTCAATTTTCTTGCCATTTATATTTAGTATTCCGATTCTTCCCATAGCGTCTCTACTTTTAATTTCGAAAGTCATCATTTTCTCAACCTAATAATGTTTTATTATAAATTTTTATATAATATTTATAATATATCATACTAACCTTAAATATGAGTAATTTATATATTAAAATAAACCTTAACTTTTTTGTGATTACTATGAATTCAGTAGAATTAATTGAAATACTCTCTAAAAAAATAAACAAAAATGCAGTAGTAACTGAAATATCTAAGGATAGGGATCCTTTTAAAGTTTTAATCTCAACAATAATAAGTGCCAGAACGAAGGATGAAGTAACTGAAGAAGTTTCAAAAAGATTATTTAATGTTGTTAAGAATGTCGATGATTTATTAAAGATTGATGAAGAAGAACTATCTAAATTAATATATCCAGCGGGTTTTTATAAAAATAAGGCAAAAAATTTAAAAAAATTGGCAAAAATTTTAAAAGAAAATTATAATGGAAAAGTTCCAGACTCATTGGAAGATCTATTAAAATTACCGGGAGTTGGTAGAAAAACAGCCAATTTAGTCATAACTTTGGCATTTGATAAGGATGGAATTTGCGTTGATACTCATGTCCATAGGATTTGCAATAGATGGGGAATTGTTGATACTGAAACTCCTGAAGAAACTGAGTTTGAATTAAGGAAAAAACTTCCTAAAAAATATTGGAAAATAATTAACAATTTGTTAGTAGTTTTTGGTAGAGAAATATGTTCTCCAAAACCAAAATGTGATAAATGTTTTGAAGAGATTAGATTAAAATGCCCTTATTACAAAAAAATTAAGGTTTTTGAAAATATTTTAAAAAAATTTGATTTTAAAAAGGTTTCTAAAAATAAAATTCCTAATGAAAAAGGGACTTATATTTTAAAGATTAAACTAAAAGAAGGTAAAAAAATAAAGTTTGGTAAGAAAGAGGAGTTCTTTAAAAAAGGTATTTATTTTTATGTTGGCTCTGCCTATGGAAATTCAATAAACTTAAAAAACAGAATAGAGAGACATCTAAAAGATAATAAAAAAATGCACTGGCACATAGATTATTTATTAAAATACGGTAAAGTTGAAGAAATCTTTATAACAAACAAAAGAGTTGAGTGCGAAGTGGCAAATGAGTTTATAAAGGAATTCGACTATATTGAAGAATTTGGATGCTCTGACTGTAGCTGTAAAAGTCACCTATTTTATATGAAGCCATAGATTATTTAAATCTCTCTTTTCCACCAATATTTTTAATGATATTTAAAAATTCTTTTTCAATCTCTTTTAACTCATCTTTACTATATCCATAAATTCTAAATGTGATACTTTTATATCCTTCCTCAATTTTATCTCCTTCATAAATGTCAATTATTTCAACATCAAAAAGTTTTTTAAGTAAATTTAAAATAACATTTTCATCCACAGATTTTTTAAATAAAACAGATATATCTGAATATTTTCTCTCAAAATGTTTTTTCTTTAAGTTCTTTAATTCTTCTCCAGAAAATACTTCAACTCTTAATATATTGAACTTCAATTCTTTTCCATTTTTTTCTAATATTAAATAATCATCTTCAATATTTTTTAAAATTCCAAAATGGATATTATTTGAATTTAGATTTTTTACAGCAATTTCTTTTCCTATTAACTTATTTAATTTTTCAATTTCTGATGATAAAGCAAATACTGCCTTGTCAGAGTAATAAGCCCCTCTCTTTGCCTCACTACCGAAGTGCTTAGCCGCCTCTTTCATTATTTTTACAAAACCTTCTCTATCTTTATTTGCAACGATTTTACTAATTTCCATACATTGATTTATAAATGTTTTATGAATCTCCTGTATTCTTGGATTGAACATTTGAATGTCAGCATATAAATAAGGATTTTGTCCTATAATCCTTCCAATAATTGAAATCATCAACTCATAAATTGGAGAGGCAAATTTTCTCGATTCTTTTATATCAACATTCAACTCTTTTAGAGTAGATCCTAAAGATATAAATGCGAAGTGCGTTAAACCTTGAACAATTCCCATAATTCTGTCGTGTTTTTCAGCAGGAATGACAATAACCTTAGCCCCTTCTTTAACTAAAAAATTATAAACTTTTTCAAACCATTCGCTCTTTTTATGCTTTTCAGTTGGTGTTAGAATAACAACTTGCCTTAATAAAGAGGGGGTAGAAGGACCAAACATAGGGTGTGTTGGAATAACAGTAACTCCTTCTCTAACATATTTTTCCATAGTTTTTGTAGGAATTTCTTTAATAGATGTTATATCCATTAATAAGCAACCTTTTCTAACATGAGGAGCTACTTCTTTAATAACCTTTTCAGTAACATTTATCGGAACTGCAATTATAACAATATCCCCTTTTTTAGCCGCCTCTATATTGTTATTAATAAATTTAACATTTAACTCTTTTTCAACATTTTTTCCTTTTTCTACATCTCTTCCTGTAACTATAATGTTAAAACCCTTATTTTTTAAATATTTGGCAAACCATTTTCCCAAACCGTCAGTTCCTCCAATTATTGAAATAGTTAAATCTTTTTTGTCTTTTATATTTTCCATAATTTTCACCTTAGGACATTTAATAAGACATAGTTAAATAGAAAACCCAATAATGTTCCCACTAAAACCTGAGAATATGTGTGCTTTTTTAGATAAATCCTTGCATATATTGTAATAATTAAAAGAAAAATATATATTACAAATAAAAAAACATTGCCTGTAAATTTATAAATTAAATAACTCATTGCTGAAAGTCCATAACAGTGCATACTAATCTTCCAAAATTTTGTAATTATTAGAATTAATAAAACATTCCCTAAAAAAATAAAATTAAAAATATTGTGCCAAAATAATGATAATAAGAATATATATAAAGTTGTAATAGTTAAAGGGACTATTCTATTGTTTTTATTGTATATATCCCAACTTTCTTTTTTTATTTTTGCCCAAATTACCCAAAAAACTATTGGTATGCCATAAAATAAAGTTAAATAAAAATTAAAATTAGATATTACTAAAAATCCATATAATAAAAATAATAAATATAGTAGTGATATTATTTGAAAAAATTCTTTAATATTCACAACTCTCACCAAGAGAACATCTTATAAATTACATAACCTATTAGAGGAATTCCTACAACTGCCCAAACTAATGGATTCCATCTTAATACTTTTTCTCCGTCAAATGGAGAAATTGGGAGCATATTAAATCCTGCTAAAAATAGATTTATATGAAATCCAAATAGTCCTATTAAACTTAGTAATGGTATTTGATTAAAAATCATCCAAATTATTAAAAATATAAATGCTAAGGCAACATTTGTTAAAGGTCCAGCCAATGCAATTTTTCCATTTTCTTCAACTGTTAAATAATCTTTGTAAATATAAACTGCTCCGGGGGCTATGAATGTAACTCCTATAGCAATTTTTAATATTAACGCCAATGCTAAACCTTCATACCATGCTCTAAATTCACTCCAAGCCCCATACTTTCGTGCAACTGTTCTATGCATTAATTCGTGGAATATAAATCCACTACCTACACAGATTAAACTGACTATAAAAATATACAACGAGAGAAAAGGATAAGAGAAAATAATTGCTATTGCAATGACTGATGCAGTTAAATCAATAATCTCCCTTTTTGAGAATTTAAAAATATCATCCATTCACTTCACCACATAATTTTTTATTTTAAATTTAAATGAAATCATTTATATGCTTATACTTTTTATGTAAGTATAAACCAAAAATAATTCCAGTTATTAATCCAGTTAAATGAGTAATATGTGCTATTCCAGTTTTCATAGAATATGGTAGAAGAATTAAATCTATGAGTGCGAATAATACAACAGCAATTCTAATACTAACAGGTATTGGTAGAGGAAATACTACAACTCTTAAATTTGGAGCAATAACTGCTAAGGTTCCTAAGATTCCAAATATGGCTCCTGAGGCACCAACAGAAGGAATAAAATCTCCAGTTATATAGGCATAGATAACATAAGCTAAGTTTCCTACGATTCCAGACAATAAAAAAATTAAAAGATATTTTTTTGAGCCTATTATTTTTTCTAAGTATGTTCCAAATAAAAACAATACAAACATATTTATCAATAAGTGAGTGATATTCGCATGCATAAAAATACTCGTAATTATTTGCCAAGGCATATGTATAACAAGATTAGGCCATAATGCAAAATAATAATATAACTGGGGAACAAAAAAACTAATAACAAACATTAAAATGCAAATTCCAACTAATAAAAAATTAATCATTTTTTCCCTCAATAGAATTTTTAATAATTAGTTTAATTAAACCTTTATAAAAAGGTGATGCTTTTGGATATAGATATCTCTGGATTAATCCCAAAACACATGGAAAATAGAGGAAAATTAACTTTAAAAGAAAATTTAAAAATTATTGAAAATATTTTAGAGCAAAGAAAAGTTCCTGAAAATGGAATTGATGAAGAGCATATAAAGCTTTTATTAAGGATTTTATCCTTTATGGATACGGATAAAGACCCAAGTGTTATACAAATTGGTGAGAGAGAGGCAAGAGTTTATACTAAACTACAAAGAGAAGGAGTTTTTGACTTCTGTCATGGAGTTGGAAGGAGTGGAAATTTAATAGACCCTCAACCAAAAGCACCTGGAGCAAGTGTGATGTATAAATTAACCAATAAATTGTTAGAGAATTTTTTAAAAACTTTAGGATTGAAAGTTAAAGCGATAGCAACACCTGTAGCTACAGGAATGAGTATTGCTCTATGCCTATCAGCAGCAAGGAAAAAATACAATTCAAATGTTGTTATCTATCCCTATGCAGCTCATAAAAGCCCTATAAAAGCAACTTCTTTTATAGGAATGAGGATGAGATTGGTTGAGACAGTTTTGGATGGGGATATTGTTAAAGTTGAAGTTTCAGATATTGAAGATGCCATAAGAAAAGAAATTAATAATAAAAATAACCCAGTAGTTTTAAGCACTTTAACTTTTTTCCCACCAAGGAAGAGTGATGATATTGAAGAAATTGCAAAAATATGCCAAGAATATAATATCCCACATATAATAAATGGGGCTTATGCTATTCAAAACTTCTATTATATCGAAAAGTTGAAAAAAGCTTTAAAATATAGAATTGATGCTGTAGTTAGCTCATCTGATAAAAATCTATTTACTCCAATTGGTGGAGGAATAATTTATACAAAGGATGAGAGTTTTTTAAAAGAAATTTCCTTAACTTATCCAGGAAGAGCCTCAGCAAATCCAATTGTAAATATTTTAATCTCTCTCTTAGCAATTGGAACTAAAAACTATATAGATTTGATGAAAGAACAAAAAGAATGTAAAAAGCTATTGGATGAATTATTAGAAGATTTGGCCAATAAAAAAGGAGAGAAGGTTTTGAATGTAGAAAATCCTATTTCATCATGCATAACAACAAAAAAAGACCCATTAGATGTTGCTGGTAAGCTTTACAATTTAAGAGTTACTGGACCAAGAGGTGTAAGAAAGAATGACAAATTTGGAACCTGTTATTTAAAAGAGTATCCTTATGATTATATAGTTGTAAATTCAGCTATTGGAGTTAAAAAAGAGGATATCTACAAAGTTATTGAGAAATTAGATGAAGTTTTATAAACTGTAGGAGGTCGTGCTGTATCGTGTTCATCTTCATTGAGCAAAAGCTCTCTCCCACGACTCGCCCTGACCTCCTTTACTGTTCCCCCAACTTCGAACCCGCTATCATCGCAACCTCTATGGATATGCTCCATGTGGGTCGGTTCGTTGGGGATAGATATATATCTTTAAGCAGTTATATAAAATTTAGCTAAACAAAATTATGAGGGTGAGAGAGTGAGGTATGTAGTAGGGCACAAAAATCCAGATACTGATAGTATAGCATCAGCTATTGTTTTAGCTTACTTCTTAGATTGTTATCCTGCAAGACAAGGGGATATAAATCCAGAAACAGAGTTTGTTTTGAGAAAATTTGGAGTTATGGAACCAGAGCTAATAACATCAGCTAAAGGCAAAGAAATAATTTTAGTTGACCACTCAGAAAAGAGCCAAAGCTTTGATGATTTAGAAGAAGGGAAATTAATAGGAATTATTGACCACCACAAAGTTGGTTTAACAACAGCTGAGCCAATTTTATACTATGCTAAGCCAGTTGGTTCAACAGCAACAGTTATAGCAGAACTCTACTTCAAAGATGCCATTGAGTTAATTGGTGGGAAAAAGAAAAAATTAGGAGCAGATTTAGCTGGTTTATTGTTGAGTGCAATAATATCAGATACAGTTTTGTTTAAATCACCAACGACAACAGAATTAGATAAAGAGATGGCTAAAAAGTTAGCTGAGATTGCTGGAATAAGCAACATAGACGAATTTGGAATGGAAATTTTAAAGGCTAAGTCAGTTGTTGGTAAGTTGAAACCAGAAGAAATTATTAATATGGACTTCAAAAACTTTGATTTCAATGGAAAGAAGGTTGGAATTGGGCAGGTAGAGGTTATAGATGTCAGTGAGGTTGAGAGTAAAAAAGAAGATATATATAAATTATTAGAGGAGAAGTTGAAAAATGAGGGCTATGATTTGATTGTCTTTTTGATAACTGATATTATGAAAGAAGGTAGTGAGGCATTGGTTGTTGGTAATAAGGAGATGTTTGAGAAAGCATTTAATGTTAAATTAGAAGGAAACAGTGTATTCTTAGAAGGAGTAATGTCAAGAAAGAAACAGGTTGTTCCTCCATTAGAAAAGGCATACAACGAGTAAAATTATATTATAAATTTTAATTTTATTTTAATTTTTTGTTTTAATTAGCAAAAAGGGATAAATATGCATTACTCTATAATAAAACCAATATGCAAAAAAGAAGTTATTGAGATAGATAAAGGTTCTCTAAAAACTAAGAGAAAGTTTGCATTTTTGCTTGAAGTTGGAGATAAAATATTAAAAAATAAAGAATTTTGGGCTAATGAAGATGTTGAAGTTGTAGTAGATTACTCTTTTACAAATTCTAAAAGACCTAAGGAAAAAATTGAAATTTATATAATAGAAAATATAGAGAGGGAATAATATGGATTTAGAAGGAAAATGTTGCTTAATTCATACAGTTGGTGGAATTATTTTTGGATATTTTGCTAATTATGTATATACATCAGGTTTGGGAATATTTAGCGGAATTACCACTTTAATATTTTTATTTATTGGATCTGTGATTTTTGGGCACATTTCTGCTAAATTATTTGGAGAAGAGAGTTTAACTCAAAAACAGTGGCTTGGCTGTGGAGTTCTACCATTTTTTTTAGTGGCAATTGTTGTTTGGGTATTGAAGTTTAACGGCTTAATTTAAAATAAAAATTATATGGTGGAAAATATGGCATTAAAAATGGAAAAATCAAAAGAATTATTTGAAGAGGCAAAAAAATACTTAGTAGGGGGAGTTAATAGTCCTGTCAGATACTTTAAGCCATATCCATTTTTCGTTGAAAAAGCTAAAGATTGTTATCTATTTGATGTTGATGGAAATAAATATATTGATTACTGTTTAGCTTATGGTCCTATGGTTTTAGGTCATGCAAATGAAAAGATTATTGAAGCTGTTAAAGAGCAACTTGAGTTAGGAACAGCATATGGATGTCCTACAGAGAAAGAGATTATTTTAGCTAAGGAAGTTGTTAAAAGAGTACCTTGTGCAGAGATTGTGAGATTTGTCAATTCTGGGACTGAAGCAACGATGTCAGCAATAAGATTGGCAAGAGGAGTTACTGGAAGAAAAAAGATTATAAAATTTGATGGAGCTTATCATGGAGCTCATGATTATGTTTTAGTTAAGAGTGGTAGTGGAGCTTTAACTCATGGACATCCTAACTCTCCAGGAATTCCAGAAGAAACTACAAAAAATACTATCTTAATTCCATTTAATGATGAAGGTGCTGTAAAAAAAGCAATAAATGAAAATAAAGATGAGATTGCCTGTATTATAGTTGAGCCAGTAATGGGGAATGTTGGATGTATCTTACCAAAAGAAGGTTATTTAAAATTTTTAAGAGAAATAACTGAGGAAAATGACATTTTATTAATATTTGATGAAGTTATAACTGGATTTAGGTTAGCTAAGGGAGGAGCTCAGGAATATTTTGGGGTAGTTCCAGATATTGCTACTTTGGGTAAAATATTGGGTGGAGGGTTCCCAATTGGAGCTATTGTTGGGAAAAAAGAGATTATGGAGCAGTTTTCCCCATTAGGTCCAATATATCAGGCAGGAACATTCAACGGAAATCCAATATCAATAACTGCTGGAATCGCCACACTTAAACAATTGGATGATAAATTTTATAGAGAAACTTCAAGAACGGCTAAGATATTGGCAGACACTTTAAGAGAGTTAGCTGATAAATACAATATTAAGGCTAAGGTTTATAACATTGCTTCAATGTTCCAAATATATTTCAATGAAAATGAGGTTTTAAATTATGAAATAGCTAAGCAGAGTGATGTTGAGAAATATATGAAATATTTCTGGGGGTTATTAGAGAGGGGAGTTTTTGTTCCCCCATCACAATTTGAATGTTGCTTTACTTCAATAAAACATGATGATGAAGTTGTTGATAAGACAATAAAGGCTATAGAAGATGTGTTTAGAGGATTAGAATAAATTTATTTTTATTTTAAATAATATTTGAAAAATAATCTTGATGAAATTGTGAAATTCTTTAACAGAGAAAAGGAAATAAAAGAAATTCTATCCATTATAGAAATTTTATTTACGTAAATAGTCCTATAAATAGTGGGAAATCAGCAATGATTAGGAAGGTTATAGCAAATAGATTAGATAAATATAAGTATATACCATTTTTTATAGATTTTAGAGGGAAGAATGTAGTTAGTATAGATAACTTTGCGGTGCATTCTTAGCAACAATTTTATGGTAAGTTTAAGGATTTGATAGAAATTTTAAATGAAATGTTAAAAATAGAAATTTCAAAATTGAAATACTTTTTAGAAGAAGTTAAAGTGGATGACAAAGGATTATATAATGAAGCTGTTAAGGCAAAGTCTCTATTTAAGGAAAATTATACAATTATTAAAGAGAAATATCTTATTTTTAAATCCTATTAAAGGAACTTTAATACCTTAATCTTTCTTAGTATGGAATGCAATAAAAAGAGTTTTATTTTAATTATTATATTGTTATAAAATACTAAATTAACATGAAAGGAGGGGATAATCATAATTAAAAAACTAATTGAATGTTTAAAACAGGCACAAGATGAAGATTTTAAAATATTAAAAATTATAGAACTGTCAATGAGATATCATGAATGGGTGCCATTAGATGAGATAGTTAGAAAAGCAAAGATGCCAGAAAAGGATGTGTTGTATAGATTAAAAAGATTAAATAAATTTGGATTTGTTGTTAGAAGTGTTTATGGTTATGCTGTATCAATGGGAGGTTATGATGCCTTAGCTGTAAATGCATTTGTTAAAAAAGGTATCTTAAAGGCAATAGGCAACAAGTTGGGAGTTGGTAAGGAGGGAGATGTTTATAATGTATTGTTAGAAGATGGAAGAGAGGCTGTTTTAAAATTCCATAAGCATGGAAGAACATGCTTTACAAGAGGAAAAAGATATAGGGGATATTTAGCTGATAAACATCATATAAGCTGGCTCTATGTTTCAAGATTAACAGCTCAACAAGAATTTGAGATTTTAAATGAGCTTTTTCCAGTAGTTAAAGTTCCTGAACCAATAGAATGGAACAGACATGCTATAATTATGGGCAAAGTTGTTGGTGAAGAGCTGAAAAGATTAGATTTATCAGAATTTATGAGTATAGAGGAAATTAGAGATTTATTCTGGAAGATTATTGAAGAGGTTAAAAAAGCTTATAAAATTGGCTATATACATGGTGATTTGAGTGAATTCAACATCTTATTAGATGAGAGTAGAGATTTTGTTATTATAGATTGGCCTCAAGCAATTCCTACATATCATCCAGATGCTGAATTCTACTTAAAGAGAGATATTTGGAATGTAATAAGATACTTCAAAAAGTATAAGATTGATAAAGAGGATGAAAATATTAATGTAGATTATATTCACAAATACATAACTGGAAAATAAAGTATTAAAAAAGAGTGATTTCTATGAATGTTAATGAAATTAAGGCAAAAATTATTCCAATTTTATTAAAGCATGGAGTTAAAAGGGCATCAATATTCGGTAGTTATGCAAGGGGGGAGCAAAAGGACACATCAGATGTGGATATTTTAGTAGAATTTGGAAAAGGAAAAAGTTTATTAGATTTGGTTAGATTAAAATATGAACTTGAAGAGGTTTTAGGAAAAAAAGTTGATTTATTAACTTACAATTCAATTCATCCACTCTTAAAAGATAGAATTTTAAAGGAAGCGGTGGATATATTATGAATAAGGATGTAAAAGTTTATCTTAACCATATCTTAGAAAGTATTGAACTTATTGAAGAATATACAAAAGATAAATCTGAGGAAGAGTTTTTTACATCAAAATTTTTACAGGATGCTGTTATTAGAAGAATTGAGATCATTGGAGAGGCTGTTAAAAATTTACCTGCGGAATTTAAAGAGAAATATAGTCATATTCCATGGAAAGAAATTGCTGGGATGAGAGATATTTTAATTCATAAATATTTTGGAGTTGACTTAGGTTTAACTTGGGAGGTTGTTAAAAAAGATATTCCTAAATTAAAGGAAGAAGTTTTAAATATATTAGAAGAGTTAGGTAAATAATATTAATGAAGATATAACCAAAAACTGAAACTTCCTACTAACTCGCTTAGTATTTATAGGAATAATTAAAGTGAAATCCATGAGTTTTGATAAACTTTGTGAGGAAATTATGCAAAAACATGAAGATGCAAAGGATTTTACTTATATATTAAAATTAACTTATCTAAATGAATTTGACAAATTTAAAAATATTAATCTTAAAAAATTTAATATTATTGAGAAGGATGATTTGTTATTCTATGGAAAAAATTATCCATTATTTAAAACTTTGCTATTTTTTAATGAAATTCCTGTATTTAGGGAAGAGAAAGAAAGCATTTTATTTTTAAAGAGTATTGGGCGATCTCCAAGAGATACATTAAACTCTTTAAACTACAAAGAGAAGATAAAATTAGGAAATGAATTCATAAAAAAATGTATATGTATGGTTCCAAAAGAATATGTTAGTTATATACCTCATTTGATTTTTGGAAAAGAGTATTATTTTAAAGAAATGAATTTAAAAGAATATGTTTCTGCTTTAAATGGAATGTACAAAATTGGTAAGAAAAAGAAAGTAAAAAAATTGATAATTAATGAAGAATTACCTGATGAGAGAGACATTAAAAAGTATAAGAAGAAATTGGCAAAGAAAATTATCTTATTTAAGAAAAAATTAGATAGTTATGAAATAAATTACTTTAACTTAAAATTTAATAACAAAAACTTTAAATGTCAGTATATTTATATTAAACAGTCAATATGGGATAAAATCCTTGGTTTGTTTGGGGAAGGAATTGAACTAAAATATTATCCAACTTTGGTTAATATTGCCTATAATAATAAAAAGATAGATTTTCTAAAACCATTTTTTATATTTGTTAATAGGGGAGATATTTCAGTTTATGCAAAAGTTCCAAAGCTAATTTATTTAAAAGATAACTTAACATTAAATTATTTAAATTTAAAAGGAAAATATGTATATTTTGGAAATTGGGATAATGATAAGTTTTATCACTTTATAGAAAAGGGAAAATTATGAGAACTTTATTATTGATTTTATTGTCTTTATTATTATTAAATTGTATTTTTGGTTATTACTTTGGATATATAAAAGTAAATGAAGAGTCTCCTACCTATAAAAAAGGATTTTATATAAATAAGGTTGAAAATTATACTTACAAACTTCATTTTATTCATTATGGAAATATAAAAGAGAATATGCAAATAAATATTTATTTAAATGGAAAGTTAGTTTATTCTATTGATGACTCTATTGATGGCTCAGGAAGTTATAAGAAAAATGCTTCTATTGACTTAACTAATTATTTAAAAGATGGAGAAAATGTTTTAAAGGTTGAAGGTATAAATTTAAAAGGAAATGAAACTTATCATCCTTATTATGTTTTAGATAATGTTGAAATTAATGAACCAACAAAAAGTCCTATAAGTTTTGGAAGCATAGTTTTAACGTTAATTTTGATAGGTGTTATTATCTTTTATTACAGAAAAAAGAACAGTGAGTTATAAATGTCTATATTAAATGTTTATTAAATACTAAAAATGTCACAATATATGGCGTATATTATGAAAAAAATAAAGCTAATTATATTCCCGGGTTATTATGTACCACATATTGGAGGACTAGAGACACATGTTGATGAATTTGTAAAATACTTATCTAAAGATAACAATTATGATATTTATATATTTGCACCAAATATTCCAACATATAAAGAGTTTGAGATAAAACATAATAATGTTAAGGTTTATAGATACCCTGCGTTTGAGATTATCCCAAATTATCCAGTTCCTAATTTATTTAATATTAAATTTTGGAAAATGTTTCTGAACTTGTATAAGATAGATTTTGATATTGTGATGACAAGGACAAGATTTTTTTCTAATACTCTTTTAGGTTTTATATTTGCAAAATTACGTTTTAATAAAAAGATTTTAATACATGTTGAACATGGAAGTGCTTTTGTTAAAGTAGAAAATGAATTTACAAATAAATTAGCTTATACTTATGATAAAACTATTGGAAAAATTATATTTAAAAAATCAGATTATATAATTGCAATATCTAAGGCAGTTAAAGATTTTATATTAAAAAATTTTATTAAGGATAAGGAGGTTCCAATAATTTATAGAGGTTTAGAGATTGAAAAAATTGAGAGCATTGAGAAAGATAAAGAAATTAAAGAAAAATTTAAAAATAAAATAAAATTATGTTTTGTTGGAAGATTATATAAGTGGAAAGGAGTAGAAAATATTATAAAAGCATACAAAATGCTACCAGAAGATATAAAAAATAGTGTTGTTTTAATAATTGTTGGCTATGGAGAAGATTTAAAAAGATTAAAAAAATTAGCAGGAAATTATTTAAATAATGGAATTTACTTTACTGGAAAGGTAGATTTTGAAAAGGCAATATCCATAATAAAGGCATGTGATATTTATATACACTCTTCTTATAAAGGTGGGGGGTTGTCAAGCGCTTTGTTAGAGGCAATGTGTTGTGGAAAGGCAGTTGTCGCAAGTCCTTATGAGGGCGGAAGTGAGGTAATTATAGATGGATATAATGGTATTCTCTTAAAAGATAATAGTTCAGAGCAAATTAAAGATGGAATTATTAAATTAATTAAAAATAAAGAATTAATAGAAATTTACGGAAAAAATGCAAAAAAATTTATAAAAGATAATTTTAACTGGGAAAAATCAGTTGAAGAGTATAAAAAGATTTTTGAGAAATTTATAAGTTAAGGTGGGGCTTTTGGAATATAAAGAGAAGGTAATTAAAGGAGTAAGTTGGCATCTTTTATCCTACCTTATAGCCACTCCTTTAGCTTATCTTGTTAGAGTGTTGTATGCAAATGAACTTCCAAAATTAGATGTAGGATTGTTTTATGCAGTTTGGGATTTTTTTAACATGTTGGTGGTGTTTAGAGCATTCGGCTTAGATCAGGCTCTTGTTAGATACATTCCAAAATATTTAACAGAAAATAGATTAGATATGTTGAAATCATCAGTTGTTTTTGTTGGAATTTTGCAGACGATTTTGGCATTTATTGTAGCATTTTTAGTTATAACTCTTGCTCCATACATTGCTACATATTATATTAATAATAAGGGACAATTTACGGGAAATTTAGAATTGGTCATTAATGTTTTAGTTATTATGGCAATTGGTTATTATTTTTTACAGAGTATTGCGGATTTTTTCTCATATCTATTTTCTGGTTTTCAATATCAAAACTATGCAAGTTCTACAAGAGTTGTTAAAATATTGGTTGTATTTATATTCTCATTAATTTTCATATATTTATTTAATATACACAACGCATATGTGCCTTCATTATCTTACGCTTTAACACCAATTGTTATGATTTTAATTTATGGATTTATTGTGTATAAAAAGATATTTCCAAAATTTTTAAAAGAAAAAATAATATTCTCAATGAAATTGATTAAAGATATGTTTTCCTATGGAATGTATGTAATGATGAGCTCTGCAGGAGGGTTAATATTAGGTTATTTGGATGGAATGTGCTTAACATATTTTACAGGACTAACTGCAGTTGCCGATTATAGAAATGTTGCTATGCCAACTGTTAGTATATTAAGTTATTTTGCTTTCTCTATTGGAGCTGTTTTATTTCCAATGAGTTCTGAACTTTGGGAAAAGGGTTATAAGAAAGTGTTATGTTATGGAATTGAAAAAGTTTATCTATATTCCTTAGTTATAGTAACACCCTTATCAATATTGATGGCTTATTTTCCAACAGTTATTATTAACATTTTGTTTAATCAACAATATTTATCTGCATCCCCTGCTATACAAATTTTAAGTTTTGGTGCAATATTCTCAACATTTAACAGTATTGGCTTTTCTATTTTAAATGGCATTGGAAAACCAAACTTATCAACAAAAATTTTGTATATAGGTGCGACATTTAATTTAATCTTTAATGTATTATTGATACCAAAACTTGGGATTATTGGAGCTTCCATAACTACAGCCTTAGGATACTTTATAATGTGGATTTTTCAAATCTGGTGTTTAAATAAACTTTTAAAGTATCAGTTTTTGAATAAAAAATGGATTATAGTCATTTTAGTAGGAATGATTAGTTTGATTCCTATAGTATTTATTAAAGATTTAATACATAACACCATATTGCAACTAATTGTTTGCGGAATTGTTTATTTTGGAATATATATTTTAGGTATATTTAGGCTAAATATAATACAGATAAATGAGATTAAAGATATTATTGATAAGATAATAAGAAGGTGAGTATATGATAAGAAAAAATTTTCTACCTCCATTTAGTCCATATATTGGAGAAGAAGAAATAAAAGAGGTTATTGATACACTTAAATCTGATTGGATAGCTATGGGTCCAAAAACCTTAAAATTTGAAGAATTATTTAGAGAATATATTGGTAGTAAGTTTGCAATCTCTGTAAGTTCATGTACTGCTGGTTTGCATTTGTCATTGGTAGCATTAAATATAAAAGATGGAGATGAGGTTATAACAACCCCATACACATTCGCAGCAACGGGAAATGTTATAGTTCATCAAAGAGCAAAGCCTGTTTTTGTTGATATTGACAAAGAAACATATAATATTAATGTTGAAGAAATAGAAAAATCAATTACTGATAAAACAAAGGCGATAATTCCAGTTCATTATGCAGGACATCCATGTGAGATGGATGAGATATTAAAAATAGCAAAAGATTATGACTTATATGTTATTGAAGATGCCGCACATGCATTAGGGGCTGAATACAAAGGAAAAAAAATTGGAACATTAGGGGATACAACATCTTTCAGTTTTTATGCGACAAAAAATATAACTACTGGGGAAGGGGGGATGGTTACTACTGATAGAGAAGAAATCGCTGAAAAAATAAAAATACTGAGATTGCATGGAATCAGTAGAGATGCCTGGAAACGATATTCTTCTGAAGGTTCGTGGTACTATGAAATTATTGAATGTGGTTATAAGTATAACATGACCGATATTCAGGCAGCTATAGGGATACATCAATTAAAAAAAGTAGAAATCATGAGAAAAAGAAGAGAAGAAATCGCCAAAATCTATAATGATGAATTTGAGAATATTAGTGAATTAATAATACCAATAACAAAAAAACATGTAAAACATGCATGGCATTTATATCCATTATTATTAGATACTGACAAAATACGAATTAATAGAAACAAATTTATTGAAGAATTAAAAAAACAAAATATTGGAACAAGTGTTCATTTTATTCCATTACATTTACATCCATTTTATAAGAGAACTTTTGGTTATAAAAAAGGAGATTTCCCTAATGCAGAATGGGTTTATGAACGAGAGATTTCTTTACCAATATATCCAAAAATGACTGATGATGATGCTATTGATGTAGTTAATGCTGTTAAAAAGATAATTTCTGAATATAAATGAGGTTGAAATCATGATAAAGGTGAAAATTGGGAATATGTATGTTGGAGATGGTGAGCCAACATTTATCATTGCTGAGGGGGGTTTAAATCATAATGGAGACATAGATATAGCAAAAGAATTAATAAAAGAAGCGAAAAAATGTGGTGCTGATGCAATAAAATTTCAATCATACCATACAGAAGATTTTATAAGCAAAAAATCGGAGTATTATAAATTATTTAAAGATTTAGAATTATCAGAAGAAGAGTTTTACGAATTAAAAAAATATGCAGAAAAAATTGGAATCATGTTCATATCAACTCCATTGGACTTAAAATATGTTGATATATTAAATAATATGAATGTTCCTGCATTTAAAATTGCCTCTGGAGATTTAACATTTCATCCATTATTAGAAAAAGTAGCAAAAACAGGAAAGCCGGTTATCTTATCAACAGGGATGGCAAATATTGGAGAAATTTGGGAAGCAGTTGATGTTTTAAAAAATAATGGATGCAAAGAAATAATTTTATTGCATTGTATTTCTTCCTATCCAACCCCTTATGAAGAAGTTAATTTACATGCAATCAAAACATTAAAAAAGATATTTAATATCCCTGTAGGATATTCTGACCACACTTTGGGGATACTCACTCCTATAGTTTCTGTTGCATTAGGAGCAGGTGTTGTTGAGAAACACTTTACCTTAGATAAAAGTATGGAAGGTCCTGACCATGCATTGTCTGCAGACCCTGAAGAATTTAAGGAAATGGTTGAGAAAATAAGATTAATTGAGAAAATGTTGGGAACAGGAGATAAGATACCAATGCCTTCTGAGAAAGAGGTTATTGTTGAAGCGAGGAGAAGTATTGTAGCAAAAAGAGACATTAAAAAAGGATGTACTTTAACTATTGATAATATATCATTTAAAAGACCTGCAAGAGGTATAGAAACGAAATATTGGAAATTAATATTGAACAGAAAAATTAAAAATGATAAGAGGGAAGATGAAATAATTTATTGGGATGATTTATTAGGGGATTAAAATATGATGAGGTTAGTAAAATCTACATTAAAAGATCCAAAAAAACTTTTGAGAGTTTTAGAATTTGCTCCTTCTTTTATTTTTGGTAAAATATATTTATCTATTTTTGGAATAAATCCTTTGAAAGTTCATAATTTTGGTAGGATACATATTAGAAAATATGATAATTCAACAATAATAATTAAAAGTGGAATTCTCCTAAGAGATGTAGAGATTGCATCAAGAGGTAATGGTAAAATAATTATTGGAGAAAATTTTCACTGTGAGCCGTATGTTAGGTTAAATGTATTTGAAGAAGGTGTTTTAAAGATTGGAAATAACTGTGGAATCGGTTCATTTTCAATAATAAATGCTACTAAAAAAATAACAATCGGAGATAATGTATTAATTTCAAGTCATGTTCATATTATTGATGGAGACCATGGAATTAAAAGAGGGGAATTAATAAGAAACCAGAAAATGGTTTCTAAACCTATTAAAATTGGAGATGATGTTTGGATCGGAACTGGGGTTAAGATACTAAAGGGTGTAAATATTGGGGAAGGTGCAGTTATTGGAGCGGGAAGTATTGTTACAAAGGATATTCCTCCATACTCTATTGCCGTAGGAGTTCCTGCGAGAGTTATAAAAGAGAGGGAATAATTATGAAAGTACTTGGGATAATTCAAGCCAGAACTGGTTCAAAACGATTAAAAAATAAAGTATTGATGAAACTTGGAGATAAATGCATTTTAGAGATTCTTTTAGAAAGGTTAAAAAAATCCAAAAAATTGGATGATATTATTGTTGCAACAACAATTAAAAAAGAAGATAATGCAATTGAAGAACTTTGTAATAAATTAAGGATTAAAGTATTTAGAGGTTCTGAAAAGGATGTGTTAGATAGGTTTTATAAAGCATCAAAACTCCATAATGGAGAGGTTATTGTTAGAATAACTGGAGATAATCCACTAACATCTATTGAATTACTTGATAAGCAAGTAGACTATTTATTAAAAAATAAATGCGATTATGTATCTACAAAAAATATTATTTTAGGATTGGGTTGTGAGGTTTTCACTTTTGAAGCATTAGAAACTGCCTGGAAAAACGCAGAGAAAAAATATCAAAGGGAACATGTAACGCCATATATTTATGAAAATCCAAATTTGTTTAAGATTTTTTATTTAGACCCACCAGAGTTTCTTAAAAGGAATGATATAAGATTAACAATTGATACAATGGAAGATTTTAAACTTTACTTAGAATTACAAAAACATTTTCCAGATTTAATTAATGTAGATATTAATGAAATTATTGATTTTTTAGATAAAAATCCAAAAATAAAAAGTATAAATTTAAATGTAAAACAAAAATCCTATAAAGAGGTGGAGGAATGAAAATTGTTATTATTACAAATGGAGGAGTTGAAAGGGGTATGGGTCATGTTTATAGGAGTATTGCATTAGCAAATGAATTGAAAAAATTTAATGTTAAAGATATTGTATTTCTTACCAAAAGCGATATAGATATTGTTAAAAAAATAAAAGAGAATAATTTTAAAGTTATAAAATGTAATGATGATAGTAATATTTTAGATAACATTAAAAACATAAAACCAGAGGTTATTATTGTTGATGATTTAGGTATTGATGAGGACTTTGCAAAAAATCTAAAAAATTCATGTAAAAAATTGGTCTTTTTTGATAATTTAAATCATTTATCAAATAAATATGCAGATGTTGTTGTTAATGCAATAGTAGGAAGTGGATTAAAAAATAGAAAATATTTTGATGAGGAAAGTAAAACATTATATTTTTATGGACCAAAATACTTAATTTTAAGGGATGAGTTTTACAAAGTTAAAAAAGAGATGCTAAAAAAAGATAAAGAAAACAAACCTATAAAAAATATATTAATAGCTTTTGGAGGTAGTGATCCATCAAATTTAACTTGTAGAGTATTAGAAGAACTTTTATCTAAAGATAAAAATTACAATATCAACATAGTTCTTGGACCAAAATTTCAATATGAAAATAAATTAAATGAGTTGGTAAAAAAACATAATAAAAATAAGATAAAAATTTATAAAAACATAAACAATATGGCTAATCTTATGAAAGATATGGATTTGATTATAACATCACCAGGAATGACAATGTTTGAAGCATTATTTTTAGAAGTTCCAGTGGTAGTGTTGTATCAGAATGAACTACAAATAGAATACTATTATGAGTTTTTAAATAAGTATAAAAATAAATTTTTGCATATTAGTAATGTTGAAGAGTTTTATGTGGATTCTACAGATTTAGAAATTGGAAATGGTATGTATGAAATTATATCAGAAATTGTAGGTGATGATTAGATGGAAAATAAATTGCTAAAAATACATACTGATAAAATTAAAAAAGAATATGAAATTCATTTTGAAAAACATGACCCAAATTCACCAGAGGCTGTTCATTGGATAGGTAAAGAAAAGGTTTGGTTAAGATTCGATATTCTAACTGAGATTGACAACCTAAATGGAAAAAAAATTTTAGATTTTGGCTGTGGAAACGCTTTACTTTTTGATTATTTAAAAGAAAAAGGTATTAAATGTGAGTATTATGGGTGGGATATTTCTGAAAAAATGATAAAAGTTGCAAAAAAGAGACATCCAGATGGCAATTTTATGGTGGTAGATGTTTTAGAGGAAGATTTAAAAAAATACTATAACTACTTTGATTATATATTAATATCAGGCGTTTTTAATGGAATATTCTATAAGGGCAATGGTGAATATGATAAATATGACATTCACAAAAAATGGATTTGTAGTATATTAATAAAATTGTGGAAATTGTGTAAAAAAGGTATTGCTGTTAATTTTTTAACCCAATATGTTGATTGGGAAGAAGAAGATTTATATTATTGCAAGATCCCAGAGATCATAGATTTTTGTGTATCTAAGTTAAGTAGGTGGTTTGTAGTAAGGCATGATTATCAACTTTACGAATTTACTATGTATATTTACAAAGCACCAAAAGTGAGATTATGAAGGTAGTAATATTACAGCCCATGTATTTACCTTGGATGGGGTATTTTGGAATGATTGATGTTGCAGATGTTTTTGTATTTTATGATGATGTGCAGTTTTCAAATCAATCATGGCAACAAAGAAATAGAGTCAAAACAGCTAATGGGATTGTATGGCTAACTGTTCCTGTAATTAAAAAATTTGGACAGAGAATAAATGAAGTTAGAATAAACAACTCTACAAATTGGAGAAAAAAGCATTGGAAAACAATAAAATATTCATATAGTAAAGCACCATATTTTAAGGATTATAAAGATATTTTTGAAGAAATATATGCCAGAGAATGGAACTATTTATATGAATTAAATATTTATATTATAAAAACAATTACAGAAATTTTAGGACTAAAAACCAAGTTTATTTTGTCTTCTGAACTTAATGTTGAAGGTAAAAAAACAGATAGATTAATTAGAATACTTAAAAAAATAAATGCAACTGAATATATATCAGGACCTTCTGCAAAGGCATACATTGAACCAGAAAAATTTAAAAGAGAGAATATAGGTTTATATTGGTTTGAATTTAATCATCCTAAATATCCACAGATTCATGGGGATTTCGTTCCGTATTTGTCTGTTATTGATTTGTTATTTAATGTTGGAGAAGTTGAAGCCGTTAAATATATTAAAGAAGGTCAAAAAAATGCAATTAAAAAAGATGAGAGAGTATAACATAAAAATTCTAAAAATTATATATCAAAGAAATTAAGATAAAAATAATCCCAAATAGGTGAGAAATTTGGAAATTAAAAATGAAATCATAAAATTTTATAAAAATAAAACAATTCTCGTTACCGGTGGAACTGGCTCGATTGGTAAAGAAATAGTAAAAACCCTATTAAATTTTAACCCAAAAGCAATTCGAGTTTTAGATATAAATGAAACTGCATTATTTGAGTTAGAAAATGAATTAAATTCAGATAAAATTAGATGTTTTATTGGGGATGTTAGAGATAAAGATAGATTAAAAAGAGCCATTGATGGTGTTGATATCGTTTTCCATGCCGCAGCGTTAAAACATGTCCCTTTATGTGAGTATAATCCTTTTGAGGCTGTTAAAACTAATGTAATAGGTACTCAAAATTTAATTGATGTAGCGATGGATGAAGAAGTTGAAAAATTTATAACAATAAGTACAGATAAAGCAGTAAATCCTGTAAATGTAATGGGGGCAACTAAGTTATTGGCAGAACGACTAACAATTTCAGCAAATTTATATAAAGGGAATAAAAGAACAGCTTTTTCAGTTGTAAGGTTTGGAAATGTTTTAAATTCACGAGGTTCTATTTTACCATTGTTAAAGGAACAGATAAAAAAGGGAGGTCCAGTCACTTTAACACACCCAGAAATGACACGATTTATAATGTCTATAAATGATGCTGTTAAATTAGTTTTAAAGGCATGTTATTTAGCAAAAGGTGGAGAAATATTCATTTTAAAAATGCCTTCAGTAAGGATTAAGGATTTAATTGAGGTCGTTATCGAAGAGTTATCTCCAAAATATGGTTATAAAGCGGAAGATATTAAGATAAAGATTATTGGTAGAAGACCTGGAGAGAAACTACATGAAGAGCTAATTGTGGATGAAGAGGGTGATAAATTAATAGAATTAGAGGATATGTTTGTAGTTTATCCATATATTGTCAATAATGTTTATAATAAAAAAAGTTCTTATACATCAAAAGAGGGTAAATTTTTAGACAAAGAAGAGATTAAAAAGATATTGAAAGAAATTAATTATTTATAATTCATTAAAATTTCATTTAATATTTCTTTGATGTTTTTCCTGAAGTATTTTTTAAATACGTCATTATCTATCATAAACATATCTTTTGCACATTCATCTAAAAAATAGGCATTGCTACCTGCATTTAAAAGTTCGTATATCATGGTAGAACTCATGCCTATTGTATATTCTGGTATAAAATCTAAATTATCAATTATTTTAATCTCTTTAATATTTTTTAGTTTATTTATATTTTTTATCGACCTCTTGGAGTTATATTCTCCTGGATGTGGCTTAAAATAAAAAGAATAACCATTTTTAATTAGTGTGTTTATTAACTTTTTGTCCATAAATGTACTAATGATATCTTCATAAAACTTGGGATATCCTTGGGACACAAATAATATTGTTTTTTCCTTTTTAGGAAATTCTTTCCAGTATAAAAATCTTGGATCTGGAAAAACCAATACTCTATTGTTTGGAAAGTTATATTTGTTAATTAAAAGTTTTTTTACATTATCATTCCAAACTAATTTATAATTAGGAATACAATTAAATTTTTTAGAAACTGGTATGAAAATATAGTTATGATTGATTATCTCATGACTAAAAGCTATAGTTTTTATATTCTTTGCCCATAACGCATAGATATTATATAGATAAAAAATAAAGTTTTTTTCAGAATCTCCGAAAATGTATTTGATATTATTTTTTAAAATATAATCTTTTATAGATAAGTAGAACCATAAAATAAAAGGAAGTTTATGTTTTAAGAAGATATTAAACATTTCATGGATAAACTTCTTATGTTCATCATTATTGTCATCATTTAATTTTACTTTTTTGTAAATTTTAGATGAATTTAATAATATTTTAAAACCTAATTCTAAATTTAAAATATCTTCAATAAATAGATAATTTGAAGGTTTTTTATGGTAGTCCTTAATATATTTCAGTAAATTTGTGTAGTTATACTTGGTAAATAAAATTGAATAATTTGTGAGATTCATATTAATGTTTAATTCTTCTAATAATTTCTTAAAATCTTCACTTTCAAATAAATGGTCTCCAAAAAATCTATTATTTCCATAGTATCTATCATAATCAGTTATAAATAATATATTAGATTTGTAATAGCTTTTTCTATTCATTATCATTTTCCTAATTAAAAAATATAACATAATTAAATTCCCTTGAAAGTTTTCCATAATATAGTCTGCAATTATATTTTTATTTTTTATTTTTATGTTATTAGTAAAATTCTCTAAATATCTTTTAAAATAATCCGTATTTATATATTTTTGATTTATAATGAAAGATACATCATTTTCTGAATTTAATATACTATCAATTATCTCTTTAAAATTATACCAATTACAAAATGGAATTTGGTTTGTATGATACAGGTTATCCCAATTAATTAGATAGTATAAAAAGATATTATATAGCAAATGTTCAAATTCATCCTTCTTAATGAATTTATTATCTTTGTATGATTTGGATACCAAATCCTTTATATAATCGAGATAATACTCCAATTTTTTTAATGGTTGGTATATATTATAAAATAATTTTATAATTTCTTTTTTATCAATTTTTATAAAATTAAGATTATCTATTTCTACGATCATAATATCTCCTTAAATAATTTTTCCCACTCATTAATAATATTATCAACATTAAAATCCAAAGCTCTTTCTAAGCCGTTAGAATATCTTTTTCTTAACTCTTCATTTTCAATTATATTAATCATCAAATCAGCCAACATATTTTCTTCATCGATTAAAGGTTTTTCATTTAAAGATTTAAAAATCATTTCTCTTGGAAATGGTTTAGTTAATATTCCATACTTACCATAATAAGGGTAGTTAATATCCTCATCTATATCTATTTCTGGACATAGGATTTCTCTCGGACCGGTTTTACAGTCAGTAGAGATTACTGGAATATTTAGAGATAGAGATTCCACTAATACATTAGGAAAACCTTCCCACAAAGAAGGAAAAACAAAGCAATGAGAATGTTTTAAGAATTTAAAAGGATTACTTTGTAATCCTAAGAGATAAACATTATTTTGTAAATTGAGTTTATTTATCAACTCTTCTAATTTGCCCCTTAATTCTCCTTCTCCTAAGATAATTAGTTTAGTATTTGGATAGTTATCAACGACTTTTTTAAATGCCCTTATCAAAAACCACTGCCCTTTTGCCTCAGTTAATCTTCCAATGTTTATAAATACAAATGAATCTTCAAATAATTCTTTATATACATCTTCAAATGGCTCTTTTGATAGTTTTAAATATAAATTAATATCGTGAGGATTATATATTGTTTTTATGTTTCCTTTTGGTATTTTATAACATTTTATTAAAATATTTTCTATCTCTTTTGATACTACTATAACCTTATCCGCTCTTGGATAGAGAAGTTTAATTAAAAGGTTATGATATTTTCCATATAATGTATTATTTGGATACATTAAAAGTGGATTGGTACGCACTGATATTATTGTTTTTGTTTTTACCAATTTTCCAGCCATTATATTTAAGAAATTAGATATTTCTAAAAAAGATATTAACAAATCAGGTTTATTTTTTAAAGTTTTAAATAAGTATATAAAAAATGATATAGTTATAGCTATAAAAAATAATATATTACCATTATTTTCAGATATTATGGTTAAACTTTCATATTTTATGTTTTTATTTAATTTATAATATTTATCTTTAAGGATAGTATAGAAATATATAGAATGTTCTTTTGATAAATTGTTAAATAAATTAACCGCCACTCTTTCTGCACCACCAGATGTTAGAGAGTTTATTAAGAATTGAATTTTCATAGTTTCACATTATTATTTAATTTTTATGTAATTAACTATTCTAATACTCTTTTCATGCATATATTTTTAAAATAATTATGAAAGACAATATATGTATATTTTTCATTGATAACCTAAACTAATACAAAATAGTGCTAACAAACATCTTATTAATAATATCATTCCCATAAACAAAATTACTATTGTCATCATTTTTCTTAAATTTTTTTGTTTTATTTTTGAGTTTAAAGACACCCCAACATAAACTCCCGGAATCGTTCCTATGGTTAAATATAGTGCTAAATTATAATTTACACTACCTAGTTCTGCATGCATTAAAGCACCAAGTAGGCAAATCAATAATCCATAAACCAAGCTTGTGCCAATAACTTCTCTTGGAGATAAAGATGTAAAATGCATTAACGCAAAGGTTGCCAGTACTCCACTACCTACTGACGTAAATTGAACAACAAGTCCAGTTAAAAATCCAAATAATATTAGTATATATGTTGACCTGCATTTCACATCTTTGAGAATATCTTTTTTTAAATTCATAAGTGAGGTAAATACAAGCACAACACCAAGGAACAATGTTAAATATTGGTTTATAATGTCCCTATTAAAAAATTTTAAGATAAAATATCCCAATATCATCGAAGGGATGCTCCCAAAAAATAGCATTAATGCAATTTTACTATTAACATTCCCCTTTTTATTATGAAAATAAGAACCTAAACTTTTTGTTATTGAGGCATAGATTAAGTCCGTCCCGATAGCTACAAGAGGTTCAACTCCGAGAAATATTAAAGATGGAGCCATTAATACGCCTCCACCAATGCCTGTTAGCCCAACAATGGCGCCAACAATAAAACCTAAAATAACAAAAATTAAGGGACCCAATGAATCACCCTAAATATCCAAGTTCTTCGGCTTTTTTTATTATTAGTTCAACTTCTTCATCTATACTCATTTTGGATGTGTCAATGATAACATCAGCATTATCTGGTTCCTCATAAACTCCATCATAACCAGTCAAGCCACTAATTTCTCCTTTTAGTGCCTTTGCATATAATCCCTTTGGGTCCCGTTTTATTCGAACATCAAGCGGAGCGTAAACATAAACTTCCATAAAGTTATTTATTTCTTTTCTTGCAAACTCTCTAATGGATTTATATGGAGAAATAAGAGATACTATTGCAATTATTCCATTTCTTGAAAGTAATTTGGCTAGATGAATAACTATTCTATTGTGCATTTCTCTTGCTTCTTTACTAAAACCTAAATTTGGATATAATGTATTTCTTATCTCATCCCCATCTAGAATTTCTACCTTATATCCTTTATTTTTAAGTTTTTCTTTTAAAGCCCTTGCAAGGGTTGTTTTTCCAGATCCACTAGGTCCAGTAAGCCAAATTGTAAACCCATCCATAATATCACTTTCAATTTAGAGATGATTCATTATTGTTCTAATAACTGTATCAATATTATCCTTTTCACAAATGCATCCGAGAACTTCTTTTTTTCCACCGATATTGAATTTTTTGTTTCTTAAATTTTCAATAATGTCTATTACTCTTATCTTATCGGTCATTTTTGAAGAGATTCTAAAATATACCTGAGCATTTCCGTGGAAATCTTTATTAACTACTATTACTCCATCATACTCCAAATCCCAGACAGTTTTTCTGGCAACTTTTGATATAATGTTAAATGGACTTTTAAATTCAATATATGCGATTTTAGCATTTTTGGTATTCATTACTTTAATATTGTCAATTGCTTTTTGTATTTCTTCGTTTATTAATTCTAAATTCTTATTCCACTCTTCATATTCCAATAATTCTTTTGGTTCCATTTCAATAACAATATTTACAGCTTTTTCAACGGCGTTTCTGTTCATTGTAATATAATTTGAATCAATTAAATTTACCAACTTCAATGCTTCTTTTTTATTTATATTTGCAATATCAAGAAGTTTTTTAACTTTTGAAATACTAAATGCCTTTTCTCCAATATCCCCTATAGCTCCAAGTGCAGATAAATAGTTCCAGAAGGAAAAATGGTCAGAAACTACAAAAGATGCTGAGGGATAATTCTTTCCATCTAAAACTGGATTTATCTGTTTAACATTTGGATTTTTAATCTTTTTTTGTATATGGTGATCGATGAATATTGTCTCTTTTTCTATATCTTCTACTTCTTGTGGTAGATTTAAATCTAAAACATAAATTTTTTCAGTTTTTTCAATATGCTCTTTAATTCTATCATCGAATCTAAATTCACCAATTGGAGGAGAGACATTCACAAAATTCTCTAAGTTTAATGCTTTAATAGTCAGAGCTGCTGAAGTTATTCCATCAGTGTCCCAATGGTGAATAATTAGCATTTATTCATCACCTACAAATGGGTTTTCAAAACTCATTATTGTCTCATAAACTTCTTTTCTCATGAAGTATTCTGGTGGTTCTTTTCCTTCAACAATCATATTTCTGATTTTTGTTCCACTGAAGTATTCCCTATCTTCCATTGGGTGAGGACATATTTTTTCATTTACTATACCTTTACATTTTTTGCAATAGAAGAATTCCTTAAAGAACATTGGTGTTATTCCTAAATCAGGGAAGTTTTTAAATATTTCTTGTGCTTCGTAAGGGCCGTAATAGTTTCCAACCCCTGCATGGTCTCTTCCAACAATAAAGTGCGTACATCCAAAATTCTTTCTCATTATTGCGTGATGGATAGCTTCTCTTGGCCCAGCATATCTCATCTCATATCTAACAGTTGCCAAAACTGCAGAATCCTTTGGATAATAATGCTTAAATAAAGTTTCATATGCTTTCAAAATAACCTCATCTTTATAATCGCCTTTCTTTTTCTTTCCTAAAACTGGATTTATAAATAATCCATCAACAAAAGTTAATGCGGATTTTTGTAAATATTCATGTCCTAAATGTGGAACATTTCTTGTTTGGAATGCAACTATAGTTTTCCAAGTATTTTTTTTAAATAATTTTCTTGTATCTTCAGGTCTTAAAGTATACTTACTAAATTTATTAGGTATCTCATTAATTAGTTTTATATCTCCACCAATTAAATAATCTCCCATTTTGTATGTGTTAGCAACTCCTGGGTGATTTATATCTGTTGTTTTAAAGACCTTTTGAGCATATTCTTTTTTATTATATTTATAAATATTATCTACATCCATTTTTGCTATAGGTAACTCATTATAGCATAATAATATTTCATCACCTTCAGTAAAATTAATATTTCCTTCGTTAACATCAAGAACTATGGGAATAGTCCATGCTAATCCGTCAGATAAATGCATATCATTTAAAACTGAAATTAAATCATCTTCCCTCAAAAATCCATCAAGAGGGGAATATATACCATAAGCAATATTCTCTAAATCTAATGCAGCTCTTTCAGATATACTTATTCTTATATATGAATTTTTTTCTTCTAAGGTTCTTTCTTTCGCTTTTTCTGACATTAATCTTTTCACTAGTTTTCCTCCGTGTGGTTTAGATACCATACCCTCACCTATATTTATTTTACTTATAATGTAAAGTTCCTGTATTTCAGATTTTGCCCGATATAAATAATCCCTCTCCAAGATTTTCCATCATTAAGTATTCTCTAAGTTTTTATAAGAATAATTTAAGCATGTTAACTCTTAATACTTTTAAAATAAACCTTACCAAAATGATGTATGTTCTGAAAGTCATTGTCAATGTATCTATTGTCTTCTATAATTTTACAATTTCTAAATTCTCGAATAAATATTGGGACAGTTTTCTTTTAAAATGTTTAAATCGTGCCGATTAACTAGGAGTTTATGTAAATAATCCGTAAGAAAGATCCATCAGAAATGAAGGTATCGTATGCTTTTTTATATTCCCTAAAAAATATCATCGTCAAAATCGAATCGAAGAGATTATATTATTATTAATCTTCTTATTAATCTTCTTAAGAATATTTTAAAGTACATAATAGCTAACTTTAATAGATAGTAAAATGAGATATTTAGTTTTATTTTTTGGAGAGTTTATTATCTCACCTTAAAGTTTTTCAAAATATAGTACAAATATTAACCACTTTTTATCACTTAAATTATTGTAAAGATGTAGTATATTTGATAAACTCATCTCTTTGTTATCTTTATATATTTTATATTTATATCCATTATTTTCTAAAAAATTGATAAATTTTCTAAATATCTTCATGTTATCCTCATTTTTCCCTTCAAAATGAATTTCAATATATCCCTTACAAAAATTGAATTTATTTTTATTTTCCATGAAATATTCAATAATTTCAAATTCACATCCTTCAATGTCCATTTTAATTCCATCAAAATTATATTTATCAATAATTTCGTCAATCCCAACACTTCTTATTTTTATTTTATGCTTTTTATCATACATACCGTATAGATTCCCTCCATAATCAAATTCATCAGATTTATAATAAAGTAGCTCACTAGAACCATGTTTTTTTCTATTTACAACAGCAAAATTATAATATTCTATATTATCAAATTGAGAAACATTTTTAATCAAATATTTAAAATTCTTAGGATCTGGTTCAAAAGTAACAACTCTTTTATTACCATTCATAGCTAAATATACTGCTGATTCACCTAAAAAACCTCCTAACTCCAATATACATTTTAAATTCTTCAAGTATTTATATACTTCATATATGAAGATCTCTTCCAAAACAATAAAAGGTATTATATCGTTCGGAATAACTAATTTATAATTTTTTATAGTTAAATTACAATCTATTCTTTTTCCTAATAGTTTTCTCAGAATTAAATAATAAACAAATTTATAAAAAAATAGATTGGGGCATTTAAGTAAAACAAATATATTATTTTTTAGGGAATTAATTAGCATAATATCACCTATCATATTTCCACAATTTAATTAAATCCATATCAATAATTTTATTTAATTCAAATATTTCATTATAAGTTATTTCTTTTATATAATTAACCAAATTGTTGTCAAATTGTTTCTGTTTTTTATGTGTTAAATTAATTTCCTTTAAGAAATTACCTAATTTCCTCCTAAATTTTAAAGGCAATACATATTTGAGATTGGAATGATAGCCTTTTATTAATAATTTATGAAATAATTTAGATTTTATATCTTTACCTACATTTTCTATTCTTATGTTAGGTTTATATGAACTATCAACGCCTAAAAAATCAAATATTCTTTTAAATAATTTTTTAGGGTCATTTTTTAATTCATCATAAGTTAATATAAGTATTTGATCATTGCCAAACATATCCAAATATTTTGAAATATGGTTATAATATTTTACTCTTTCTGTGTAGTACAATATTGAAGGATTTGGGACATATTTTGGTAGAAATTTCCATTTTTTTCGTAATGGTTCTATTTCAATAGCTTTTTTTAAGTCATCAATAGTTTCTTCTAAATTTCTATAATAATGTGAGTGTAAGGAGTATAAAAAATCAACAGGCTCTCTAATTATATATATAATTTTTGCTTCTGGATTAAATTTATATATTTCTTTTGCAGCTACTTTTGAATATGCATATAGCGTTGAAGATTCTCCTATGATTTTTTCATTTTTAGCATCTCTAAATAGCTCCAAATATTGATCTTCTTCTCTAATCGGATAATATAATTTTTTTCCATGATATCTGTCAGATTCTTCATGGAAATCTTTACAAAAATATGCAGGCTCTTTTACAGGACACATGAAAATATCTGGATGAGTATTTAAAGTATAATGTATCGTAGTAGTACCACATTTTGGCTCCCCGATTATAAAAAGATTAGGTATTTTCAAATTAATCACCTACCTTTTAATTTTATTAGTATAGTTAATATCTTTTTTGGCACAATTTTTATAGACAAAAATATAGAAAAATGCCATAAAAAATTATTCCAATAATAAATATTTTTCCAATAATATTTTTTATGTTTCCATAAAGCTTTTAAAGAATATTTTGAATACTCTATTTGTTTTTTTATTCTACTTCTGTAGTTTTCTTTTAGAACTCTATATTTTAATAAAAATTCCTCAATAATATCAAACTTATAACCTTTTGTTATTAATCTCATCCAAAGCTCAAAGTCCTGAGACCTTTTTTGATTTTCATCATATTTATTTTTCTTTAAAATTTCACTTTTTGCCATTAATGTTGGATGAACCAACAAATGTTCTTTAAAAAAATATTTACTTAAATTTTTAATTTTTTCTTTTGATGGTTTAAATTCTTTTAAAATATTTCCATTTTCATCGATAAAATAAACCCAACTAAATAACAAATCAATATTCTTATTATTTTCCATATATTTATATTGTTTTTCCAATCTTTCTGGTAATGCAATATCATCAGCATCCATTCTTGCGATATACTTACCTTTGGCAATATCCAAACCATTATTTAATGAACCTGCTAAACCTAAATTTTTTTCATTTTTTATGAAAACTATTCTTTTATCTTTTTTTTGATATTCTTTAATAATTCTCTCTGCTTTAACATTGTTTGGATTATCTAAAATAATAATAAACTCAAAATCTTTAAAAGTTTGATTTAGAATAGATTCTATGGATTCTCTTAAATATTTTTCTGGCTCATTATAAGCTGACATTATAATAGATATTTCTGGATACATTATTATCCCCATAACGGATAGGTATTAGTATACTCTAAAAATTACAAGTTTTTCCTTTCATATAGTGTTACTAATATATTATACGCATAAGTTTACATTATTATAATTTTTGACCTTTTACAGAAACAGGCACCTCATTTTTAACTATATTACCTAACTCACCTTCTTTAAACCACTCTATAATTTCATTATAAGTGTAATAGTGTTGATATGTAGGTGAAAGCCAGTCAAAAACTTCCAATGTGTTATATTCTACAGGTTTATTGGGGTCTATTGGTAAAAATCCAAGTGTTATTATACCAATAAATGGAATTTTCCTAATTTTAATTAAATATGGCATAGAATAATTAATTAGTCTCCATAGTTTAGGTTCAGGCAGTCTCTTTGTAAAGAATCTAACACACTCACTTATAGTGTTACCAACCTTTGCCTTTATACCTTCATTAGAATATACTCCAATACAAATATATCCATTTTTTTTCAAATATGGAATTAATGAAAGAAATGCGCTTTTTGGGTTAGGAGTATGATGTAATACCCCTACACTATAAATTATATCAAAAAATTCTTTATTAAACGGAAGGTTGAATAAATCTGCTTTAATAATATGAATATTTTCTCTATACCCAATGTTTTCATAGGCACTATATACTGAATCCGATACATCAATACCAAATACAATTCCACCATACTTATTGGCAATTTCCATGAATCTACCTACCCCACAACCAACATCTAAAATAAATTTATCCTTCAGTTCATCTTTTTTTAGACCAGTAGTTTTAAAAAATTTTATTTCATTTTCATCAGTATATATCATTTGTGTAGTTTTATGGACCTTCCATTCAAAAGAAAATGACTTAGCATATTTATCCTCATTTATAAAAATAGGAATATAATTTTTTATAGGATATAAATTACTACATTTTGGGCATTCAAGTAACCCTTCTTTTATTTCATCATTTTCAATTAATTCTTTTTTTACTCTCAATTTTGATTTACAATTTGGGCAAACAATATAGTTCAAAAGTTCAAATTTCATATAATCACCTATGTTACTATCATTTACTTAATTTTACCATATCTATCCATCTTTCCCACCATTTAATAAATAAAAACAATCTTATTAAATAATTCCTATACAAACTTTGCTCTTTATTTTTAAAAACTTTTTCTTTAAAGAATCTATATAACTCATAGTCAATCTCTTTTAGTATTTCAACTTTTTCAAAAATCTCATTTAAATATTTTTCCTTTAAAATCCAATCGGCTAATGGTGGAGTAAATCCCTGCTTTCCTCTATTAACTATTTCTTCTGGTAAAATATCTTTAATAATTTCTCTCATTAATTTTTTAGTTTTAAATAAATCTATTTTCCATTCAGTAGGGATTTTTTGGCTAAACTCTGCAAACCTATAATCTAAGAATGGGCTTCTAACTTCTAAGGCATTAGCCATAGATGATCTATCTACTTTAACTAAAAAATTATCTGGAAGTGTATTATATAACAAATCAAAGATTCTCATAGATTCCCCTAACTTATTATCTCCTTTTATTAAGCAATATTTCATTTTTTCCGTAGTCCATTTTTTATAAATTTCTGGCCTTATAGCTTCTTCTTTTATTGATTCGGCATAGAACTTTTCTGGATTTATTAGGGATAATCTAAATGCTTCTTTTAATAGATACAAATTAACAATACCATTTAAATTTTTCTTTACTGGTAACTTAGAACCTAAAATTCTCAAAATTTTTGGTAATTTTCTAATAAAATCCATACGATAGCCATTTACATGATTTAAATATCCACCAAAAATTTCATCTCCTCCATCACCACTTAAAACAACCGTAACAAATTGTTTTGCCATTTCAGAGACTTTATACGTTGGAAAACCAGAATAATCCCCAAACGGCTCATCATAAATCCAGCTGTATTTATCAATTAGTTTTTCAAAATCTTCTTCTTTAAAATAGTAATGGTGATGATTCGTCTTAAAATAATCGACAACTATCTTTATATAGGGTGTTTCATCATATTTTCCCTCAAAACCTATAGAAAAAGTATGTAATTTTTTCAAATCGGTAAATTCTCTCATAACTCCAACAACTGTGGAACTATCTAAGCCACCACTTAAAAATGCCCCAACAGGCACATCAGAACGCATTCTTATCTTAACTGCATCATATAACAGCTTTTTACCTTCTTCAATCAATTTCTCTTTATCATAAATTGGATTATATTTTGGTAGTTCCCAATAATAATACTTTTTAATTTCTTTTTTATTTAAATCAAAGATTAAATTTTGCCTAGCCTCTAATTTAAAGGTGTTTTTGTAGATACAGTATGGTGATGGAATAAAACCTAAAGCAAAGTACAACTCAACAGCCTCTTTATTTATATTTTCTTTTTTATTTATTTTTTTTACAGATAAGATTCCCTTTAATTCAGAAGAAAAAACAAATTCATTTTCATCCCAATAATAATAGAATGGCTTAACTCCTAATCTATCTCTTGAACAGAATAGTATATTCTTTCTTTTATCATAAATACAAAATGCCCACATCCCATTAAATTCTTTTACACAGTCATAGCCCAATTTATTGTAAAGTTTTAAAATAATCTCAGTATCTGTTCCAGTCTCTGTCTCTAAATTGTATCTTTCCTTTAATTCTAAGTAGTTATAAACCTCTCCATTATAGACAATAATAATATCCGCTTTATATAGTTCATCATCTCTATAAATTATTTTATCATTTTCAATATTATAACCCATTGGTTGATGTCCTTTTTCACTTAAATCCAATATTGCCAATCTAACATGACCTAAACCAATAGAATAATTTTCTGTATTAAATATGCAAACTCCTTCATCATCAGGTCCCCTATGCCTAATTGTATCATTCATCTTTTTAATTTCTTCTTCTAAAACATTTTCTGAAAATCTTACTATGCCATTAATTCCACACATTACAATCCCCAATAAATAAAACCTTTGTTTTCAATCTCTTCTTTATGGAATTTTCTTTTTATATCTATGAGTATTCCATCATTGTTTAGATGACTTAAAATATCTAAGTTTTCAAAATCTTTATGATTTACTGCATAGATAATTACATCGTATTTTCCTTTAAGTTCTTTTATATTATTTACACCAAATATTCTCTCTTGATTAATTAACGGCTCAACTACTACAATATTTTTAATCCCATAATCTTTCAATTCTTCAATTAAGTCCTTCACTTTACTACTTCTTAAATCTGGAACATTTTCTTTATATGTGGCTCCTAATATGCATATATTTGCATTTTTTATTGATTTATCATATTTTATTAATAATTTAACTATCTTACTTGCCACATACTTAGGGATTGTTTCATTCACTCTCCTTCCAGCAGTTATAAGTTCTGGAATATAATCAACCTCTAATGCCTTTGCCACTAAGTAATAGGGATCTACAGGAATACAATGTCCTCCAACAAATCCCGGGTAGAATCTAATAAAATTCCACTTTGTTGCGGCAGCGTCAAATACTTCTTTACTATCAATACCTAATTTATCAAATAACATTGCTAATTCATTGAATAGGGCGATATTTATATCCCTCTGAATATTTTCAATAACTTTAGCACTTTCAGCTACTTTTATTGAAGAGACAGGATATACTTTAGTAATTTTTCCATAGATTTTACATAAAATTTTAGTTACTTTTTCATTACATCCAGCAACAATTTTTGTTATTTGGTTAATAGTGTGATTTTTATCTCCAGGATTTATTCTTTCTGGGCTATATCCAATATAAAAATCCCCTAATTTCATCCCACTTTCTTTTTCTAAGATTGGTAAGCAGAACTCTTCAGTGCATCCTGGATAGGTTGTAGATTCATACACTACAATAGCACCTTTTTTTAAATTTCTCCCAACAATTTTTGATGCACTTTCCAAAAATCTTAGGTCAGGTTTTTTATCCTTTGTTATTGGTGTTGGCACTGTAACTATTACTATATCACATTCTTTAATTTTTTTCTCATCAGTAGTGAATTCAATATTGTTTTTTATTTTTTCAAAGTCATCTTTTGTAAATTCATAATTTCTATCAAAACCATTATTTAGTTCTTTAATTCTTTCTTCATTAATATCAAAACCAACTACTTTAAAGTGCTTAGCAAAATTCATGGCTAATGGTAAGCCAACATAACCTAAGCCAACAACACATATTTTATAATTCATACTTTCACCATTAAATATCTTTAACCCAGTCAAAGTTCTCTTTAAACCAATATACAAACCTTTTTAAACCATCTTCAATAGAAACTTTTGGGTTATAATCTAAAAGTTTTCTTGATTTTGTTAAATCTGCCCAAGTTTTTTCTACATCCCCTGGTTGCATTGGTAAATAATTTTTAATAGCCTTTTTTCCAGAGTATTTTTCAATTAAACTTATGGCATATTCCAACTTAACTGGATTATCATTTCCTAAATTAAATATTTCATATTCAAAGTCTTTTTTAATAGCACTCATAATACCATCCACAACATCGGAAATATATGTAAAATCCCTCATCATTTTTCCATAATTATAAACATCTATTGGTTTTCCCAACAGTATATTTTTTGTAAATTTCCAAAAAGCCATATCTGGTCTTCCATATTCCCCATAAACTGTAAAGAATCTTAATCCAATCATCTTAATACCGTATAAATGGTGATATGTATGAGCCATCAACTCATTTGCTCTTTTAGTTGCAGCGTATAGAGAAATCGGTTTATCAACTCTATCATCTTCACTAAAAGGTATCTTCTTATTTCCCCCATAGACAGATGATGATGAGGCATAAACAACCTTATTTATATCAAATCTTCTGGCAAATTCAAATATATTCAAAGTTCCTAAATCGTTTGATTTAACATAAACCCATGGATTCTTTAAAGAATATCTAACTCCTGCCTGAGCCCCTAAATGAACAATTAAATCAATTTCTTTATCTTTCAAACTCTCCAATAGTTCATCCCAATTAGAAAAATCTAACTTTATAAATTCATAATTGTTATAACTTTTTAATATTTCATTTCTTTTTTTCTTTAAAATTGGATTGTAATAATTATTGAGATTATCTACTCCAACAACTTTTATATCTTCAAAGTTCTCTAATAAATATTTACATAGATGGAATCCTATAAACCCTGCACTTCCTGTAACTAAAATATCACTGTATTTCATCTACCCACCCCAAAGTATGTGAAACCAAATTTTTTAATTTTTTCAGGAACTAAGATATTTCTACCATCAAAAATTACTTTTCTTTTAACTAAATTAGATATTTTTTCCCAATTTTCATTATTAAACTCATTATATTCAACAGTTACAATAATCCCATCGACATCTTTAACTGTTTCGTATAAGTCATCTAAGATATAGATATTATAGCCGTAAAATGCCATTGATTTATCGAATTTATATAAGTTCGTGGCATTTTTTCTTGCTTTTTTAACATAATCAAAGCCTTTAACGATGGCCCCATTTTCCAACAACATATCTATTAATTTTATAGCTCTACTTTCTCTTAAATCATCAGTATTTGGCTTAAAAGCTAATCCTAAGACAGCAAAGGTTTTTCCATTTAAATTTCCATAATAATTCTTTATTTTTTCAAAGAACCATTTTATCTGTTCTTCATTAACTATATCTGTAGCTTTAATTAATATTGGCTCGATATCATTGTTTTCAAACTGTTTTATTAATGCTTTAACGTCCTTCGGAAAACAGCTTCCACCATATCCGATTCCAGCATTTAAGAATTTATTTCCAATTCTTTTATCTAACCCCATAGCATAGCTTATAGTTTTTATATCTGCTTTAACTTTATCAGATAATTTGGCTAATTCATTTATAAATGATATTTTTGTTGCTAAGAATGCATTTGAAGCATATTTTGTTAACTCTGCTGTTTCCCAATTGGTTATTATAAATGGAATTCCTTTCTCATCAAAATATTTATAAACATGTTTCATAATCTCTATAGGTTTTTTATTATCTAAATTTTCAAAACCTAAAACAATTCTTTCTGGATTAAAGAAATCATATACAGCAATCCCTTCTCTTAAAAATTCTGGATTTGAAACAACATCAACATTATAATCCTTTAAAAGTTCTTTAACTTTCCTGTTAGTCCCTACAGGAACCGTTGATTTTATAACAATAACTTTATAATCATTTTTATCAATTGTTTCTTTTATTTTTTCTACAGCTGAGAATAAAAATCTTAAATCTGCATTTCCATCTTTATCTTGTGGCGTCCCAACACACAAAAATATAATTTCTGATTCTTTAATAGGTTCATAAGATGTTGTAAATACTAAATTTTTATTTACATGTTTTTTTAATAATTCTTCTAAACCTTCTTCATATAATGGACATTCCCCTTTATTCAAAGCTTTAACTTTTGTTTCATCTATATCTATTCCTACTACTTCAAAGCCCAACTCCGCTAATCCTACACCTTGAATCAATCCTACATATCCTGACCCAATAACTGAGATTTTTTTAATTTTATTCATATTTATCACGATTATATTTTATCTATTATCTAAATCTAACTTAAAAATGATCTAATTAACATTAATTTTATTTGAGTTATTTTTGCATATTCTTCAAACTACTTTCTAAGATAATATCATCACCACCAAATTTATTTATATTCTCAAAGTAAAATTAATAGTATGAAGTATAAATTTATAACTATGTTTCTATTTACATTTGTTTGTGATTTAAAACTTCAACTAACGATTTACTTAAGGGGGAAATAATGATAAAAAAAGCAGTAATACCAGTTGCAGGTTTTGGAACAAGACTGTTGCCAATAACCAAAGCACAGCCAAAAGAAATGCTCCCAGTAGTTAATAAGCCAATTGTTCAGTATGTCGTTGAAGATTTAGTTGAGGCAGGGATAAAAAATATTTTATTTGTTACAGGGAAAGGAAAACAGGCAATAGAGAATCATTTTGATATAAATTATGAGTTAGAGTGCAAATTAAAGGATTCCAATAAATATGATCTTTTAAAGGCCATTAAAGAAATTGACAATTTAGGGAACATATTTTATACAAGACAAAAAGAGCAAAAAGGTTTAGGAGATGCTATTTTGTATGGAGAAGAGTTTGTTGGAGATGAATACTTCATAGCAATGGTTGGAGATACAATTTATTCGGAAAATATTGTAAAGGATTTAATAACAGTTCATGAAAAATATGGATGCTCAGTTATCGCATTGGAGAGAGTACCTATGGAAGAAGTTTATAAGTATGGAGTAGTTGAAGGAGAAGAAATTGAGGAGGGGATTTACAAAATAAAAAATATGGTAGAAAAGCCAAAAGTGGAAGAAGCTCCTTCAAATTTAATTATAACTGGAGCATATTTACTATCACCAAAGATATTTGAAAAGATAAGACAAACTCCACCAGGAAGGGGAAGGGAGATACAAATTACTGACGCCCTAAATCTACTTTTAAAAGAGGAAGAAGTTTTAGGAGTAGAAATTAAGTGTAAAAGATATGATATTGGAGATGTGTTAGGTTGGTTAAAGGCAAATGTAGAGATTGGTGCTGAGAAACTTCCAGAATTTAGAGAATTTTTAAAAGAGTTTGTTAAGAATTTATAGTAATTTTAAATAAAATTTTTTGGGATAGTATGGATATAGCCGTAATTTTAGGACTTTTAGTAGCGATATTTTATGGTGTTGGAACATTTTTTGCAAAAATTGTCTGTGAAAAAAATCCTCTATTCCAGTGGATTGTGGTAAATATAGTAGGAATTATTTTGTCAATTTTTATAATAATTAAATACAAGGTTATAATAACAGATCAAAGAATTATTATGTATGCTATAATATCTGCAATTTTAGTAGTTGTTGGTTCTCTAATTTTATATTACGCCTTATACAAAGGAAAAGCGAGCATTGTTGTCCCTATATCTTCAATAGGTCCTGCTATCACTATAATTTTATCAATATTATTTTTAAAAGAGTCATTAACAACTACTCAAATGATTGGTGTTTTTCTTATATTAGCTGGAATAATATTACTAAGTATTTCAGAATAAAAATGTAGGATAAAAAATTATTCAGAAGAAGATAAAACATATTTTCTTGCTCCCTGTAATCCAAGTAATAATTTTATTGCTTTTATTAATTCATACACATCTTCAATTGACTCAGCATCGTATAAAGCCTCTTTAAGTTTTTCTCTTTTTGAAGGCTCAACTAAGTTTAATAAATATTCTACAGTAGCAACTAATTCAATATATTTTCGTTCTTTATTCATTAAACTATCTAACTCATTAAGTATCTCTTGAATCTTTTGAGAAGGCATAGTTTCACCAATTAAATATTATTAATAATTCTACTAATTTATAATGATGTCATATAAATATTTTGCATTATAAAAATTATTTTGATAATAATTATTGGTGGTGAGATTTTGGCAATAATAGGTTTAGTTGGAAAACCAAATGTAGGAAAATCAACAATGTTTAATGCATTAACAGAAAAACCTGCTGAAATTGGAAATTATCCATTTACAACAATACATCCAAATAAAGGAATCGGTTATGTAACATCTGAATGTCCTTGCAAAGAGTTGGGAGTAAAATGTAATCCAAGAAACTCAAAATGTATAGATGGAGTTAGATACATTCCTGTTGAAGTTATAGATGTTGCAGGTTTGGTTCCTGGGGCTCATGAAGGTAGAGGTATGGGTAATAAGTTTTTAGATGATTTGAGGCAGGCAGATACGTTTATTTTAGTAGTTGATGCCTCTGGAAAAACAGATGCAGAGGGAAATCCTACTGAAGATTATGATCCAGTTGAAGATGTGAAATTTTTAATAAATGAGATAGACATGTGGATTTATGGTATCTTAACTAAAAATTGGGATAAATTGGCAAGAAAGGCTCAGCAAGAGAAAAATATAGTTAAAGTTTTGAAAGAACAATTAAGTGGATTAAATATTAGTGAGGAAGATATAAAAATCGCTATAAGAGATATGGATGAAAGTCCAATTAAATGGAGCAAAGAGGATTTATTAAATTTGGCTAAAAAGTTGAGAAAAATATCTAAACCAATGATTATAGCCGCAAATAAAGCAGATCATCCAGATGCTGAGAAAAATATTGAAAGATTAAGAAAGGAATTTAAAGATTATATTGTTATCCCTACATCTGCGGAGATAGAGTTGGCTTTAAAAAGGGCTGAAAAATCTGGGATAATCAAAAGAAAAGGAAATGACTTTGAAATAGTTGATGAGAGTAAAGTAAATGAACAGATGAGAAAAGCATTTGATTATATAAAAGATTTCCTTAAAAAATATGGTAGTACTGGGGTTCAAGAGTGTATAAATAGAGCATACTTTGATTTACTAAATATGATAGTTGTGTATCCAGTAGAAGATGAAAATAAATTTACAGATAAAGAAGGGAATGTATTGCCAGACGCTTTTTTAGTTAAAAAAGGAACTACTGCAAAAGATTTGGCATATAAAATTCACACTGAATTAGGAGATAAATTTATATACGCAATAGACGCAAAGAGAAAAATAAGGATAGGGGCTGATTATGAATTAAAGCATAATGACATTATTAAAATTGTCTCTGCGGCAAAATAAAAATAAGATTATTTACTCAAAAACTTTACTCATACAGCCAGCCAACAATCCAGCAATTGCATCATCTAAAAACATATATCCTTTTTTATCCAATTCTCCAATAATTCCCGGTTTTTTAGCATCGTAAAATCTAAAGTTAAATATAGCCTTAGTTCCTGCAATTTCATTTGCAATCGCTAAGCCAAGAACTTCATCAACATACACATAGTTAGGATCTTCGCTATAATTAAATGGCAAATTATTATTTTTTCCCTCTTTATCTAACAATATAGCTGCAATTAACAGAGTGGAAACATTTGGATTATTTAATTCTTTTAATAAGATTATTTTAAGTTTTTCTTTAACCTTATCTATTTCCTTAGGGTCTCCAACATATAAAGAAATTCCAGCATCTATTAAATTTTCTATAGTAATTCCATAACTTTTTAAAAGCTCTATAATATCCATAAAAAAACCTCATCTAATAAGTTTTAATATTTCCCAATTATCAATTCTTTTATTTATTTTATTTTTATATTTTGTTTATTATGAAACTCAATAATATTTTAATATTTTCATATTTTTTAAATAAATTCCAATTTATTAATTAATCGAAAACTATAAATTTAGTGATTTATTATTCACATTAACAGTATAGAGTTAAAGGGGGTGAAACATATGATAATTTGGAACTTAATATGCCCAAAATGTGGGAAAAGGATGAGATATAAGGTTGATGTCTGCCCTTGTATGGCTTCTGAGGTTCCTTTACCAAATTGTCCAGATTGTGGTGAAAAGATGACATACGATATAAGTTCTTTAAAAGGTAGAAGAAAGGTGAGATAAATGGATATAACTGGAACAATAATTTATGCTTTGAATGTAATGTTAAAAACTATTGTAAATTATCTAAATATAAATAGAGTTATTGCTCTAACAATAGCATTTTTTATGGCTGGTGGCATAGCTTCAATGATAAATAAAAACTTTATTATAAAATATTTTGGTCCAGAAACTCCAAAGCATATATCTTATTTAGTAGCCTCTGTAAGTGGAAGCCTTCTTGCAGTATGTTCATGCACTATTCTTCCATTATTTGCTGGAATTTATAGGAGAGGTGCAGGAATAGGACCTGCTACCACATTTTTATTTTCTGGGCCTGCTATAAATGTGCTTGCTATATTTTACTCAGCGGCACTTCTTGGGTGGGATATAGGTTTTACAAGAGCATTTTTTGCTGTAATATTATCAATATTAATTGGTTTATCTATGGCATTTATATTTAAATCAGATGAAAAAAAGAGAAATTTTAGAGTTGGAAAGGCAGACAGTATTTCAATTAGACCTGCTTATCAGACTGCGATATTTTTCCTAATACAGTTGGGGATGTTGTTAGTAATAACTGCTTCACCAAAATTAATTCCTATACTGAGTATTCCAGTTTATGATGGAATTCTTGTTAAACATATATTAACAGCAATATTGTGTATTGTTCTTATAGTTGTTGTTAAAAAATGGTTTAAACTGGAAGAGATAAAAGCATGGCTTAGAGAGACATTTACACTTGGTAAAATGGTATTTCCACTATTGATACTTGGTGTAGCAATTGCTGGTTTAATAAATGCATTTATTCCTCCTGAGTATGTTAGTAAATATGTTGGTGGAAACTCTATAATTGCAAACTTTATAGCCTCATTTATTGGAGCACTTATGTATTTCGCAACACTTACAGAGGTCCCAATTATAAAGTCATTAATGGATTTGGGAATGGGTGTAGGCCCAGCAATGGCTTTGCTTCTTGCAGGTCCAAGTTTAAGTATTCCTACAGTTTTAACACTCTCCAAAATCCTTGGATACAAAAAAGCATTTACATATCTTGGGCTTGTAGTTATATACTCTACTATAGCAGGTTTTGTTACTGGAATGATATTATAAAATTTATATTTGAGTATTTCAATTAAAACCTATTAATAAATCTCATACAAATATTATAAATCATAAAATCAATAAAAAATCTTAGTAATGGGGTGATATAATGATAATTAGAGTTTTTGGAACTGGTTGTCCTAAATGTAACCAAACATACGAAAATGTAAAAAAGGCTGTTGAAGAGTTAGGCATAGATGCTGAGATTGTTAAAGTCACTGACATAAATGAAATATCTGAATGGATTTTTATTCCTCCAGGAGTTGCTTTTGATGATTTAGTAGTATTTGAAGGGAAAATTCCTACTGTTGAAGAGATTAAAAAAGAATTGGAAGATTATATAAAAAATAAATAACTAATCTAAGTTTTACTCTTTAATAAATCTTTTAATATGTTATAAGCCTCATCAACTGTTATTGGTAAGTTATCAATATTTATTTTACTTATTAAATCTTTATCATCTAACAGAAGTTTAAATAATTTAGTTATCTCAGGAACATCTAAATTATTTTCCTCTAAGATTTCTACATTACTAAATATTTCCTTTGGAGTTCCTTCAGCGATAATTTTTTTATTTAGAATATAACATCTATCAGCGAGCGTTATAAGATTTGGATCATGACTTACAAATACAATGGTTTTATTCTTACTTTTTAAATCTTTAATTAAGTTTATTATGTAATTTCTACTTTTTGGATCTAAGTATGATGTAGGTTCATCCATAAGTATAACATCTGGAGTTATTGATAAAACTGCTGCAATTGATGATTTCTTTTTTTCGCCACCACTGATATTGTAAGGATGCTTATCTTTTATATGGTTTAAATTCATTTCATTTATAACTTTTTCAGTAACTTTTATGGCTGTATCTTTATCATAAAGGTGTAGAGGAGCAAAAGCCACATCATCCCAAACTGTTGGACTGAACAGCATAGTATCTGGATCTTGGAATATAAATCCTACTTTTTTTCTAAAGTATTTCATAAACTCTATATCATTTAATAATCTTTCCTCTAATTTTTTTCCTTCAAAATATACCTCTCCTTTTTTTGGAAACTCTAAAGCATCTAATATTTTTAAAAGTGTTGTTTTTCCAGCTCCATTAGGGCCTATAATTGCTACTACCTCTCCTTCATAAATTTTCATATTTATATTGTCCAATGCAATAGTTCCATCTGGATATTGATAATATACATTCTTTAATTCATACAAAGGTTTCATAGTATCAACCTATCATAACCTAATGAAATAGATGATATTAATACTATAAAACATAAGAAGATTATGTCATAATATTTAACTTTAAAATTTGTAAAAATCCTTGGTTCGTTTAAGTAGCCTCTTGAAAGCATTGCATAATATATATCCTCTCCCATTCTCTGAGTTTTTATAAAGAGTGCTCCCATACTTTTACCAGCAATAATCCAACTTTCTTTTAGCTTTAAATTCCTACATAATCTTGATTTTTTTGAATACATCATCTCTAAGACATTGTTCAATAATAAAAATATATATCTATAAGCGAGTGTCATTATCGTTATTACAATATCTGGAACTCCTAAACTATTAAGTGCCTTCATTATCTCGTCCCATCTCGTAGTTAGAGTTATTAAGACAGTGTAAGATATTGCAGTTGCCACTCTAAGAGTAAATAATACAGCATATTTTATTCCTTCATAAGTAATAGCGATATAATAAGGTTTTTTTAGAATTACATAAATTGGATGCCCAGGAGTTAAGAATATTACAGGAAATATAATTATTCCTGTAAATAGAGGAATAAATAGCCAAACTCTTTTTATGTAATAAAGTAAAGGAATTCTTGACAAAATACAAAAAATTAGGGATAAAAGATATAAAAATATCAAAACTTCAATATGCTTAATTGAAACAGTTGTTATAACCAATATAATTAATCCAATTATCTTTATTCTTGGATCTAATTTTTGTAAAAAACCATCCTTATTCCTTGCAAATTTTTCTGAAAAAACTGCCTCACTAATATATTTTATTACATGCTCAACAGTTTTATTTATTAACTTCACAGAATTCACCATTATTTATTAAATTTAAAAAATAAAAAATTAATATTTAAGAACTTAAATATTCAACATAAAAATTAAAAGTAAAATTTAAAAATAATAAAATAAAGTTATATATTGTGTTATATATTAAGTACGATTTGAATATACAACCTTTGTTAGCCCATAAAACGCTCCTAAGCATAAAGCAACTCCAACAATTGCTGATATTATATAACCTATCGATGCTCTAACAGGATCGTCCCATCCAGGAATGTCATAATCTGGTAAGATTGCATAACTCCAGATTCCTGATAGTTTTTCCATCCCACTTATATCTGCATGAACTTTTTCTGCTACATCATTGACATCCCATTCTCCCCAAGCATCTCCATAGTTCCATACTAAGAGAATTCCAAGAGGACATAAAATAATTAATGCAATTATTACATACAAAAATTTTTTAACTAATGGATCTTTAAAGTCGATCAATTAACTCACCTCCATAGATTTCTTCGTTAATTCGAATAAATCTGGTCTTGCCTTTTTAACATACCATACCACTATTGCGGTTACAACAGCCGCTGCTGGACCTGCTGTTACTAAGTGTGCAAATGCCATTGCTGGAACTGATACGGTAAATGGATATGGACAATAACCTGGCTGGATAAATGGCTGTAGTCCAAATTCAAATCCTGCAACTATTGCCGCTGCTACAATTCCAATGTAAGCTCCAATACCACTTGCTACAACATCTCCAACTTTATCTCTTAAGAATTTGTAAGTGTAATAACCAACGAATGGTAGAACTACACCCATGTTAAAACAATTAGCCCCTAACGCTGTAATTCCTCCATCTCCAAAGAAAATTGCCTGGATAAACAATACAATGGATATTGCTATTGTTGCTACCCATGGATTATCCATTAATATGGCTATCAATGTACCTCCAACCATGTGGGCAGTAGTTCCATCAGGAACTGGAAGGTTGTACATCATTACTAAAAATGAAAATGCCGTTAATATCCCCAACAGTGGTATTTGCTTTGGATGTAACGTTTTCAATGCTTTTATCCCTCTATACCAGAAATATAGCATTATAAGATAAAAAAATGCACAGGTTATTGGTCCCAAATATCCATCTGGTATGTGCATATTACCACCTTTTTGTCTATCTTTATTTGTTATTACTAATATCCCTTAACATCATACATAATATATGTAATACTATTTAAAATTTTTTATTTAAAGTTTGTGAATATAAGGTTTAAAAAATTATTTTTATTTTTATTTATTGTAATGCTCAAAAAGATGGAAAATAAAAAGAAATCTAAAAATGATTTTATTTTTAAGATTTAATTTCTTTTTTTATAATCATTATGGCAATATAACCAAGAATCGTTGGAAATATGTATGATATTAATCTATCTAATATTGTAACTACAGCTGCTACTGAGGGAGGGATATTAAAAACTGTAAAGGAAACAATCATTACAGTATCTGCAGTTCCAAAACCGCTGGGAGTTATAGATAAAACTCCTGACAATAAAGTTAAAAGATATACAGCTGCCACACTTAAAATTGAAACCATATATGAAATTGACAAAAATAGAATCCATAATTTTACTATATCAACTAAATACCAAACAACTGATAGTATTATTATAGTATACGCGTCTTTACCCTTTATATTTCTTAAAAATTTTAAACTATTATAGAAATCATCAATTGATTTTAATATGATTTCTTTGTTATATGAATATGAGGTATATTTACAAATAAATTCTGCTATTCTTATAACTACTTTAATTAGTAGTTTTTTGTTTGTTATTAAATAAATAATCACAGATGTTAGTAAAAATAAAAAAGCCCACGATAATATTAAATATTCTGTATATTTGAACCCAATAATAATAAAGTATCCAATAACAAATAATGTAAAAAACAAAAATATTGCTGAATCTAAAACTCTCTCCACTACAACTGTTGAAAAAGCCAAACCTTTTGGAATATTTTCAAGTTTTGATAAGTAGTAGGCTCTAAATGCTTCTCCACCACTTTTCATTGATGGAGTAATATTGTTAATAAAAGTTCCCATAAGAACCAATAAAAAAATATTCTTTAATGAGGATCTATATCCTAAAATTTTTGTAATAAATCTCCATCTAACAGCAAGGATAAGTGTAACTATCAACTGCAAAATAAACGCAAATATTATGTATATTGGATTTGCATTTAGTAAGGTTTTAATAATTTTGTCTATTCCTATATAATAGAGAATTGCTAATATAAAAAGGATGCTAATAAAAAGGGCTATATGGGACTTTGTAATTTTTATTCTCATTAATATCCCCTAATTTTATTCCTAACATATTTTAAAATTTCGTCTCCTACATCTTTTGTTTTTAAACATCCACCCAAATCAGGGGTAACCCTTTTATTCATTAAACAATATTTTACTGCCTCTCTAATAATATCTCCTTTCTCTTTTTCACCAATGTAGTCAAAAAGCATTGCAACACTTAATATAGCGGCCATAGGATTTGCTATTCCTTTTCCAGATATGTCTGGAGCAGAACCATGAACTGGCTCAAATAAGGCTTTATTATCTCCAATGTTTGCTGATGGTGCTAATCCTAAACCTCCAATTAATGCTGAAGCCTCATCTGATAAAATATCTCCAAACATATTAGTTGTTACAATAACATCGAACATATTGGGATTCTTTATTAAATACATAGATGTTGCATCGACTAAATAATCATCTGCTTCTATTATATTCTCATAAGTCTTTTTTATAGTATTGAAAACTTCCAAAAATAAACCATCAGTAATTCTTAAAACATTTGCCTTATGTATACACGACACTTTTTTTCTATTATTTTTTACTGCATACTCAAATGCAAATTTTATTATTCTTTCACAGCCTTTTTTTGTTATAACTCTCTCAGCAATGGCTGTATCTTTATCCAATTTTTCTCTACCTACATATAAATCTTCTGTATTCTCTCTTATAATTACTATATCAATATTTTTAATATTTAAAAATTCATAATCTGCAATTTTTCCTATTATATGTCCTAATCCAAAGTTGTTTATTGGTCTAACATTTGCATATAAATTAAATAATTTCCTTAAAGTTATAATTGGACTTCTGTAATTTTTAACTGTTCCAGGTTTTGGAGATGTTATAGCACCAAATAAAATAACATCCGCTTCTTTAGCCTTTTCTATAGTATCTTCTGGCAATGCATTGTTATATTTCTTTAAACATTCTAATCCCGCCTCTCCTTTTATTATTTCAAAATCTCCAAGTTCTTTTAATATTTTTACAGCCTCTGGGATAACCTCTTTCCCTATTCCATCTCCTTCAATAACACACACTTTTATCATCTTTACACCAAAAATATTATTAATTATTTCACATTAACTTTTAATTAAATCCTAAGTTAAATATATAACTTGTTAGCTGTATTAACACAGACAACAAAATTACTATTTAAAAGAGGGATAATAATGAAACATTCAGATATTCCAAAATTAATTAGAGAAATTTCTATGAAACAGCACGAGTGGATGAGAGAGTGCATAAAGTTAATAGCCAGTGAAAATATAACAAGTTTAGCTGTTAGAGAAGCATGTGCTACTGATTTTATGCATAGATATGCTGAAGGATTGCCTGGTAAAAGATTATATCAAGGATGTAAATATATAGATGAAGTTGAAACAATCTGTATAGAATTGGCTAAGGAGTTATTTAAAGCAGAACACGCAAATGTTCAACCGACAAGTGGAGTTGTCGCTAATTTAGCAGTATTTTTTGCTGAAACAAAACCTGGGGATAAGTTAATGGCTTTAAATGTTCCAGATGGTGGACATATAAGTCATTGGAAAGTTAGTGCCGCAGGAATTAGAGGATTAAAAGTGGTTAATCATCCATTTGATCCTGAAGAGATGAATATTGATCCTGACGCAATGATTAGGAAAATATTGGAAGAAAAACCAAAACTTATTTTATTTGGTGGCTCTTTATTTTTGTTTCCGCATCCAGTAGCTGACGCTTATGAAGCTGCTCAAGAAGTAGGAGCTAAAATTGCCTATGATGGATCTCATGTTCTTGGTTTAATAGCTGGAAAACAATTCCAAGATCCATTAAGAGAAGGAGCGGATTATTTAATGGGAAGTACTCATAAAACATTTTTTGGCCCACAAGGAGGAATTATATTAACTAAAAAAGAAAATGCTGATAAAATAGATACTCATGTATTTCCAGGGGTCGTTAGTAACCACCACTTGCATCATAAAGCTGGTTTAGCCATTGCATTGGCAGAAATGTTGGAGTTTGGAGAAGATTATGCTAAACAAGTAATTAAGAATGCAAAAGCATTAGCTCAGGCATTGTATGAAAGAGGATTCGATGTTTTATGTGAAGATAAAGGATTTACAGAAAGTCATCAGGTAGTAATTGATATTGAAAGTTCTCCAGACATTAAATTTTCAGCAAGTGATTTAGCTAAAATGTATGAAGAGGCAAATATTATCTTAAATAAAAACTTATTGCCTTGGGATGATGTTAATAATTCTGATAATCCAAGCGGTATTAGATTAGGAACTCAAGAATGCACAAGATTAGGTATGAAAGAAAAAGATATGGAAATAATTGCTGAATTTATGAAAAGAATTGCAATTGATAAAGAAAAACCTGAAAAAGTAAGAGAAGATGTTATTGAATTTGCTAAAGAATTTAGTGAGATTCATTACTCTTTTGAAAGTGGAGATGGATTTAAATATTTGAAATTTTATTAAAATCTCCTATTAAATATTTTAGAGAAACATACCATAGTTTAAAAATATTTCAATTACTATAAAAGCAACTGTTAGTCCAATAACATACTCTGGTTTTATTTTAATTTTAGAGAAGGTTTCATCCATATATCTTATTAAACCAGCACTGGTTGCTAATCCAGTTTCTTCCCTCTTACTCATCTTTTCACCATATTTTTTACTTTTTCTACAATTTTTTCCGCAACTTCTTTCTTAGTTCCAGATAATTTTTCAATGTATGAGTTAGTTATTATATAAACTTCAATATTATCGTCACCAAAATAATATTTACTTAAATCATTGGCAATAATCATATTTAAATTATATTTATTTAATTTTTCCTTTGCCTTTTTTATAAGTGATTCCTCATCTAAGTTGTATTCAGCCTTAAATCCTATAATTATTTTATCTTTGTAGATTTTTCTCAACTCTTCTAAAACTTTTGGATTTCTTTTTAATCTTATAGTTAAATCTTTATCAGAACTTAACTTTCCATTATAACTTTCAACAGTAAAGTCAGATATTGCCGCTGAGGAAATAATTATATCAAAATCTTTACCTAACTCTATTGCCTTATTTAGCATCTCTTTTGCTGTTAAAACCTTATGAGTCTTTATATAATATGGTGGCTCTAAACCAATCCCAGATATAACCTCAACATAAAACCCTTCTCTACAAAATGCCTCAGCCAAAGAAACTCCCATTTTCCCAGAAGATAAATTAGAAATAACTCTAACTTTGTCTATAAACTCAACAGTTCCTCCATTTAATATTAAAACTCTGTTTCTTTCTTTTTTTAAATTGTTTCCAACTATTTTTATTGTATAATTAACAACATCCTCTATATTTGCCACTTTTGCCTTACCCTCTTCAAATTTTGGAGAAACTATATAAATATTTTTATTCATTTTAAGTTCATCTATATGTTTTTTAATGGCGTTATACATATTTTCGTGCATTGCTGGGACTATAATTATCGGCTTATTTCCTCCTTTAAACATTAAGGATGTTGTAGTTACTATGTTATCTCCTAATCCTAAATTTATCTTTGAAATAACATTGGCTGTTGCTGGATAGATTAAAAGGCAGTCACACTCATTGTATAATTTGATATGCTCTATATCTCCAGTTATTTCTTCATAAACCTCATTACCACACCCAAACTTTAAGGCATCTTTACCAATAATTTTTTTAGTCTCTTTGGTAATTATACAATAAACTTCTGCTCCATGCCTTATAAGCTCTCTCATTAATTTAGGGGTTTCAATCGCCGCAATTGATGAAGTAACAGCAACTAAGATTTTTTTATTTTCTAAGAGTTTTGACTTAGTTCCTTTTAAAAACTTTGTTGGATGCATAATTTCCCTATTTGTTTTTTATTTTTATAATGATTTTACAGTTTGGACAAATTACTCTTTTCCCAACACAGTTAAATGTGTAGTAACACTTAGGGCATTTTACTTTTTTTATAAAATCGTCTAATTTGTTTAAATCAATTATTATAAATTTTTCAATATCCATAATCTCACTTTAATATTCTAAGTCCCTATCTTTACAGATTCAGATAAATCTCTAATTAATCTAACTGCTGAATATGCCGCCAATGCAGAAGTTTTTGGATTTTCTTCAAAAGGAACATTTTCAACACAAACTTTTAATTTACCAATTGAACTCTCAACTAATATCTCGTGCCTATTTAACTTTGCATTAGGATCAGCGACAATGATAACCTTTGCTGGATACTCAGATACTATGGATAAAGTGACAGAAACATTTATATTCATAGGAAATTTCTTTATTGCCTCAAAAACATCTCCTTCAAAGACAACAATAGGATTTTTTATACTACTTATGTCATAGCCGAGATTTTTTAATGAATCTTCTAATGCTTTAATTGGCTTTACAGTTTTCAATACAACTTTATATATCTCTCCCAATCTTAAGGCTTTTATAGCATCTAAACCTCCAATAGCCCCAGAGGGAATATATATCTTTCTACTAACCTTTTTAGCCAATTTTTTAAGTTTTAAAAATAAATCTTTATCTACCAACGCTCCAACGCTCATTATTAAAACATCTTTATTATTTATTAATGATTTTGTAGCAACTTCTTCAACAGCCTTTACTGAGGCACATTCTACAACTAAATCTAAATTTTCTTTAACTAACTCGTCTATACTGTTGCAAATCTTAGCCCCAGTAAGTTCTGAAAGTTTTTTAGATTTCTCTAAATTTCTATCATACACAGCAATTATTTTAGCGTTTTTTATAGTTCCATCTACAACTTTCTTTGAAATAAAACTACCAATAACTCCACAGCCAACTATTCCTATTTTATACATAGTTGTATTCACCTCCATAGTTAATAGAGAAATAGAATCTATCAAATTAAAAGTTATCTAAATATTATTTATATATTTAAATTGATAGATGTAAAGATGTATTAAAAATAAAATTTTAAAGATTCATTTGAATTTTTTCAGTGATATTAGTGGAATTGCAATTAAAACCAATATCACTACTTCAAAAGGTATTGGTGCTTTTGTATTACCTCCAGTATTTGTAGTAGAGTTAGTTGTATTAGAACCTACATTAGACGAAGGATAATTAATAACCTGAAGAATTGTGTTATTAGTTACATCTATAAACTTTATAGTAACATTTACACCTTTTTTTGAACTAACATTCAGTATTATTGTATCATTATTTTTTTTCTTATATATATCAAAAGTATCATCACCCCAATCTAAGCCAAAATTTTTAGATGATCCATATTTTATTATACCATATGAACAACTGTTATATTCAGAATCATTTATATAAATTTCATAATTATGGTTTATATTTGGCATAACTAATGTATAGGTTTCTGGAGGATTCCAATCATCAGCATATATTTGAGAAATAAAAAGAAACAACATACTTATTAAGAAATAATAGAATACTTTTTTACACCCCATAATATCCCACCTAATTTAGTTATAACTATATTTTATTCAAAATTTCTATATATAAGTATTGGATATAATGGATATATATATATAAAAATTTGAATTAAAAGTATAAAAATTTTTATTTACTATATCGAAAAATAGCACAAAATCTTAAAATTTAGGTGGTCAAATGGAGAAAAGGAAAAAACTTATTTTATTTGACTTTGACAGCACATTAGTTAATAATGAGACGATTGATGAGATTGCAAAAGAGGCTGGAGTTGAAGAAGAAGTTAAAAAAATTACAAAAGAGGCAATGGAAGGAAAATTAAATTTTGAACAATCTTTAAGAAAAAGAGTTAGTTTATTAAAAGATTTACCAATAGAAAAAGTTGAGAAGGCTATTGAAAGGATAACTCTAACAGAAGGGGCTGAAGAAACTATTAAGGAATTAAAGAAAAGAGGTTATATAATTGGAGTTGTTAGTGGTGGCTTTGACATAGCAGTTAATAAAATTAAAGAAAAATTGGGGTTGGATTATGCTTTTGCCAATAGATTAATAGTAAAAGATGGAAAATTAACTGGAGAAGTGGAAGGAGATGTGTTAAAAGAAAATTCCAAAGGAGAAATTTTAGAGAAAATAGCAAAAATTGAAGGCATTAAATTAGAAGATACCGTTGTAGTAGGAGATGGAGCAAATGATATTAGTATGTTTAAAAAAGCTGGTTTAAAAATAGCCTTTTGTGCTAAACCTATTTTAAAGGAAAAGGCAGATATATGCATCGAAAAGAGAGATTTAAGAGAAATTTTAAAGCATGTTAAATAATTAAAAATAAAAAATAAGAGTGATAGTATGCCAAAGTTAATGATAGCCTTAGATGTTTTAAATAGAGAGGAGGCATTAAAAATTGTGAATGAAGTTAAGGATTATATTGACGCTGTAAAAGTTGGATATCCGTTAGTTTTATCTTCTGGATTGGAAATTGTTGAAGAAATAAAAAAAATATGTAATAGAGAGGTTATATGTGATTTTAAAGTTGCGGATATTCCTGAAACTAACAGAAAAATAGCAGAAATTGCCTTAAAATATGCTGATGGAATAATAGTCCATGGCTTCGTTGGAGAAGACTCTGTTAAAGCAGTCCAAGAAGTTGCTAAAAAATTTAATAAAAAGGTAATAATGGTTACAGAAATGAGTCATCCAGGGGCTATTCAATATATGCAACCAATTGCCAATAAATTAGCAAAAATGGCTAAAAAACTTAAAGTTGATGCTATTGTTGCTCCCTCTACAAGACCAGAGAGACTCAAAGAAATTAAGGATATCGCAAAACTTCCAGTAATGACACCAGGAGTTGGTTATCAAGGGGGAAAAATTGAAGAAATTATTAACATTTTAGATGAAAATGACTATGTAATTGTTGGAAGAAGTATATATCAATCAGAAAATCCAAAAGATGTGGCAAAAAAATTCAAAGAAAAACTAAATAAAAATAAAACTAAATAGGATGAGAAGATGAAAAAAAAGAAAGATATATTAGTAGTTGGCTGTGGAAATTTGTTGTTTGGAGATGATGGATTTGGTTGTGAGGTTGTGAAAAAATTAGAAAATATTGTTCCTGAGAATGTCGAAGTTATCGATGCTGGAGCGAGTGGGGCATACTACTTAATGACTTTGATAGATGAAGACATTAAAAAAATAATTGTAGTTGATGCTATTGATTTTGGTCTAAAACCAGGAACATTGAAAAAGATAGATGTTGATGAACTACCAAACCTTAGAAAATACTCTTTTGATGCTCACAATGTTCCATTGGCTCCTTTTCTTAAAGAGTTACATAATAAAGGAGTAGAAGTTGTAGTTATAGGTTGTCAAGGAAAAGAATTTACAATGCCTTACATAAAGCCAGGATTGTCTAAAGAGGTTTCTGAAGCCGTAGATAAGGCGGTAGAGATGGTATTAGAGGAAATTAAAAATTTTCAAAGTAAAAGGTAAAGGGAGATTATAATGCTAAAAGAGATATTGTTGGGAAATGCTGAAAAACAAACGATAACTCAAATTTATGGCCCTCCAGGAGTGGGTAAAACAAATATTTGCATTATAAATTCAATAAATGCCAGTAAATTTGGGAAAGTTATATATATAGACACTGAAGGTGGCTTGTCAATAGAAAGAATAAAGCAAATATCTCCAAATGATTACCAAAAAGTTTTAGAGAATATGATAATATATGATGTCTTTGATTTTTATGAGCAAGATAAAATTATACAGAAGGAAGTTCCTCTAATAGCTAAAAATGCAAGTTTAATTGTAGTTGATAACATAACTTCTTTGTATAGGTTGGAGTTAGGTAATGAGGCTAACAAAAATATTATGCTCAATAAAATGCTTGGTAATCAAGTAAAAACTTTATTAAAAATAGCTAAAACCTACAACTTAGCAGTTTTAATAACAAATCAAGTTAGAGAGACAGTCAATGGCTTTGAAGCTTCTGGAGGTTCTTTATTGGAATATTGGAGTAAATGCATAGTTAGATTAGAGAAAATTAATAGCGAAGAAAGATTGGCAATATTAGAAAAACATAGACATGCTGGAGAGGAAAAGGTTAAATTTAGAATTGTTGAAAAAGGAATAGAAATTATAGAGCAATAAATTACATTATTCCAAAAGTATCTCCTCTAAGTCCTCTTCTTAATGTTTCTAAACTTATTACCTCATCAAATGGAATATTTGCCAAATTTACAGAACTACCTAATTTTAATATAAAGCCTACCTGTTGATTTTTATTTGGAGCCTCAAATATAACTTTATTTACATCCACATTTTTTATTAATTTATTTAATTCCTCTTCCTTTATTTTTCCCTCTCTATCAAATAATCCTATGCCCTTACCGCTTTCTCTACCTTCAATAATAACATAATCTGCTCCACTATCTAAATCATAATTTATTAATTTAATTCTATCCTCTATTGTTAATTTTTTATCTTTTTCAGGTAATTTTTTTCCTACTTCAGTTAATACTATAAATCCATAGTCTTTAGCTTTTTCTATAGCAAATTTTCTTTCTTCTAAACTAATGTCTAAGGAACCGTCAGATATTTCCACAGCGTTAAAGCCCAAATTGTTACATTCATTCAAAAATTCATCAAATTTATTTTTAAAATATGCATACTCAAATAATGTGCCTCCCGGATAAACTTTAATGTCCCAATCATTGTAATATTTAATTTTTTCAATAATTACATCTCTATCAATAACTGCAGAGGTTCCCCATCCAAACTTTACAAAGTCTATATAATCACCACAAACTTTTAAGTAATCTTCAACATATTTTGGGGGTAATCCTTTATCTAAAACTACAGTTAAACCTCCATCATATTCATTATTTAAAAATTCAAATGCTTTCAAATTTTTCACCTCATAATGTTTAATCTTATCTTTTAAGAAAATTTTTATAAATAATTTTTCTTATAATACAAATTTATTGTAAAATCATAAAAAGTTTTACTGATGATTAACTATATATCTTTTGTGATTGAATAGATAGAACAAACCTCTATAGTAGAGAGGAGATTATTATGAGAAGTAGTTTAGCAATATACAAAGCATTAAAAGAGTCAAATATTGACTTTATTTGCTCTGTTCCATGTGCTAACTTAAAAAATCTAATAAAATTAGTTGAGGAAGATGAAAATATAAGATATATCCCAACTACGAGAGAGGAAGAGGCTTTTGGAATATGTGCTGGGGCATACTTAGCAGGAAAGAAAACAGCAATATTAATGCAAAATTCTGGAATTGGAAATTCAATAAATGCAATTGCTTCATTATATAAAACTTTTCAAATACCTACTTTATTGATAATAAGCCATAGAGGAGATTTAAAAGAACAAATCCCCGCTCAAATACCTATGGGGAGATGGATCACAAAATTATTGGATGTTTGTGAAATTCCTACATATAAACCAAAGACTCCAGAAGAAGCATATAAACTAATAAAATATGCCTCATCATATATGTTTAAAATCTCTTATCCTGTGGCTTTACTATTTGACGCTCTATATTGGGAGTATGACTTAGAATAATTTAAATGTGATAAATATGCTTCCAAGAAGGATAGACATAATTAAAAAAATTGTTGAAAATGTTGGAGATAAAGAAATAATAGTTAGCAATATAGGAATTCCTTCTAAGGAGTTGTATTATGTGAAAGATAGAGAAAGAAACTTTTATATGCTTGGTTCAATGGGATTAGCCTCATCTATTGGTTTAGGGTTGGCTTTAAATTGCAAAGATAAGGTTATAGTTATAGATGGTGATGGCTCAATATTGATGAATCTTGGCTCTCTATCTACAATAGGATATACTAATCCAAAAAATTATATATTGGTTATAGTTGATAATTCATCTTATGGCTCTACTGGTAATCAAAAAACTCAAACAAGTAAAAATACTAACTTAGAGATTGTAGCAAAAGGTTGTGGTTTAGAAGCAGTAACAACATACACCTTAGAAGAGTTTGAAAAAGAATTTAAAAAATCTTTAAAAGAAAATAAATGTAGAGTGATTATTGCTAAGGCAATTCCATACAATGAAAAATGTCCTAACATAGAGATTCCACCAGTAGTTTTAAAATATAGATTTATGGAGGCATTAAAAAAGTGAGAACATGATTCCTGAAGAAATCTACAAAATTTTAAGAAAACAGAGATATCAGATATACAACCATATTGGAGTTAAACTATGTGGCTGGGTTAGAAAAAAAATGTTAGAAGATAAAAACTGTTATAAATCACAATTTTATGGGATAGAGACGCATAGATGTATCCAATGCACTCCCTCTGTTATTTGGTGTCAGCAAAATTGTATATTCTGCTGGAGAGTTTTACCAACAGATATAAATATTGACATAAACAAAATTAAAGAGCCAAAATGGGAAGAGCCAGAGGTAGTTTATGAGAAAATCTTAGAGTTGCATAGAAGAATAATTATGGGTTATGGAGGAGTTATTGATAGAGTTGGAGAAAAGAAATTTAAAGAGGCATTAGAGCCAAAGCATGTGGCAATATCTTTATCTGGGGAGCCAACTCTCTACCCATACTTAGACGAGTTAATAAAAATATTCCACAAAAAAGGATTTACAACATTTGTAGTTTCAAATGGAATATTAACTGAAGTTATTGAAAAAATAGAACCTACTCAATTATACATTTCATTAGATGCCTATGATTTGGAGAGTTATAAAAGAATATGTAGAGGAAAAGAAGAGTATTGGGAGAGTATTTTAAATACCTTAGACATTTTAAAAGAGAAAAAAAGAACATGTATTAGAACTACATTGGTTAGAGGTTATAACGATGACATTTTAAAATTTGTTGATCTCTATGAGAGGGCAAATGTCCATTTTATTGAATTAAAGTCATATATGCACGTTGGTTATTCTCAAAAGAGATTAAGTAAGGAGAATATGCTCCAACACGATGAAATTTTGAAATTAGCAAAGATTTTAGAGGAGAATAGTTCATATAAATTAATTGATGACAATGAAGATAGTAGAGTTGCCCTTTTACAAAATGAAAATAGAAAGATTAATCCAAAAATTTTTGAATAAAGAGGGGTGGAATTATTAACTTAAAATTTAATAAGAAGGATGCTGTTGAGTGGATAATATTTTTAATTGTATTGTTCTTAATATGGAGCCACGTAAATGTTGTAGTTTCTAACAGTATGTATCCTATTATGAAAAGAGGTGACTTGGTAGTTGTAGAAAATGCAGGTTTTGAATTTAATCCAAAAGATGTTAAGGTTGGGGATATTGTAGTATATAAAGCTCATTGGCCCTACTATCAATCTTTATTGTATAGCTTAGATTATAAATTAGGATTAAATCCTATAAAAACCTTACAAATATTCAATGAGACAACGAATAATAAAATAACAGTAAAATACTTAGGTAAATTAAAAACTAATAATGGCTATTATGATATAGTTGAGTTAGACATTCCAAAAAGCCCAACCAAGCCAGTTATTCATAGAGTAATTGAGAAAGTAAATTTTGATAATAAAACTTACTTTATAATAAAGGGGGATAATAATCCAATAAATGACCCTGAACTTGTTAATGTTAATCAAATAAGGCAGAGAGTTGTTGTTATAGATGGCCATCCATTAGTAATTCCTTATATTGGCTATCTATCAATATGGCTTAAAGAATATTGGTATATAGTAGTTTTATTTATAGTTCTATATTATTTGTATTCATATCTTAGAGGAGGGAGATAATGAAAAAATTCCTGTTAATACTTAGTTCAATTATATTAATAACTTCAATGTCCATGTGTATTAATATGAATGATTATAAAAACTATATCTACATTAACGCCTCTGTTAATGGAAATACGTCAACAATCATAAAAGTTCCTTTAAGAGCTACAATTGGAGAAGCAAAGGATGTAAAATTAATAAATACTACAGATAAAGAAATTTATAACTACTACCATACTAGAAAACTAATATATATCTGCGGAAACATGAGTTTAAAGATGGACGAGGGTGGAGTAACAATAGTAGATTTAATAACAAAATTAGAGTGGTTTAATCAATTCTATCCCCACAACATTGCAATTGAGTTAAATAGAACTAACTCTACAGTAACTGTAAAGGCAATATTTGTCAATGGTAAGGAATCAATTGATAAATTAAAAATAAATGAAAGTGAATATTTAATGAAAAACAATAAGACAATGGTTATAAAACTCTTAAAGACACAAAATAAAGCGACTATAATGAAAGTAAATAATACTTTTATAATTGAAGGCAACAGTTTAAAAGAATTGGATAAGGCAGAGACAAGATTTATAATTGCCATGCTTAAAGGAAAAGTGTCATAAAATCATCAACATCAATTCCCTAACTATTTTTGCGGCAGTTATTGCTGTAATGTTTGCTGGATCGTAGATAGGAGAAACTTCAACTATATCAAATCCAACAATTTTATCTTTAACCTTTTTTAATAGATATAAAGAGTTTAAAAGTTCTTTAGTTGAAAATCCACATGGCTCAGGAGTTCCCGTTCCCGGAGCATAGGCAGGGTCTAAAACATCAATGTCAATGGTTAAATATATTGGTTTATCCAATTCAATTATATATTTTAAGTCATCTTTATTCATTAAATCCATTTTTAAGTAAATGTTATTTTTCTTAGCAAATTTCCATTCTTCTCTATCTCCACTTCTAATTCCAAATTGGAAGATATGTTTAGTTAATTCATAAATTCTTCTCATAACACACGCGTGAGATAGTTTATTTCCTAAATACTCATCTCTTAAATCACAATGGGCATCGAATTGAATAACAATAATATCTTTATAAACATCTTTAACTGCCTTAACTATTGGATAGGTTATAGAATGCTCTCCACCAAAGACAATTATTTTTTTACCTTCCTTTAATATTTCTTTTGATACAGAATAAACTGTATTAAATATCTCTTCCTGATTTCCATACAAATCCAAATCTTTTAAATCGCAGTATTTTAATTCAGATAAATCTCTGTCTAAAATAGGGCTGTAAGTTTCTAATCCCCATGAAGATATTCTTATAGCATTTCCTCCTTCTCTTGTTCCCGGCTTAAATGATGTTGTCCCATCATATGGAACTGAAAATATAACTCCATCAGATTCTTCAAATGAACTATTTGCCATCATAAATTTAGATAAATCAATAAAATACTCTTTCATTAAACCACCCCTAAAGATTTTAAAATATAAAAATAAAAATTATTCAAGAACTTTTTTAATTGCATCTTTTAAAAACTTAGGTGTGGCTAAAAAAATACCTTTATGAACTTCTTCATCATAATATTTTGTCTCCATATCTTTTAAAGCTTCTTTTATTTTTTTCTCATCTACATCTAATGGATTGTATTTTTTAGATGCCAATGTAAAGCTCCAAAATCCACTTGGATATGTAGGCATTGGATATGTGTAGGGCATAATTATCTTGAATCCAGCATCCTTTAAATATCTACATATGTTTTGTATTAAATCTAAGTTATACAATGGGCTTTCAGATTGTTGAACCATAATTCCTTCATCATTTAAACATTTAAATACATTTTTATAAAACTCTTTTTCAAATAAACCCTTGGCAGGACCTACAGGATCTGGACAATCTACAATAATAACATCATATTTTTTGTCTGTTTCAGCAACATATTTAATTCCGTCAGTTATAATAACATTAACCTTTTCGTTGTCCATTTCACAACTTAGTTTAGGCATATATTTCTTACAAGCTTCAATAACCTTTCTATCCAACTCTACAAAATCAACTGATTTCACTGATTTATGCTTAACAACTTCCCTAACTGTTCCACCATCTCCTCCTCCAATAACTAAGACATTTTTAGGATTAGGATGAGTAAAAAGAGGGATATGGGAAATTAATTCGTGATATATAAATTCATCTCTCTCAGTTGTTTGGAATGTGTTATCCAAGATTAATACTTTTCCAAAATCATAGGTATCAATTATTTCGATTTCTTGAAACTCGGATTTATCCATATATAAAATGTCTTTTACTCTAACAGAGAGGGCTACATTGTTGTTGTGATACTCCGTAAACCATATATGACATTTAAAATTGTTGTTATGGTTATTCACTTTAAATCACCTTCATTTAGTCTTATGCCTCTCTTTAAGTCTAAGATTTCAATATGCTTTGGTTTTAAGAATTCTTTAATTATTGGTATAGCCTTTGCTGGCTCTACGTGCTCTCCACATGTAAAAATATCCATAGCTGCATATCCTAATTCTGGCCATGTGTGTATTGATATGTGACTTTCAGCTAAAACTGCTACACCAGTAGCTCCTTGAGGGGAAAATTTGTGTGTTTTTACGCATATTAATGTAGCTCCACAAGCCTCTACGCTATCAACTAACATCTTTTCTATTCCTTCAATGTCATCTAAAGCCTCTGGATTGCAACCCCACAATTCTAATATTAAATGCTTTCCTAAGAACTTTAACATTGTTTTCACCTCCTATAATACTTGGATCATAATGATTCTTTAAATTATCTTTTTTAATAAATTTAATAATTAATTATTAATTTTAGTAAATTTCTTTAAATTTAAAGGACAATTTTAAATTTTAATTATTTATACCATAATGCTGCTGCTGCAAAAGCACATCCTAATTTTTCAACTGTGTGTTCAACTGCAATAGATTCAATTCTCTCTAATTCCCAGTTTCTCATTTCGAAACCTATTTTTGCCATTTCTTTAACAGTTTTTTCTGCCTCTTTTTTTGAACATTTCCCTTCGAATTCCATTATTAGGCCACATAGGTTTTTATCTTTTGGAATAGCAACACTAACAGCCGCTGAAATAGTCTCTCCTGGGACGTCACTAATAATATAACCATAGGCTGTAGGAACTAAGGCTCCCATTGGTAGTTTAGGTAAAGGAACTATTTCAGCATTTGGAGGCATTATACTGCTTATTCTAATTAAATTCACATTCCCAATTCCAGCATTTAATAAAGCTCCGTCAAAAGCATTTAATGGTGTTTCACCCTCGCTACTACCTGCAACCAAAGAAACTGTATTTGGAAGTTTAAAATATGCATTTAAAGGATTTATCTCGCCAACCATTCGATGCACCTCCAAGAATAAAAATTTTTCTCAATTTATAAACGATTATATATAATTGACATAAGATTTTTTAGTGTAAATAAGGATTACTCATATATAAACTCTTCGGTGTAAAAATAAACTGAAAATTTTTAATATTTTGTGTAAAAAAATCGTAAATTATGCCTTATTTTTAATTAAATTTAAAAAATTTGTAAAAAAAAATAATTTTAAGGTTATATTTTAAAGTTACATTAAGTGTATATATATCAATGTTCAATTACTAAAATATATTTAAATTTAAACTAAAAACTCTTTTTCCCTTAATATATTTTCTACTGTCTTTCCTAAATAATCGTCCTTAGAAACTACTCCATAAGGATAAACATAAACTTTATCTTCAATGTTTATTCTTGGATACTCTGGCTCAATAGTTACTTCCTCTAATAGGCATCTTTTTAAATAGTTTGCTGTTTTTGTAAGATTCATTAACTTTGGAGGTTTGTATGGAGGATTATTTTTTAAAAAAGTCCATTTAGTTCCATAATAAACAATGTAATCTGGGTTAAATAATAAAACTACATCTCCATGTATCTCTAAAACTAAAGTCCATGAAAAAACTCCTCTTGTAAATCCTAATAATCTTCCTAAATAAGATGTTTTTGGAGATTCATAATAAACTTTTACAGTTCTACCAACAATTCTTGATAATGCTTCCTTAATATGTACATTTTTTGGATTTGTAGGGAGGGAGGTTTTAGGAATAACATTTATTGGAACACAGTTTAATGGCCTTACCATATGCAAAGCTAAAAGAGGATAAAAATAGATATGATCTTTTTTATTTTTCATTACAATTCCTTCTAATGGCCCACTAAAATCAGCCTTTAAAACCTTCCCTCTATATGTATTAAAAGATTTATTTAATGTAAATTCACCAATCATTTCTTTTCTTAATGTATATTTTGGTCTCAAACCAAAAACCTCCTATGGTTTTATTTATTTTTATATATTTTATGGTTATTTTTTATAAATTTAATTATTATTTAATTTTTTCATTTAAATTAATATCTCATATAATATTTTTAAATTTTTGTTATTTATAAAATATTTATGTCAAAAAAGATATTAAAAAAGAAAAATATAATTACTCAAATAATTCATGTAATTTTATTTGGTATTTTCCTAATTTACCTCCATAATTCCCAGCAGTAATTTTTTTAACTCCTGGAACTCTTGTAGCTGCTAATATACCTTGTTTCATAGCCTCTTTTACTGATTCTTCATCAATACCATCAATAACTATTTCATAAACACCATTTACATCTTCAGGAATCTCTGAATCTTCTACAACATTTTTTAATGTTGGACACATTTTGTGGTTTGTTGTAGCTACCATAAATTTATACTTTGGATTACTTGCACCCACCTTACTTCCTGAAGCTACAACTCCTCCAGGGAATGGAGTTATAACTCCCTCAACTGATGAAATAGCATTTACTGCGGCTTCAGCTGCTATTAATGCAGTAGCGTTAGTGTCAGCCATTATAAAGAAGTTCCCTCCAGCCACTCCTTTTTTAATACCAAATTTAGCTTCTGTTATAAATTCTCCTCCCATAATTGGTATTCTATATACTTTTCTACCATACAACTCATCCTTCTTCTCATAACCATCTCCGAAAAACTTTAACTTAAATCCTACTTTTAACTGTTCTTCAGCCATGTCACCCATAGCGTCAAAAATAGCTGTTGTTGGGCATGTTAAAACACACTGTCCTAATCTTTCTAACATTTGGTGTTCTAATTCTGATTTTTTAGGATGGCAGATTTGTATTATAAATCCAGGTCTTCCATCTGGAGTTTTTGATGGAGGAACATATTTTTCAATTCCAGCTTCTGCTGGACACATAATAACTGAACAACCAAAACCAGTAGCCTCTGTAGCGGCAATTTTTGCCCACTTTTTAGTAGATGCTGTTATTAAAACTCTTGATACCCATATTGGAAAAGCTTCTGCAAATGTATCTTCAATATATACTCCATTTATTTCCATGCTATCCCTCCAACATATATATGTTATATGTGAAATGTTAATCTATTTTTTATTAATAACAATAAGTAATTTAACTTAGGGATTATTAATACCTTATCATTTATTTTTTAATAATTTATGTATTAAAAAATATGAACATATTGACAATTTATCAATAATTTTAAATAACCTAATTGTAACTATAGTTAATTTAGAAAAATTAAAAATAATATTTTAGAGGGATAGATTTGAACGGAATTAGGAGAATAGTATTAGATATACTAAAGCCACACGAACCAAAAATAACAGAGATGGCTTTACAATTAACATCTCTCCCTAATATAGATGGGGTAAATATTACAGTTTATGAAATAGACAAAGAAACTGAAAATGTTAAAGTAACAATTGAAGGAAATAATTTAGATTTTGATGAAATTCAGGAAATTATTGAAAGATTAGGAGGAACAATACATAGTATAGATGAAGTTGTTGCTGGTAAAAAAATTATTGAAGAAGTTAAAACTCCTCAAGATAGATATTAATATTTTTTATTTTTGCTCTCTTTTTGTTTGATATACTTATTTTAAAAATATTATAATTTATGAAAGGGATATCTATGAATGACTTTTTTGAAAAATACAAAAATTTAAAAGAAAAATATGAAAAAAAGAAAAAACCAAAGGTTATAGTTGTGGGTAGAAGTAATGTAGGAAAATCGACTTTTGTTCGATTAATTACTGGTAGAAAAGATGTTAAAGTAGGAAAAAAGCCAGGAGTAACATTAAAAATTAATGAGTATGATATGGGAGATTATATATTGGTTGATATGCCTGGATTTGGGTATATGGCAGGAGTTCCAAAAAAAGTTCAAGAAGCTATTAAAGATAAGATAGTTCATTACATAGAAAATCATGCTGATGAAATAGCTGCAGCAGTTCAAATAATAGATACAAAACCATTCATTGAAATAGTGGAAAGATGGAATAAAAAAGGGGAGATTCCAATTGATTTAGAGATGTTTGATTTTATAACCGACTTAAAAATAAGTCCTATTCTTGTAGCTAATAAAATGGATAAAATAAAAAAAGATAAGTGGGATGAAGTTTTAGATAATATTTGTGAGTATTTAAAATGCCAGCCTCCATGGCATCAGTGGAAATTTATAGTCCCAGCAATATTAAAAAAAGGAATAGGTATTGAGGAGATAAAAAAGAAAATTAATGAAAGAGTAAGATTGTATAAAAGACTTCATGGAAAATAAAAAAATAGAAAAGTCGTTGCAATCCTCACTTTTCAGATTGCAACGCAAAATAACTTATGAAGATTTTACAATTTAAAAAAACAGCATCTCAATATTTATCTAAATTGTATCTCTATTTGAACATTATCTGGAATTTTTATTTTCATAATATGTCTTAAGGCTCTTTCATCTGCATCAATGTCAATCAATCTCTTATGAATTTTCATTGTCCATCTGTCAAATGTTGATGAACCTTCTCCATCTGGACTCTTTCTTGTAACAACTTTTAATACCTTTGTAGGTAATGGAATTGGTCCTGAAATATCTACTCCAGTCTTTTCAGCAATTTCTTTTATTTGTCTACAAATTTCATCTAAAATTACATGATCTGTACTTGATAACTTAATTCTTGCTCTTTGCATACTCCTCCCTCTCAACCTTTTTAAAAATATAAAAAAATATAGAAATGGATTTAAAAAATTAATTAAAAATTAAAGAAGATTTATTTGTTTTTAGCTTTGACATCAATTGCCATACCTGCAGCGATTGTCATACCCATATCTCTAATAGCGAATCTACCTAACTGTGGAATTTCTCTGACATTTTCAATAACCATTGGTTTTGTTGGTTTAATTCTAACAACTGCTGCATCACCTGTCTTTAAGAACTGTGGATTTTCTTCAATAACTTGTCCAGTTCTTGGATCTAATTTCTTCAATAACTCAACGAATGTACATGCAACTTGTGCTGTGTGTGCGTGGAAGACAGGTGTGTAACCAACAGTAATTGCAGTTGGGTGCTGTAAGACAACGATTTGAGCTGTGAATTCTTCAGCAACTGTTGGTGGATTGTCTGGGTGTCCACAAACGTCTCCTCTCTTAATATCTTTCTTACTAACTCCTCTAACGTTAAATCCAATGTTGTCTCCAGGTTCTGCTTGTGGAATTTGCTCGTGGTGCATTTCAATTGACTTAACTTCTCCCTGAACACCAGCTGGTTCGAATACAACTTTATCTCCTGGTCTTAAGATACCAGTTTCTACTCTTCCAACTGGAACAGTTCCTACTCCAGTAATTGAATAGACATCTTGAATTGGAATTCTTAATGGCAAGTTGACTGGTTTTTCTGGTGGTTGGAACTTGTCTAATGCTTCAACTAATGTTGGACCTTTATACCATGGCATGTTTTCTGATCTTTTAACAACGTTGTCTCCTTTCAATGAAGCTGTTGGAATAAAGTCAATTTGGTCTGGGTTGTAACCTAAGACTTTTAATAATTGCTCTGATAACATTTTTTTCATTTTTTCGTATTCTTCTTGACTGTAATTAACAGTATCCATTTTGTTAATTGCCACTGCAATTTGTTTTATACCTAATGTTCTTGCTAAGAACATGTGTTCTCTTGTTTGTGGTTGAATTCCAGTCTTAGCATCGTTAACATCAACGACTAAAACTGCTGCATCAGCTTGTGAAGCTCCTGTAATCATATTTTTAATGAAGTCTCTGTGACCTGGACAATCGACGATTGTAATTTCATATTTTTTAGTTTCGAATTTTTTGTGAGCTACATCAATTGTAACTCCTCTTTCTCTTTCTTCTTTTAAGTTGTCCATAACATAAGCAAACTCGAATCCTGCCTTACCTCTCTCCTGAGCTTCTCTTTTCAATTTTTCTAATAACTGAGGGTCAATTGCACCACTGTCGTATAATAATCTTCCAACAGTTGTTGACTTACCTGCATCAACGTGTCCAATAAATGCTACGTTTAGTACTGGTTTTTGCTTTGCCATATTACATCACCAATTTTTACTTTTATTTTTTATTATATTGCCAAAATGGTGTTAAGTTTAACTTAACAAAGTTGGAATAAGAATACACAATTTGTGTGGTTTGTGGTGATATAAATATTAGTTAAGGGGTATATATATCTTTTGGTTACTATGATAAAATTTTAAAAATAATAGGGAATGTTAAAATTGAGAAATATTTAAGAAAACACGTAAGAATTACTCCATTTTAAGCCCTTTTCTTTCTCTAATCTGTCTAATTAATTGTTCTTGCATTTCTCTTGGGACTCTCTCATATCCAGCAAACTCTATACTCCAAAGACATCTTCCTTGAGTAGCTCCTCTAATAGCCCCTGCAAATCCAAACATCTCTGCAACTGGACACTTAGCTTTAATTATTGTCATATCTCCTTCCTGCTCCATATCTAATATCTGTCCTCTTCTATTGCTAATTTCTCTCATTGCAGCTCCCATATAGTCCTGTGGAGTGTTAATATATACATATTGCATTGGCTCTAACAATACTGGATTTGCTTGCATCATTGCATCTCTAATACCAAATCTTGCCGCTGGAATCATTTGTGCTGGACCTCTGTGGATTGCATCCTCGTGTAATACTGCATCTATTAACTTAACTTTGACTCCTTGACATTTCTCAGCAGCTAATGGTCCATTTCTCATAGCCTCTTTGAATCCTTGAATAATTAATTCTTTAACTTCATCTAAATGAACAATACCTCTTGTCATATTTACTAAGACATTACCTTCGTAGATGCACATTACTCTCTTAGCCTCTTCTGGATCCATTCCAGCCTTGATTAACTCTTGGACAATTTTATCATCTAACTTTCTCTTGGTATCTACATCTGGTATTTTACCTTCTTTATATGCTTGTAATACACCCTCCTCTAATGGCTCAACTACGAAGTATAGTTTGTTATGCTTGTTTGGAGATTTACTCTCAACTATTGGTGATTTTCCTGTTACTGTTTCTCTATAAACAACTATTGGTTGTCCAACTTCAACTGGAATTCCTGCATCTCTTTCAATTTTAAGCTTTGTTATAATTTCAATGTGTAACTCTCCCATTCCACTTAATAAGTGTTCTCCAGTTTCTTCATTAATCTCTACTCTGACAGTTGGGTCTTCTCTTGCTACCTGTCTTAAAACTTCAATTAATTTTGGCAAATCTTTTGTGTTCTTTGCTTCAATTGCTACTGTAATAACTGGCTCACTTATGTGAGTTATTGCTTCGAATGGCTCTATAATTTTATCTGGAGAACAGATTGTTTCTCCTGCTGATGCCTCCTTTAAACCAACTAATGCACAGATGTTTCCTGCTGATATACTTTCAACTGGAATTCTCTCTGGACCCATAAAGACAGAAACTTGCTGAATCTTTGCCTTCTGCTGGCTATTTACCATATATACTTCGTCTCCCTGTCTGACTCTACCACTGAATAATCTACAAACAGAAACTGCCCCTGCGTGTTTATCTACGATAATTTTGGTAATTACCCCTGCTAATGGACCATTTGGATCACAGTTAAGCATTGCCTTACCAACATCTGAATTTAAGTCTCCTTTCCATAGGTGTGGAATTCTATACTTCTGAGCCTCTGGTGGGCTTGGTAAGTGTTTAATAACCATATCTAAAACAACTTCGTGTAATGGAGCTTTTTCAGCCAATTCTTCTTGTTTGTCTTCTTCACAATATTTAATTATGTCTTTAAAGGTTATTCCACTCTTTTTCATAAATGGTACTGAAATTGCCCAGTTATTGTAAGCTGAACCAAATGCAACACTACCGTCTTCAACTCTTACTAACCACTTATCCTTGAATTCCTCAGGAGCCATCTTCTTAATTAGGTTGTTAATGTCATTGATAATCTTAATAAATCTATTTTGTAATTCTTCAGGAGTTAATTTTAATTCGTTAATCAATCTATCTACTTTGTTGATAAAGAGGACTGGCTTAACTCTCTCTCTTAATGCCTGTCTTAATACTGTCTCTGTTTGAGGCATTACTCCTTCAACTGCACAAACTACGACAATAGCTCCGTCAATAGCTCTCATAGCTCTTGTAACATCTCCACCAAAATCAACGTGTCCTGGAGTATCAATTAAGTTAATTAAATACTCTTTTCCTTCGTAAGTATGGACCATTGAAACGTTTGCCGCGAATATTGTAATTCCTCTTTGAGCCTCTTCTTCATCAAAGTCTAATGCCAACTGTTCCCCCGCCAATTCTTTTGAAATCATCCCTGCTCCAGCCAATAAGTTATCTGACAATGTAGTTTTACCATGGTCAATGTGAGCACAGATTCCAATGTTTCTAATTCTATCATACTTTTCCATCAATTCCTTAATTTTAGCAATCATTTTTGCTCTTTTTCCCATAATCCTTCACCTTATTAGTTGTTTTATTATTTTTGGCATTATCTGTCGGATTTAAATATTTTTTTAATAATATTATCTAAAAATAGTATAAAAAGGTTATTAGTGACAAAGACGTTGTGAATAAATTTATTAAAGGATTTATCTTGCAGATTGAGCAACTCTCTCTGTTTCTTCTTTCTTTCTAACTGCATAACTTTTCTGAATATCTCCTCTTGCCGCTGCAATAATTTCTTCAGCTAAAGCTTCTTCAATAGGTTTTTTACTTTTATGAGCAGCCATATAAGCCCCTAATGCAATGTTTCTTAAAGCAACATCAATTCTTCTCAATGAGGAACAATCAACTGACTGTAAATATACAATACCTCCATAGGAAATTCTTGTAGTATCTTCTCTTGGACCAGCGTTTTCTATAGCATCTACTAAAACTTGAATTGGATTTTGCTTAGTTCTTTTTTCAATAATTTCAAATGCTTCTTCAACAATTTTTAAAGCTTTTAATTTTTTACCAGTGTTTTCTTCTCTTCTCATAACTTTATTTACCAATCTTTCAACAATGTTCATTTTTGCTTTTTCAAACTGTCTTTTTGTGTATCTTCCAGCAGTATGTGGAACATAGATTGGTGTTAAATTTATATAGTTTCTTAAACCAGGGTCTCTAACTACTACATCCTTAGTGCTCCACTTTCCAAATATCTTAATTTCATCGAGTTCCAAGTTATCACCTCATTTAAAATAAAGTTTTTGATTTTATGGAATTTATCTTTTAATTTTCTCCTGTCTTCCTCTAACTAATTCCCTCAATGAGTTTCTACCAACCATTATAACTTTATACTTAACTCCTGGAATGTCCCCCTTAGCTCTTGGTCCTTTAGGACCACCAATACCTTCAATAATAACCTCATCGTGCTCATCAATGAAGTTTATTGCATGATTTCCTGGACAGAATGCAGTAACTACTCTTCCATTTTTAATTAATTGAACTCTAACACATTTTCTAATACCAGAGTTTGGCTGTTTTGCTTCTAAACCTACTTTTTCAATAACGATTCCTTTTGCCATTGGTGCTCCTTCTAATGGGTCATATTTTTCTTTTAACCTTAAAACTCTTCTAACATAGTTGTAATCGTGCCATCTACACCATTTTCTTTTTAACCTCAACTTTCTTCCAGCAAATTCTCCTCTTGGTGATTTACTTCCACTCATAATCTTCACCTTCTATATTCTTGATTATTATTGATTATATTGCATTAATTGCCATAATAATTTCAAACAGCATATACATATAAATATTTTTACTCATTAGTGGTTTCTTTTACATCCTGTTGAGCTTCAGCTTCTTGAGCAACCTTTGATTCTTTTTCAGCTTGTTCTTGCTGCTGCTCTTTAGTTACTGGTTTTCTTACTCCTTTTCTTTTAAATTTTTGATTTTCTACAATAACTTTTATTTTTGTAATTTTTGTGTGTCTTTTTAAAATCTTTAAAGCTCTTTCTAAGTTTTTACCTTTTTCTCCAAAAACCGCTCTTCTGACTTTTGGATTTATTTTGATAAAAGCAACAACATCCTTTCCAACTCTCTTAACCCATACATCCTCTAACTGTATTGGTGCAAATATATTTCTTATAAACTTTCTCCAATCGTTTGAGTATTCAATAATATCAACTTTCTTTCCAAATTTCTCTTCTGCTGTTTTAACATTCTCTCCTCCTTTCCCAATTGCCGCTCCAATATCACCCTCCTTTACAATAAAAGCAACTCTTTCATCATTTAATACACAGTCGATTATGGGAACATTAGCAATTTTTTCAAAAAATCCAATTTTCATAATTTCTTCTGTTGTTAATCTTACCTTAGCCATTATTCACCACCTTCCTTCTTCTCTACAAGCTCCATAATGTTTGAGAGCCCTTCATCTAAAACCAAAAGAGCAGCAACTGGGAAAGGTTTCCCACAAACTGCTCCCAGTTCCAATGATGTAATTTTGTGTTGGTAAACTGGGATGTTTGATAATTTAGCGTAGTACTTAACATCTTCTTCTAAATCCTTTGGAATGTTTCCTGCTATTACTACCAACTTACCTTCTCCGTGTTTAATGAATTTTATTGTTCTTTTTGAACCTAAAATTACTTTACCTGTATCTACTGCAGTTCTAATTGCTTTATTCACATCCATACTTTCCCTCCTTCTCATTTTTTTACTCCGGAGGGATTTCTTAGGACTTTCGCAAATTAAAATAGACATTGTATGCGAAAGTCCTAACCCCTACCGGTTATAACTAATAGAATTAATTTTTTAAAATATATCACTGTATGTTTTATAATGTTAGTTTTCGAATAATAGTTCCTCTATATTTATATACTTTTTGGAATAACAAATAATAGCAAATTGAAGAGTTAAACTATATAAAAGGTCAGAGAAGGGCGTGCTCATCATTTATTCAGCACATCGATGTCTCATCATCCCCAAATTTTATTTAAAAATTTAAAATAAAATAGTTTTAAAATAAGATTGATTTTGGGCTTATGAATAAAAATATATTTTTAGTATATATATTTTACTCTTCATTACTTTCATTATTTTTATACTTACCCTCTTCATAATCTCTATCAATCTCTAATTCTACACATCCAGTTCCAATATATATTGGTTTTCCTACAATAACATTTTCAATAACTCCCTTTAACTTATCAATTTCTCCCTTCTCTGCGGCAGAATATAGATGTTTGACTGTCTCCTCAAATGCCGCCCTTGCGAGGACAGAACCTTTTTCTCCAGCAACTCCGTGCCTACCTATTGGTTTAACAACACCATCAGCAGTCATAATGTCAGCCACTATCATTAAATGTCTTATATCTACTTCTAACCCTTGCTGTTCTAAGGTCTTTTTCATTTCGTTAATTATCGCATTTCTTGCTGCTTCAATACCTAAAACTTCTTGGATTTCGATTATATTGTTAGTTATGGTTCTACTCGTATCTACTCCTTCGATTTTAAAGACTTCTCTTAAATTTGAACCCTGAGTATATAAAACATATTCATCCCCTTCTTTTTTAACTAAAACTCTTTCAATTCCTGGGATTCCTTTTAATTGAATATTTTTAACTTTTGGTAACCTCTTTCTAAGTGCTTTTATTGAAGGAGTCTTTACCTTTAGATATAGTGTAGTTCCTTCAACATCAATCTTTACTTTTAATTTTTTCCTAATTGCCTCAATAACATCATCCAATGTTAGATTTCTCTCTGCTAATTTATTTTCGTCTAATTCAACTTTTATAGATTGAGTCCATAGATCAATACTTATACTATCGGCAATTCCTTCTAAGGTTATACTTTCAATATCTTTTGCAATCTCTTCCGCTTTTTCTCTATTATTCTTATACTCCTCTTTTAGATAGATTGTCATTATTGGAGTTGATGGCTCTTTCCTTGCATCGACAATTTCAATCATTCTTGGCAAACCTAATGTAACGTTAAGTTCTGCAACCCCTGCGTAGTGGAATGTTCTCATAGTGTTGTGAGTTATTATACAATCAAATGTCGTAAATGTTTCTAATCCCTCAACGCTTATGTCATAAACATACTCTTTATCATAATTTACTTCTTCAATTTTAACTATCTCATCCCAAATTACATCACTATCAACAGATTTTTTCAATAACCAATACTCCTTTAAAGTTGAAATATCCAATCCATTCTTTAATCCTAATTCCTTCATTCTATTTAAGTATCTTTGTAATGTATTTCTTTCAATTTCTTGCCTCTTTTCATATCTTTTTAATATTATTTTTGGAAATTCAACTTTTTCTCCTAATTTACTTAAAGCATTTCCGAATGATGGAATAATGTCTATTGATTTGTATTTCTTAGTTTTAGTTATTATATCTTTTAATTTTGCACTTTTTTGATTAATTGTTCCTATCTTATCAACAAATATTTTTAAATATTCACATGGAACTGTTAATGCATAATTTTCTTTTATTCTATTTTTTATTGTAAATACTCCAAATCTTGATAACAATATTGCCAATCCATCAATAAGTTCTTTTGAATTTGAGAATATCTTTAATTCCTTATTATCGATGATACTATTTACATCAAAGTATCCTCTAAGTAATCCTTTAACAAAATCTTTATTTGCTCCAAATACAAAGTCAGGGATTTTTTTGTAGTTATATCCAAAGTTTAATAATAATAACTTTATTAATGCTTGTGAATATATTTTAATATCTTTATTGTTTATTTCATACTTTAAATCAACATTATCTAAGAATAGTTTTATATTTTTTAAAATTTCCTCGTTAATGAAAGATATTTTAATAAATTCATCATATACTGAACCTTTTGCTAAATAAGTTCCTATAAAGTATCCAAAGTCGTAAGTTAATGATAATTCATTTGGAATGTCTAAACTATTATTATTTAAAATGTATTCAGAAACACATATTGTTTCAATACAGTTAGCGGGGATATATTTAACTACTGGAATTCTATCTCCAATCTTTAAGTCAGATCCTTTAATTGGGACTATTTTATTATCTCTTCTTACTACAAATGAATGGTAAGGAGTTGCTGTAATCTCTCTTCCAGATCTTGTTTTTATTTTAATTAATTTTCCATTATTTTTATGTCTAATACAGCTTATAATTCTCTTCCAATGCACTTTTTCATCTTGATCTAAACTTAAAGCATAAATCTCAATTGGTAAATCGCAAACCTCACTATTTCCAACTTTCTCAAATCCAAATTTTTCAATCATTTTATCCACTAATTTACCAATTTCAACAGCTTTTATAAATTCTCCATCTTTTATTATAATCTTCTCCTCATATGGCAAAGACATCTGAGTACCTGGCTCACCAATAGATTGAGCGGCAACAATTCCAACAGCTTCATAAGGTTCTATCAAAGCCTTTTTATATGCCTTAACAACTTCCTCAATGATTTCATCTATAATTTGATCGTCTAAATCTTCCTTAGATAACTTTTCAAATAACTCATCTTTTACTGACTTTGGTAAGTCTAAATTTTCAATTTTTTGTTTTAAAACTTCCATGTCCATTTGTATCACCTAATCAAAGTAAAATTAATTATAATGATTGATTAATTAAATTGTTGAAAATGTTAGAGAAACATAGCAAGGAAATAATTATTTATTGTATCTCATTTTAATTTTGTCTATAATTCTATCAATATTTACAGCTTTACCTCTATCAGCGAGCATTGGATCCACTCCATCCTCTCCATACTTAAATTGAATTATTATTCCTCTTGAATCTCTAACGACACCATCAAATTCAGTTTTTAAATCTTGTAAAGCATTAATTAATCTTCTCTGCATATAACCAGATTGAGCAGTTCTAACTGCCTGATCGACTAAACCTTCTCTACCTCCCATAGCGTGGAAGAAGAATTCTGTTGGACTTAAACCTTTTTTATAACTACTTCTAACGAATCCGTGAGATCTTGCATCTAAACTACCTTTTTCAAAGTGAGGCAGAACTCTTCCCCTATATCCTCTAAATATTCTTCTTCCTCTAACAGACTGCTGTCCTAAACAAGCCGCCATCTGTGTTATGTTTAATATATTACCTCTTGCTCCTGTAACAGCCATAATAACTGCGTGATTGTCCATCCCTAAATATCTCTCAGCTATTTGACCAGCTTTATCTCTTGCCTCTCTCAATACATTGTTTATATATGCCTCTCTTGATTCTTCCAAGTCTAATCCTGGCAATAGATCAAGTTCTCCTCTTTCATATTTTTCAATAATTTCTTTAACTTTTTTCTCTGCTTCATCTAATACTTTTTCAATTTCTTTTAAGGCATCTTCTGGTAGATCTTCATCATTAATACCTGTTGAAAATCCTCTTAACATTATTGCTCTTATAGCCATCTTTGTTGTAGAGTCAAGGAACTTTCTTCCAGCCTCTGGGCCAAATTCTTTAACTATTGTATGCAATATCAACCCAGCCTCTGCTCCGTAACCGTTTTTGTCGATAACTCCTTTAACTAACTCACCATCTTTTATAACAACATATGCATCATATTCACAGTTTTCTTTTTTACAGACATCACATTTTCTACATATTTTTGCTTTGTATCTTAAATTCAAACCCTTTGGTAGTGCTTTACTGAATATCTTTTTACCGGAGTATAGTGGAACTCCATTTTCTATTTTATCTGGCTCCCACAACTCCTCCTTTATTCCCCCACTTCTTAGTATTAAAGTAGCCTCATCTTTCGTAAAGTAATTTGAAGTTAAAATATAAGCTCCTGAGATAAAATCATGTATTGCTCCAATTATTGGCCCTCCAAATCTTGGAGAAAGTATATGTTTTTCTACAAGCATTAAACTCTCTGCTTCAGCTCTACTTTCCTCAGACTGAGGAACATGTAGGTTCATTTCATCTCCATCAAAGTCAGCGTTATATGGAGGACAGACACATAAATTATGTCTAAATGTTCTATATGGAAGGACTCTAACTTTATGCCCCATTATAGACATTCTGTGTAATGATGGCTGTCTGTTGTATAATACAATATCTCCATCCATTAAGTGTCTTTCAACTATATCTCCTTCTCGTATATTTTCTATCCAGAAATCTTTATTACTCTCAGTTATTTTAACTTTAAATTCATGCTCTTTTCCATCCTTACCAATCATTTTCCTAATTACATAATTAACTCCTGGATGCTTATTAGGTCCATTTTTCAACAACTTTTTAATTTTTTCAATATTAAACTTAGTAACTTTCTCTGGAACAGTTAATTCCTTAGCAATAACCTCTGGAACACCAACTTCGTTGATACTTAAACATGGATCTGGAGAAATTACAGTTCTCGCTGAGAAATTAACTCTCTTACCTGCTAAATTATATCTAAATCTTCCTTCTTTACCTTTTAATCTCTGAGCTAAAGTTTTCAAAGGTCTTCCACTTCTATGCTTAGCAGGAGGAATTCCTGGGGCTTCATTATCGAAGTATGTATTAATATGATACTGTAAGAGATTCCATAAATCTTCAATAATTAAATTAGGGGCCCCTCCTTCGATATTTTCTTCTAATCTGTTGTTAATTCTAATGATATCAACTAATTTATGCGTTAAGTCATCCTCACTTCTTTCTCCAGTTTCTAAGGTTATTGATGGTCTAACAGTTACAGGTGGAACTGGAAGGACAGTTAAAACCATCCATTCAGGCCTTGTAGTTTCTGGATTTAATCCTAACAATATACAATCTTCATCTGGGATTTTTTCTAAGATTTCTCTAACATCTGATGGAGTTAAAACTTTTTCTTCTTTATCCTCAATCCTATAGTAAGTAGTAGGTTTTTCATATTTTATCTCATATTTAACTTCTCCACAGTATGGACAAATTGTAACCTTTGAAGCCTCCTTATAAACTTCATCACAAACTTCCCACTTATTTCCACCATCTCTCTCCAATTTTTCCATTTTTTCTAAGAATTCTCTTCTTTTATTTTCTGGAATTGCTACTCTACCACAGTGAGGACATACAGCCTTTAATATATTATATATGGTTTTAGCAAATCCTATGTGAATTACTGGCTTAGCCAACTCTATATGTCCAAAATGTCCAGGACATTCTCCAATTCTTCCTCCACAAGTTTTACAAACTAAACCGGGATCGATAACTCCTAATCTTGGATCCATTAATCCCCCTTCAATTGGATAACCATCTTCATCGTATGTATCTGGGGTTATTATTTTAGCAACTGACATTTGCCTTATGTAATCTGGAGACAATAATCCAAACATTATTTCTCCGAGTTCCTTTGGAATTTCATATTTTTCCATGACAATCACCGAGATAAATGTGATTTTATTTTTAGATTAATTTAAACTAATTTTTAAATTATTTTAAATTTTTTATGATTAAAAAGATTAATAAAATGTGTAAATTAGTTAAAAAATCCATATCTTTTACTCTTTTTGGTTTTCTTTTTCTATTCTTTCAATAAATTCTTTAAAATCCTCTAATTCAACTTTATCTTTAATTCTTAACTTTGGAAGGACACACATACTCTTTAATTCATCTAACAATAACTTGAATGCATAAGGAATTCTAACAAATGGAATTTTCTTAGAGTGATATAGATCTTCAATTTCACCACATATTGGACAGTATTTTATTCCTCTTCTATAGTCCAATATTGCAAAATCTCCACATTTTGAACATACACAAACATCGTAAGGATCTGATTCATCCATAAGTCTCTCTTTAAGTAACATAGCAGTTCCATGCCCTATTAAAACATCTCTTTCCATCTCTCCAAATCTTAAACCTCCCTCTCTTGCTCTACCTTCTGTTGGCTGTCTTGTTAATACTTGAACAGGTCCTCTACTTCTTGCGTGTATTTTTCCAGCTACTAAGTGGTGTAATTTTTGATAGTATGCTATTCCAATGTAAATTTCTACTTCAAATTTTTTTCCAGTTTTTCCATCATACATTACTTCTCTCCCATGATTTTTAAATCCTAAAGCCTCTAAAGCCTTTCTTAAATCCCACTCTTCCTCTCCACTGAATATTGTACCATCTATCCTTCTTCCCTCTAAAGCCCCTACTTTACCTCCAAGCATCTCTAATAACTGCCCAACAGTCATTCTTGAAGGAATTGCGTGCGGATTAATTATAATGTCTGGAACTATCCCACTTTCTGTAAATGGTAAATCTTCCTGTGGAACTGTCAAACCCATAACTCCTTTCTGTCCATGTCTTGAAGCAAACTTATCTCCAAGTTCAGGAATTCTTAAATCTCTAACTTTAACTTTAACAAGTCTATTTCCTTCTTTAGTTTCAGTTAATATTACTTTATCAACATAACCCTCTTCTCCATGTCTTACAACTACTGAAGAATCTCTTCTCTGTGGTTTTACTTGAATGGAAATTTCATGCTCTTCTAAGAATCTTGGTGGTGAAGTTTTTCCAACAATTACTTCTCCACTTTTTACATGAGATTCTACAGCGGCAATACCATCCTCTTCTAAGTTTTTATAAGCTTCCTCTGATCTGTAACCTCTAACATTTGAGTCAGGAATTTCGATTTTATCCATCTGCCCTCCTGGATACCTCCTTTCACATGCATCATAAGTTCTGAAAAATGTACTTCTTCCTAACCCTCTGTCAATCGCTGACTTATTAAATACTATAGCATCCTCCATGTTGTATCCTTCGTAACTCATAATAGCTACAACGAAATTTTGCCCTGCTGGTCTTTTGTCAAATCCTAAAATCTCCTGATGTTTTGTTCTAACAATTGGCACCTGTGGATAGTGAAGATAATGCCCTCTTGTATCTAATCTCCATTTTATATTACTCATTGGAATACCTAATGACTGCTTACCCATTGCTGCAGCCATTGTAATTCTTGGAGCGGCATTATGCTCAGGATATGGAGCAACTCCTGCCCCAATTCCCAATATTGTCAGAGGATCGATCTCTAAGTGAGTGTGTTTTTCAGTTAATTCATCTTCAGACATTGCTATATATGCATTTTCTTCTTCTTCAGCATCTAAATATTCAATAACTCCTTCTTTAACCAAATCTGAAAATGTAATTTCTCCTTTTCTTAATTTTTCAATATGTTCCTTTGTTAATTTTGGTTTTCCATTTTCTACAACTATTAGAGGTCTTACAATTCTTCCAGCATCCGTGTTTATATAGATATCATTATTTTCTTCATAATAAACAACAGTAGTATATTGTGGAACTAACCCCTTTCTTCGAGCCTCTCTAATACTATTAACCAACTCTTCTGGCTTGTCAGTAGTTCCTACCAACTTTCCATTAACATAAATATTAACATCTCTGGAAGCCAAGTTTTTCACCTAAGTTATATTATTATTTGCTTAAATTTTAATTCTAAGTAATAACTCCAAATTTAATAAAATATTTGAATGGAAAAATTAAAGAGATAAAAAGAACTGATTTATTCACTGTATTGACACTTAATTCCGAAGGATTTTAACAGTTCTATAATTTTGCTGTCATCTTCTTCTCTTGTTACTTTACACATTATAGCAAAGTTTTTAACTAAACCACAGTTTGGCCCTTCTGGAGTTTCTGATGGACAAATTTTACCCCAGTGAGTTCCATGTAATTCCCTTGCCTCAAAGTGAGGTTGTGATCTTGACAGTGGAGAGACAATTCTTCTTAATTGAGAATTTGTTGCTAAGTAACTTGTCCTATCTAAGAGTTGGCTAACCCCAGTTTTTCCTCCAACCCAGGTTCCAGTAGCCATGGCATGGACAATTCTTTCAGTTAATATATCACTTCTTACAGCAGCTTGAATTGAAGGCTTCTTGTTTCTCAATGTTTGTCTCTCTAATTGATACTTTATATCCTTAACAAGTTGATTAAAGGCATATCTAAACAGATCTTCCATTAAATCTCCTGCTAACTTTGCTCTTTTATATGCATAATGGTCTTTATCATCCTCTACTCTATATCCAAAGTATAATTCTAAAGCTGATCTTGCCATAATTCCTAAGAATCTAATTTTCTTTGGAAAATCTTCCTTGGAAACTCCTAAATGAGGGAGTAAATAATTACATAAAACAGTTTCTGCTCTTTTTAATCTATACTCTTTTAACTGTCCAGGAGCAACCTTTTTTCCAATAAACTCTAAAGCATCTTTAGAGGTATTTATATTATACTCTTCTCTAATTTCTTGAATATTTAGAACGAGTTCCATGAAAAATCTTTCATCACCAACTGCCTCAATAATATCCCTATCAGACTCTGCTCCTAATGCTTTCATCAATATAACTAATGGTATCTGCCCTGGCAAACCTGGAAATGTAGCGTATAATAAACCATCTGGATGTCTCTCGACAGTACATAATGCCCTAAAACCATGTCTTGTTGAGAAAACTTTAGCAACATCAATAAGTTTTCCACTTTTCTCTGATTTTTCACATAATATTCTATTTGGAATTAAATCTTCCTGAGTAATTAAAACTTTTTCAGTACCGTTAATAATAAAGTATCCAAAAGGGTCCTCTGGATCTTCTCCTAACTCTATAAGCTCCTCTCGAGATTTTCCATATAAATGACATATTTTAGATCCAAGCATTACTGGAAGTTCTCCAATATAAACCTCAACAGTCTCTTCCTCTTTCTCATTTTCTCCTTCTCCAATAATTGGAGTCATTTCTAAGTATAGTGGAACTGAGTATGTCAAATCTCTAGTCCTGGCTTCCATTGGGGTTGTAGGTCTTATAGAACCATCTGCCTCTTTAATTACTGGTTTTCCAATCCTAATTTTACCTAATTTAACCTTATACCCTCCAGGAATTTCAGTTTCTATATAACCAACTTCATTAATAATCTTTTGTAATCTATTTTCTACAAAATCGTTATAGGATTCTATTTGATGCTCAATTAAACTATGTTCTTTAAAATAGGCATCTACTAATTCTCTCATAATTGCCACCTATTTAAACAATCCTTTTAATAACCAATCTATATGCTATAGAGACCCCAGCAGTAGGACTTTTTCTAATTATTCTAACTACATCTCCTTCTTTAGCACCAATTTCTTGAATAACAGGATCGTCCTCATAAATTTTAGGTAATTGTTGAATTTTAATATTATATCTCTTTAAAATCTCTTCAACTTCTTCTTTTGGAACTATTTCATGCTTTGGAACTAATACATGCTCTGTTACTCTCAAGGTCATTCCTCCCTTAAAGTTTTATATATGAAATCTATAAAAGTAATTAATAATAGAATAAAATAGCGACTTAATAAAATAATTATGATGCATCTTTGAAAATATTCCCTTCTAATATTTATTTTTTACTTTCATTAGAAAATGCAGATATTTTTTTACTTAAATATTTTTAATAACTGTTTTTTCCTTTGCTTTAGATTTTATTTTAGTTCCCTTCTTTAAATGTTTAACGAACTCTTCTAACTCTTTTAAAAATTCATTCTCATCCTTAATTTTTCCATTTTCATCCACATACTTCTCTACAATTTTAACGATCGCACTTCCAACAATTGCTCCATCAGCTATTTTACAGATCTCTTCAACATGCTCTCTCTTTGAAATACCAAATCCTACACAAACTGGAATTTTTGAATACTTTTTAACTCTTTTAATTAATTCTTTAGTTTCTTCAGATATTTTTTCTCTTGCTCCAGTAGTTCCAGTTACTGAAACAACATATACAAATCCACTGCACTTCTCTAAGATTTTCTTTAATCTATCATCTGGAGTTGTTGGTGCAACCAAAAATATTAAATCAACCTCATACTTTTTACAGTAATTGTATAAGCTATCTGCCTCTTCAATAGGTAAATCTGGCACTATAATTCCTGAAATTTCAGATTCTTTACATCTTTTAACAAAATTTTCCTCACCCATTTTAAATATAATGTTATAGTAAGTTAAAAATACCTTTGGAACATTTGGAAACTTCTCATTCAATTTTTTAGCTAATTCAAATGCTTTTAAAGGATTCATCCCACTGTTTAAAGCTCTAACATCTGCTTTTTGTATTGTAATTCCATCTGCAACAGGATCAGAAAATGGTATTCCTATCTCAACAATATCTGCATGCTTACATATAACACTTAAAGCCTTTTCTGAAATCTCTAAGTTTGGATCTCCTCCAACATAAAACGCTATAAATGCTTTCTCTCCTTTATTTTTTAATTCCTCAAATTTCTCTGATATTTTCATAATATTTCCCTCAAAAATTTTTTAGATTTCTTTACCTAATGCCTTAGCAACTGTTTGAACATCTTTATCTCCTCTACCAGATAAGTTTATAACCATAATATCATCTTTATCCAATTTATCTGCCAACTTCATAGCATATGCCAATGCATGAGAACTCTCTAATGCTGGTAAAATTCCCTCTAATCTACAAAGTATTTGAAATGCCTCCAATGCTTCATCATCTGTTACATACACTGGTTTAATTCTACCTTCATCTTTTAAAAATGAAAGTTCTGGACCAACTCCTGGATAATCTAAACCAGCAGAAATACTATAACTTTCTTCTATCTGCCCAAACTCATCCTCTTTAACATAAATCTTAGAGCCATGCAAAACTCCTACTTCTCCAGCACACAATGAAGCTCCATGCATTCCTGTCTCAATCCCCTTACCTCCAGCCTCAACAGCATATAACTCAATATCATCATCTAAAAATTCATAAAATGCTCCTATGGCATTACTTCCTCCTCCAACACAGGCAACAATAACATCTGGAAGTCTTCCCTCTTTCTTTAATATTTGTTCTTTAATCTCTTTTCCAATAACTCTCTGAAACTCTCTAACCATCATTGGATATGGATGAGGACCTAAGGCTGAGCCAAGTAAATAATAGGTTGTTCTAACATTTGTAGTCCAATCTCTCAATGCCTCATTTACGGCATCTTTTAATGTTTGAGAACCTCCAAATACCGGAATTACTTTTGCTCCCATTAGTTCCATTCTAAAAACATTTAACTTTTGCCTTTCCACATCTTTAGCTCCCATATATATAACACATTCTAATCCAAGTTTAGCACATGCCGCCGCTGTAGCAACTCCATGCTGTCCAGCACCAGTTTCAGCGATAACCCTCTTTTTACCCATTTTTTTAGCCAATAATGCTTGACCTAATGCATTGTTTATTTTATGTGCTCCTAAATGAGCTAAATCCTCTCTCTTTAAATAAACTTTACAGCCAAGCTCTTCACTAAATCTTTCAGCATAATATAATGGAGTAGGTCTTCCCACATAGTCCCTCAATAAAGCATAATACTCCTCTCTAAAGTTTCCTTCATTGTTTATCCAAAATCTTTTAAATGCTTTTTCTAATTCAGTTATAGCTGGAACTAATGTTTCTGGAACGAATTTACCACCATAGATTCCAAATTTTCCATTTTCATCTGGATATATGTCTTTATATTTCTTCAAGATTGTCACCTCGGAAATTACATAAATCTTAATAGCTATAAAAATAAAGCGGGTTTAAACTTTAACGTTAAACTTAACATATATTTACTTTTTTATTTAGGTTTGCTTAGTAAAGTGTAAGAAAATCAATGAGTATATTTCAACAACCAATATATAGCAAAAATTGATTTTTATTGTATTTTTGATACATCTATTTCTTTAAAATTCATTGCTTAATAAATTCTATATTTATATTCAATGTAATAATTAATATTTTTAATATATAATTTTAAAAATTTAATAGGTATTTATTAATTTTTAAAATATAGCTATCAAAATTTACAATAAGATTTATATAATATTTTAATAATATACTTTTAGAATTTTGAAAATAAAATTTTTTACCATATACCCAAATATCTATATAATTTTTTACAAAATATAGCAAAATTTATATATTAGTTTAGTTTAGTAAAGTTTAAATTAAAAATTATTTAATTTAATTAAGTAATTTAATTAAGAATGTTGGGAGGGAAATTAAATGAAAATATCAATCTACGGGGCAGGAAATCAAAAACTCTATTTAGAAATATTAAATGTTTTAGAAAAATTTGGTGGAGAACCTCCCTATGGTGGAGCAAGAATGGCTATAGAGTTTGCTGAAGCTGGGCATGATGTTATCTTAGCGGAACCAAATAAAGATGTAATGAGTGAAGATTTATGGAAGACTGTTGAAGATGCAGGAGTTAGAGTTGTTAGTGATGATATAGAAGCAGCTAAGCATGGAGAAGTCCATATTTTATTTACACCGTTTGGAAAAATAACAATAAACATTGCAAAGAAGATTATTGAACATGTCCCTGAAAATGCTGTTATTTGTAATACTTGTACTCTCCCAACTCCTGTTTTATATAGAACATTGGAAGGAATTTTAAGATTAAAGAGAAAAGATGTAGGAATTTCATCAATGCACCCAACAGGAGTTCCAGGAACTCCAGGACAGAAATATTATACAATTGCTGGAAAAGCTTTGGAAGGTAGAGAGTATGCAACAGAAGAGCAAATAAATAAATTAGTTGAATTAGTTGAGAGTATAGGAAAAATCCCTTATGTAGCTCCTGCAGATGTAGTTCCAGCAGTCGCAGATATGGGCGCTTTAGTTACTGCAATTACCTTAGTTGGTGTTTTAGACTATTATAGAGTTGGAAAAACAATAATAAATGCTCCAAAGGATATGATAGAAAAGCAAATATTGGTTTCTCTTCAAACTATTGCCTCAATTATTGAAACTTCAGGAATTGAAGGTTTGATGAAGGTTTTAGATAAAGATGCTCTAATTACATCTGCAAAAAATATGCTAATTGATGAAAAGCAGGAAGATTTAAAGTTAGCTTTGAAGATTATCGAAGAGTTTGATAAATCAACTATTGGAGAGAAAGATGTTAATCAAACATATTTAGTAGCTCCTCAAGCTTTAATAAAAGAAGCCACATCATTAGTTGGAAAGAATGTAGTTGAGGGAATGATTAGAAGAAGCTCAAATAAGTTATTTGAATAGAATTTTAAATATCTATGAACAATGAACAATTTTATTATATTTATTTTTACAAAAACAAAAAATATAATGAATAAATGAATTGGGGGTATATTGTGTCTCTAAAATTTTCAATAGATGTACTTTCAAAATCCAATAGAAATTCCTTAGGTAGAGACATAGATATTACGGTTTTTAGATTAATGAGGTTTATGGACTTAGAGAGGTATTTAGGTAGAGGGGCTCATGGAGTAATTTATGATTGTGGAAAAGAACTGGGAGAAAGTTTGAATCCTTCAACTATTGATGATGTAGTAAATTTTTGTGAAAAATATAAAATTGGAAAAGTTGAAATTATAAATAAAAGTCCTTTACAAATTAGAGTTTATGAGTGTATCTCTTGCTCTGGACTTCCAGAAGTTGGAGAACCATTATGTTGGTTTGAAGGAGGATTTATTGCAGGATGTTTAGAAAAAATATTAAACAAAAAGGTTAGAGCAAAAGAAACACATTGTGCAGGTTTAGGCGATGATTTTTGTCAATTTGAGATAAAAGTTTTATAAAATTATTTTCTAATTAAAGAAAATTTTAATAATTTTATAGTAAATTTTAAATATTGGTTATTAAACATAACTTTTTTACATATAGTTAAATTCTCAAAATTTAGTAGTTTGTTTTTTTAAAATTAATGGGTGGATAGTTATGACAATAAACTCATATAAGAAACTTATGGAGAATAGAAATTTACATCCACTTCATATAATATTAACATCATTTTTGGGAGAATTAGCTAACTTAAGATTATTAAATCAAGGAACAACAAATATTATTGGTTCAAATGTTGGAAAAAAGGTTGGACAATGTGTTATAGATTTAGGATATAAGATTCCAAATAATGATGAAGAACTTATAAAGTTTTTCATTGATATCTTCCAAATATGTGATGAAGTCTTTATAAAAAGTGAAAATAATACTATAACTATTGGTATTAAAATAGATAAATGTAAATACTGTCCAAAACAGATTGGAGAAGCAGAAATACCTGGAAGTGCATGCCCAATACCATCATTAATATCAAGTTTCTTAGAAAAAGTTAAAAATAAAAAGTATAAAATAAAATTTTGGAATAATACCAATCAACTAATAAAAAAAGAGGATGGTCATTGTTGGTTTATTATTTTTTGTTAAATCTGCTTAAGGTTATTTACTCCTATTTTGCCGTTTGAAACTGTTTAACTAAATATAGAAATATATAAGGAGTTATATTATCTGGAATAATATCCAATGGAAAGAAAAAGTAGTTAAACATCGGTATAAAGTTTTATAAATACTACTCTACCGTTCGGTTAATTCCAGAAATCCCTAAAGATAGAGAATTTAAAAGGGAGTTAAGAAGATTATTAAACGGTTGGAATTATGCTCTCCATTATGTCGATGCGACTATTAAAGTCGCTTATTCAACAATAGATAGTAGGAATCGAATTATTTAAAAAGTAAAAGAAAAAGAACTAAGCCGATATTTAAAAGATCCGTTCCCCATTTCCATAGCATATCATATAACAACTTAATTATACAAACCGATCTAAGGAAATGGGTTATCCTCAGCCCATAGCTTCATCGGGAATACCAATCTCTCTGCCATAGGTTCATTGGACTTTGGGCTGAACGGATACAGCCCCTAAAATCTTTTTATCAAAGGTATAACAACCTCGAAGGCAGAGCCATCTTATCGGTTAGTTAGTAATATAATTAAATTAAGTATTGTGGTGCGTTACAGAAATTAAGAAACTGTTTCGAACCCTTATTAAATTAAAAAATGATAACGCTCAGATGTCCCAGGTGTCATCATCAATCAGTGAAGTCAGCATTCATCATCGCGTTTAATTTTATTTATATTTTATTTTTGTATATAAAATATATGGTGTTTCCAAGAAGTATCTATGGTAATAATTCCACCTTGATACTCGCCATAATCGTCATTATAAGATTCTTCAATATTTCCTTCTATAGCCAAATAAATTTTTTTAAGTTCATTAATATTTTCTCTCTTAGTTTTCCATAAACCTCTTTGATAAGCCTCAAACAATCTTCTTGAAATCTCTTCTAATGCATATATATTATGTTTTTCAAAAAACTTTCTATTTTTCTCATCTTTTACAAATGTGTTAAATATCTCATCAAATACCCAACTATCTACTTCCTTAGTTGTAGCACTCCAACCATAAACTCTTCCTATTCTTTAGCAATGTCTCCAGCCCCTTTGTATCCATGCTTTTTCATCCCTTCAATCCACTTTGGATTTAGTAACTTTGTTAAAATAACTCTCTCAAGTTCTTCTTTTAAAGTTCTTATAGCAACATTTTTTGAATTTCTTGTATCTCCATAATACGCCTTAATTTTTTTATTCCTCAAAACTCTTGCAGCGTTAGTTAAACCTCCATGAGTTCCAAAGTAGCAACAACATCCAAGTAAGTCATATTCATCAGTAACAACTTTATTAAATGTTAAATCAACTGTTTTTAATAAACTTTCAAAAATTTCTGTAGATTTTTTACCATACACATTCTTTCCATAGGCATAAGAATTCCAATGCACAAATACATCCTTTAAATCCTCAACATCTTCCCAAGCACTTGCATATACAGCATATTTAACTCCATTTCCATAAGTTCCTGGAGATGAGCAAAAAATTCTAAATGTTGCCTCTCTAAAAGATAACTTGTTATTTAATCCTTCAATGACATGTTTCTTTACAAAATTCATATTTAGCGGTTCATCTAACTTAGCTACTCTCATTATTGCTTCATCAATAAGTTCTATACAATTTGGAAACATATCTCTTATTATTCCACTAACTCTTATAGTAACATCAATCCTTGGTCTTTTTAATTCTTCTAAGGGGATTATTTCTAAATCAACAACTTTTCCTCCTTTATAAACTGGTTTAACTCCTAATAAATGTAATATCATTCCCATACATTCTCCATCTGCCCACATTATGTCAGAAGCCATCCAATATAAAGCAATATTTTCAGGATATTTTCCTTCATCCTCTAAATATCTTTCAATTAATTTTTCAGCTAATAAAATCCCAACTCTATAGGCAGATTTTGTAGGAACTCTATATGGATCCAATGTGTAAAAATTCCTTCCTGTTGGTAGTATATCATAGTTACCTCTTGAAATTAATCCAGAAGCTCCAGGCTCTATATATCCTGCGTCAATTCCTCTTAGTAAGGATTTTATTTCGTCAGTTTTCTCAATTCTTTCATTTATCTCTTTAATTATTCCCTCCAATTTTTTATTTTCAATACTTTTTCCATTTAATACATTTTCAATTTTTTTCTTTAAATCTTTCTCTTTATATTCATATTCCAATATACTTTTTATGAATTCCACTCTTCTATCTCCTTCAGGTAGTTCTCCAAAGATGTGCATTCCATCATTGCATTTTGAGTTCTTTATCATTTCTAAAGTATCTCTTATTTCATCAAACAATTCTTTAAAGTTTTCATGAATTTTTCCTTCTTTTTCTATTTTTTTAATTTTTTCTTTTATTTTTACTAAGTTAGTTTTTTTCACTTCTTCAATAATTAAATGTTCTAATTGATGTTTTCTTGAAGTATCCATTTCCTTTAAATATTCCTCTATGTAGCTGTTTAAAGTTTCTAACTCTTCACTAAAGGCATCTACCATAACTGTTTGTAAATGATCTACAATAGTAGCATAACTTCTTCTTTTTGCTATAGCCCCTTCTGGTGGATTATCTGAATTATAAATATAAAGGTGAGGAATATCCCCTATACAGATATCTGGGAAACATTCGTTAGATAAACCTACATTTTTTCCTGGTAGAAATTCTAATGTTCCATGAGTTCCTACGTGGATTATAATATCTCCAATGTCATTAAAGTATTTGTATGTAGCAATGTATTGGTGAGTTGGTGGGCAATATGGGTCGTGCAAAATTTTACAAACTCTACCATCACACCTTGCCCCTGCACAACCTCTCTTTGGTTGGACACAAACATAGACATTTCCAAACTTTAAGCCAGTTATAACTATCTTGTTTTTGCCATCCACTTTGTATATCATTCCTGCTGGAATATCTTTTCCATTTAAATCTCCCCAAGTCTCTAAAATCTTGTTTTTCACATTTTTAGGGAGTTTATTAAAGTCTTCATAATATTCTTCTTCATCCATTAAATATAAGTATCCTCCTTTTGAGATAATTTCCTCAACAGTAGTCCATCTAAACTCTGAAATTGCCTTCTTTTGTAAGATTAATTTAGATAAATCCTCTCCACTTTCAGGGATATTTTCTACATTATATCCTTCTTCTTTTAATTTTTTCATTATATTCACAACACTTTGAAGACTGTCCAAATGTGCGGCACTTCCTATTGTTGCCTCTACGGAGGCACAGGCATTGTTATGTAAAACAAATATAACTTTTCGATCTTTTTTAGGTTTATATTTCAATTTAATCCATCTTTTTATTCTCTTAACAACTTTTTCTATTCTTTCTTCAATTCCAAATTTTTTTTTCACAACCATTTTCATTTTCTGTAGTTCCAATTATAATTGGTTCTATAACTCCTTCAAATTCTGGTAATGCAACAGTCCAACCAATATCTGCAGATAATCCTTGACTGTCATTTTTCCAATCCTCATAGCTTTTATAGTAACTCATTATTGGATGAAATACTGGAATATCTAATTTTTTAAGTATATCAACTCCAGAGATTTTATTTAAATTTCCTCCATCTTTTACAGTTCCCAATGGAAATGATAATAAGTTAATTAACGCATCTATTAAAGGTTTATCATCCTTAAAGAAGTATTTTAAAATGCTCTCTCCCCCACCTAAGGCATTTAACTCTTCACACTTAGCCCCATAAGAAAATACTGGAATTACATTAAATTCCTCTTCTAATTTATCTAAAAGTTTGTTAATTGCATCCATATCGTCATTAACTAAGTAATGTCTTGAAAATAAAACTCCTACTGTATATTTTTTATCAAAATTAACATCATCTAAAAATTCATCTAATTCTTCATAGATTTTTCCTTTATAGTAAATTCCTTGGAATGGTTTCTTTATAACCTCTTTATCTTCGCCCATCAAATATAAAATCATGTTTTTAAAATTATCAATTCCTCCATAAGTTGTAAATAGATAACACTTAGCAGATTTTTCAGAATTCCAAAAACTTGGATCTTGTGAAACAATTATAATGTTTTCGTTGAATATCTTTATCTTCTCTAAATCAATATCATCTGATGATGTTTTATATATAAAAACTAAATCAGAGTTTTTAACATCTTCTAAAAAGCTATTATCGATTGGATTTCTATTAGAATATATTTTATATTCAACATTATAACCCTCTTTTTTTAACTCATCAAGAGCTTTTTTTAAGATTGAGCAATAAGATCCCCACATATAGAATGTGATTTTCATAATACCACCATAATAATAAGAGTTTATAATCACTACTATAGTGTTAATTTTTTATAGATTTTATTACTATTTATAATTTATCATTAAAAATCATGATAGATCTTATTAAAATAAAAAATAGAACTTAGTAAATAGAAGCCCCATCATTGTTTGGTTTTGTTAAAATAACCTTTCCATACTTGTTTAATGTTTCTTTTACTCTATTCAGATTTTCATCTTCAACTATAGCTATATAACTCGGCCCAGTTCCAGATAAGCCAGATGTTAATGCCCCTGCTTCTAAGGCGTCTATTGCTATTTTTGTAGGAAAGTTTAACGCTGAAGCATATAAAATTCCATTTAAAAATAATGCCTTAAAGTAATTTCCATTCATAGCCTCTTTAAAGGCTATTTCAACATAATCTTTAATTAGTTTCATCCTATTGACATCCACATTCTTTTCAAAGTTTGGAATTAAAACTACAACATTTAAATCTTCTGTCATCTTATCTCTTTTTAATATCTCTCTCTTTAAATTGTCAGTTATAGTTATTCCTCCATAGTATGAGGCAGTAGCATCATCATAAGCCCCAGTAACAGTTAATTTTTCATCAAAACTTGATTTTATTCCTAAGTTTATTATTAACTCATCATCAATCTTTTCTCCCAATGCATCAAATGTCGCTAAAACAACAGCGTTAGATGTGGCTGAACTACTACTCAAACCTGATTTTATTGGAATTTCTGTCTTTGTCTCTACATATGCTGAATAATTTAAACCAAAATAGTCCAATGTATTTTTTACACATCTTATTATTAAGTTTGGCTTAATGTTGGGATTATCTAAAACCTTTCCTTCAATTTTATTTTTACCATCGTCTATTAACTTAACTCTTGCATAAACCTTTAAATTTAAACCAAAAGCTGAACCTTTGCCCGTTGCTATTGCATTTATTATTGTCCCAGAAGCTAATGCATATGCTCTTCCTTCCATAAATCTCTCCTCAGTTGTTACTCCAATTCCATAAGCCAACTCTATTTATCTTTGCATCCCTCTCAATTTTTAAAAATTCTTTTTCTAATTCAAACTTACTTATATAAACTCTCGCATAGCCGTATTTTAAAAGTTCTTCATTAAAGTTAATATAATTACTACCATTTTTTATAAAAATATATGCCAAGTATCTTCCATACTTATCCTTTTTTGGAGCCTCATTATCAAAAACTACAATAACAGTTTTATTATCTAACATTTTCTTTGCAAAATCTGTTGCTTTATAGCCCCAAATTTTTAAGTATGTTGTATTAGATATAGGAGTTCCATTCAATAAAAAATATTCATATGGATTATTCTTTTTATGTGTCTCTGGAGTATCAACTCCCAATAATCTTATTTTATACAATCTTCCATTGGACTCTACATAAACAGTATCTCCATCAACTACTTTAACAACCTTTCCATAAAAATGTTCATGGCTATTTATAAAATCCTCAATGCTATTATAACTATTATGATGACTGAAACATCCAGAAACTATAACAAAAAATATTAAAAATGGGATTAAAAAAGGGTATAATTTGGATTTCATAATATTCTACCAACTAATTTATAATTTATTTTTATTTCCAAAAAGAGTGTTAATTATTGCATTTTTCATAACATCTATATTGGGCTCAATTCCTGTCCATATTTTAAATGCAACAGCTCCTTGATAAATTAACATTCCTAAACCATTTATTGTTTTAGCCCCAACTTTCTTAGCTTCTTTTAATAGAGTAGTTTCTAAGGGATTGTAAATTAAGTCCATAACTACCATATCTGGCTTTATCTGATCAGCTTTAATTAGGGGTTCAACATCAACATTTGGATACATCCCTACTGGAGTGGCGTTAATTATAATATCAACATCACTAAAGTCATTATTTAAACTACTAAATTTAACTTCCTCACCAAATTTTTTATTTAATTTCTCAGCAATCTCTTTTGCCAATTTTTCTGCCTTTTCTACCGTTCTATTTGCTATTATTATATTATTATCTTTTGCTAATTCAAATGCCACAGCCCTTGCCGCCCCTCCTGCTCCTAATATTAATATTGTCTTATCTTTAACTTTACCAATTTCTTCCTCTAAAGATAATCTTGCTCCAATGCCATCAGTATTATATCCAACTGCCTTATTATTCTCTATTTTTATTGTATTAACCGCCCCAATTAATTTAGCACTTTCATCTAATTCATCTAAATATTTAATAATTTCGACCTTATGAGGTATAGTTACATTAAATCCAACAATTCCTAAAGCCTTAGCCCCATCTATTACATACTTTAATTTTTCTGGAAGAACATCAAATGCCAAATATACATAGTTCAATCCTTTATCTTTAAATGCGGCATTATGCATTATTGGAGAAAAAGAATGTTCTACTGGATGTCCTATTAATCCAACAACTTTGGTTTTTGCATCTATCATAAATATCACTTAATATTTTTGTAAAATAAAAAGAATAATTATAGAAATTTTAAAATATCTATTTTTTGATTAACTTAATGACCTCTGCTACTTTTTTACCTAAGTTTCTTGCAGTTTCTAATCCTATTTCATCTTTTTCACAATCTCCAGGGCTTTTTCCTACTCCTGTCCCTCCATAATGTGCTGTTGGGTCATTATCTCCAACGACAATCATTGAGTGAATTAAGAAGAAATTATGGATTTGTTGAATTGTTGTTTCTTGCCCTCCATTTCTACTTGCTCCTACAGCAATAGCTCCTCCAACTTTATTTCTTAATTGAAAACCAATTCTTAAAGGTCTTGACCTATCCATTAACATTTTTAATTGAGCAGAAACTCCCCCAAAATAAACTGGTGAGCCGAGAATAATTCCATCAGCCTCTTTCATCTTTTCTAAGATTGGTTCAATGTCATCAATTATTTGACAATATCCTGTCTCCTTACAAATGTTACAACCCAAACATGGATTTAATTCCTTTCCAGCCAATGATATAAACTCTGTTTCAATTCCTTCCTCAGCAATAGCATTTAAAGATTCTCTAACTAATAAACTTGTATTTCCGTCAGGTCTTGGACTTCCACTAATTCCTATAACTTTCATATTTTCACCTTATATTGTTATTTTTTTAGTTTTTTATTTAAAATTAAATTATAGTCCTCCTCAGGAATTTGCCTCATAGCCTTACCCATTAAATGCCCACTCCATTTCTTTTTATTAGTAATGAACTTTAACTTTGGAATTAATTCTTTAAAATTAATTGGTGGCTCAAAAATCTTAATTTCTTTTAATTTAACTCTATATGGAAATTTCTCATTAGGATTTCTTGGAGTTGGTTTAAAAATTTTTGTAGAATCTTTATAAACCTCTGAAACTACTTCATAAATGCCTCTAATGTATGGAGGTTTATAATCTTTACCACTCCTCTGAATCTCATAAATAATTAACTTATCTCCAACTTTTACCTTATTTATTGTATTTTTATGCCTCTCTGCTACCCCCCATATCTTTTTCTCCTTTATTACCTTCCAGTTATCTTCATTCGTTATACATAGCCAGTATGCCATAATTTCTCCCTATTTTAAAGTATTTTTTCAATATTATTATTAAAATCCATCACCCAAATTTCAGGTTCATAAGATATTTTGTTTAAATCTTTAATTTCAGATAATACATCTTTTGGGAAATTCTCTGGATTAGATAATATATTATTAGTTTTATCTAATATTAAAAGTATTGGTTTAGTATTATAACTCTTAGCATTTCTTAAATGTCCTCCTATATCATCTCTTGCCCATTTTATATAATACTCTAATTGCTTTGGTGCTCTTTTTATATCATCTAAGTTGTTATTCTTAACATATTTTAACTCAATTATTCTATATAAAATATCATCACAATCTGCCTTTTCAATAGTTAAAATATCTATTTTTTGCATTCCTGCACCCGCAAAAACTTCGTTACCTATCCAAGCTATATTTTTTCCAAATATTTCCGGATAATACTTATTATTCTCTATCTTCAATTCCTGCATAATATATGCTTGAAAAGCTGTTTCACTATTAATATCTCTTTTATTAAAGTTTAACCTAAAACTCTCTCCATGATTATAATATTTTTTATCTCCACATATTATTCTAAAGTTTTGATTATCAAAATCATATCCATCCTTACAGGTTATTATATTTCCATTATTTTCATCTTTAATCATATTTAACAATCTCTCAACTTCCCAAGGAAATAACATTGTATTTCCTCTTTTTCCTTTCATTTTTCTGTAAATAAGCATCCATAACAGTTCCCTTGAATATATTGGTAATTTATCTAATGCAATAAATTCCAAAACTCCCTCAGAATAAACTTTATATGGCTCAATATCTTTTCTATATATTAATTTTTTTGGTAAATTTGGTTTTTTTGCATCTTCCCCTTTTAAATGATAAACCTTATTATCCTTAGATTTAAAGATACCAAAAAATCTCCCTTTTTTATTTTCACTCCCCTCAATATAAAAAAATATATAATCTCCCTCTTTAACTCTAAGCATGTCTGCTAACAATGAAATATTACTATCTCTATCTCCCGCTCCTGTCCCAACAAATTGATATTTCAAATGAATAGGAAGAGTATTCTCATTAACTACAAATACATGTCCTCTAATCATTTTTCCACCTTTTGAAAAATAAATATGTATTCATGTTTAAATACATAAAATCCTCCAACTAATGCCCTATATCGCCAAAGTTCTTTTTGATTCCTTTTCCCTTTCGTCTCTTCAAAGTTTTTAACGACTATACTCTTTAACTTATATCCTCTTTTTAACACTGCATCCATGCAATAAAATCCTAAAGGTATCCACGCTCCATTTGAATATTTATCTCCAATAACCAACACTAAAAATCTACCATCATCTAATATATTGTAAGTATTATCAACAACTTCTTCAAACATCTTTAAAAAGTCTTTAACAGTTTTAGCATTTGACAAATCTCTTTCATCATCACTAAACTTAATAATATCATGATATGGAGGATGCATAATCAATAATTGGCAGGATTTAAAGCCAAATTTTTTTAATATTTCTTCAAAATCTATTTCTCTACTATCTCCAACAACTACTTCTGTAATTACATTGTATGGATTCGCCTCCTTATTTATTAATTCCTTAGCTTTTTCTGCCACTTCTTTATTTAATTCTATCCCAATCCCATGCCTTCCTAATCTTCTACACTCTATTAGCGTTGTTCCACTCCCTAAAAAAGTATCTACAACTAAATCGTATTTCTTTGTATATCTAAGCATCATTTGTCTTGGAATTTGTGGAATAAAATTCCCATGATACCATGCTTTATGAACTCCTGAATTATCTCTTCTATCTATAATCCACAAACTATCCGTTATTATTTCCGTATATTCTTCCCATCTGTTTAAGTTAATCTCATTTATTCCAGTTGTTTTTATTTCTGTTAGCCCTTTTATTATCTTTTTTAAATAATGTTTTACCCTCTCAACTGATTTTGATTTTTCTGCATGTGTAATATTTTTTATAAGCCACTCTCTACTAACTTCATAAACCCCATTTTTAAAAAATTCTTCAGAATTCGTTAATTTGTATTTTATCTCCTTAATTCTATTTTTTAATATGTTTATATTATTTTCTTTAAGTAAATTATCAATTTCTGAAATAAAATTTTCATTTAGTTTAATAATATTCATAAATTTCACCATATAAATTTTAAAAAGATTTTATATCATTTTAAATTTGTAAAATTAAGAAAAATTAAGAAGAATAATTATTTTTTATTGTTTATTATTTATTTACTATTTTCAATTATCTTTACATAAAATTTTCTCAATCTTGGTCCGTCAAATTCAGCAAAAAATATTCCCTGCCAAGTGCCAAGTAAAGGTTTTCCATCTTTAATAATAACAGTTTGAGAACATCCAATTAAAGAGCTTTTTATATGTGCATCTGAATTACCTTCTAAGTGTGTAAAATTCCAATTTTTAGGAATAAGATGAGAGAGAAAGTTTATTATATCATGCTTCACTGATGGGTCGGCATTTTCATTTATAGTTATTCCAGCAGTTGTGTGTGGAACATAAATAACTGCTATCCCATCTTTAACCTTTGATTCAGATACTGCTGAAACTATTTGAGGAGTTATATCTACCAACTCTTCCCTTTTATTTGTTTTTATTTGGAATTTAAATAACATTCTCTCACCAAGTTTTATACTTTTAAAGTTTTATACATTTTTTAACCAACAATTTTAAATATTTATTGTGATTTTGAATATTAAATTTGAATAGTTATAAAAACAACATTGGGGGAAGGTTAGGGATATCAAACATAGAATACCAATTTTACTATTGATTTTGTATATTATTCTTGGAGTATTTATACTCAAGACTAAGAATACCACGAAGAGATAGAAATAATATAAAATAATATAAGTGAAACAATGTTAAATCTTCCATATTTAATTTTAGGAGTACTATGTGGAATTATTACAGGATTATTTCCAGGGATTCATCCAAATAACATTGCAATTTTATCATCCTTACTTATTCCATATTTTGGTGTTAATAACTATATTCCATTTTTAATTGGTTTAGTTATTACACACTATTTCATGAACTTTATACCATCTGCATTTTTAGGAGTTCCTGATGATGAGACAGCAGTTTCAGTTTTACCAATGCATAGATTGACATTATCAGGAAATGGATATGAAGGAGTTATATTGGCAGGATTTGGTAGTTATTTGGGAGTAATTTTTTCAATTATTATATGTTTATTTTTAATTTTATTAAATTTTGATGTTTTATCCTTTTATTCTTCAATAAAATTCTTTATTCCAATTATGTTAATCATCTTTGTTATTTATCAAATATTAACAGCTAAATCTATATGGGAAATCTTAGTTATATTTTTATCAGGCATTTTTGGAATTGCAGTTTTATATTGCAGTCCAGCATATTACATAACTCTAAATGCAATATTTACAGGAATGTTTGGGATTCCATTACTTATAAACAATTTAAGATTAAAAAAATGCAACATTAAAAGTCAAATAATAACTTTTCCAGAATTTAAACTTAAATATTTAAAATCATCATTTTTTGCATCAACTGTTGGATTTTTTAGAATATTTCTGCCAGGAGTTAGCGGAGCACAGATAAACTATATTTTAAGTAAAATTTTAAAGGAAGAAAAAGATTTAAAAAACTTTATTGTATCTCAGGGAAGTATTATATTGGCAAATGAGGCTTTTTCCTTACTGGCTATAACCTTTATAGGAATAGGAAGGAGTGGTGTAGCGAGGATTATCCAACAGATAAAGCCAGATGTTGATATAAACCTATTGTTATTTTCTATTTTAATTAGTTCTACGATGGCGTTGATTATCTTAGTGATTTTATCAAAATATGTCCTTATCTTTATCAAAAAGGTTAGTTTAAAATATCTATCATTATTTTTTATTGTATTTTGTTCATTAATTATTGTCGTTGGAAGCTATAACCTTTATTTATTCTATCACATTATTATATATATAACAGCAATATGCATAGGATTAATAACATTTAATAGTAAATCAAAACCCTCGTATATGATGAATGTTTTAATATTCCCCACAGTATTATATTTCCTTCATTAAGTAATAAATAGGGTGATTAGATTATGAAACTTACATTTAATTTAAAGGGAAAATTAATTTTTAGTAAAGAGTTGGATGAAGAGGCAAAAAAAGCAGTGGAAGAGATTTTAAAAAATGCTGACCAAATATTTTTAAAAGGAGTTCCTAAGGGAAAAGAGGATGAGGCGTCAAAAATTATAAACTATGAATTTGAGGGGAATACTTTAAAGTTAAATATTGTCTCTGGAAGATATACAAGGGCACACGAGGGATTAATTAGGTTAAAAAAACCTATTGCAGAAAAATTAGGAAGAAACTTTAAAATTGGAGTTAGAAAAATTGAAATAGATAATTATGTAATAACAATAGAGACAGAAAATGATATGTCTAAAAAATTAGAGGGAGTTAAAGTTCCAGAGTGTGAGGCAAAGGTTGAAGGGAATAAAATTATATTGACATTTAAAAATATTGGAGAGAGTGAATTAAAGAGAAATATTATTGACAGAGCAATAAAATTTGTAAAATCTGAGTTGGAAAAGGAGGAGGATTTAACATTTAAAGTTTGTAAAATACCACCGGGAACTATAGTTAAAGAATACAAAGCAAAGAGAAAAATAACTTTTGATAAAGATCCAACAGAAGTTGCTGAAAAATTAGGTTGGGTTAAAAAATTCCCTGGAAGAGGTCAGTGGTTTTATACTCCACCAATAACAGCATTGTTTAGGGCATTTGAAGATTTAATAGTCAATGAAATTGTGAAAAAAATAGGATTTGAAGAATGTCTATTCCCTAAATTAATTCCTTTGGAAATTATGTATAAGATGAGATACTTAGAAGGATTACCAGAGGGAATGTATTATGTTTGTCCTCCAAAGAGAGAACCAGAGCTTTTCAACGAATTTGTAAATGAGATGATAATTAAAAAGGAAATTCCAAAAGAAAAATTAAAATCACTACTTAGAGACCCAGGCTATGTTTTAGCCCCTGCTCAGTGTGAGCCATTTTATCAATTCTTTGAGGGAGAGATTATAGATGTAGATAAGCCAATAATGTTCTTTGATAGAAGTGGATGGACATATAGATGGGAAGGAGGAGGAGCAAAGGGATTAGATAGGGTTAATGAATTTTTAAGGATAGAATGTGTTTGGATTGGAAGTCCTGAATTTGTTGAGGAAATTAGAGACAAAACATTGAGATATGCTGAGAAATTGGCAGAAAAACTTGATTTAGAGTATTGGACTGAGGTTGGAGATGACCCATTTTACTTAGAAGGTAGAAAAAAGGAAGAGAGAGGAATTGAATTCCCAGATGTGCCAAAGTATGAGATGAGATTACTCTTACCTCATATAAAAGATGAGAGAAAAGGAGTAGCTGTAACATCAGCAAATGTTCATGGAACGCACTTCGTTGAAGGATTTAGGATTAAAGATTATAAGGGGAGGAAGGTTTGGACAGGTTGTACTGGATATGGAATAACAAGGTGGGTTGTTGGTTATATAGCTCAATATGGGTTTGATTTTGATGATTGGCATCCAATAATAAAGAAAAAGATAAAAAAATTGCCTAAAGTTCCACAATTAATAACTTGGCCAAAGTAAGATGAATAAACTTTTTTACCATAAATTGGTGCTAAGAAAGCACCGCCCTTTAGGGCGGTGATGACTTAGGGAAGGTGAGTGGGGACTTATTTTATGTATATTGTATATAAGATTGTCCTATATAATATTATTATGGAATTAAATCTCCACCAAAGAAATACACCACATCATACGGACTGCTAAAAAGGTGTCTAAGTTGGAAGTAACGAGAGTTTTAACGATAAATCTAACGAGAAAATTAACTGACGAACAATGGATTATCTTAAACCATTTAACTTATTCCTCATCAAAATTATGGAATGTAGCTAACTATCAAGTTATGCAAGGCAATATAAAGATTAATGAATTAGAAAAGAAACTAAAAACTAACTTTTGGTATAAAAACCTTCATTCACAGTCAGCACAAGCAGTTTTGCAGAAATTAAAAATCGCATGGCTAAACTACTTTAAACAACATACGAAGAGACCAAGATTCCAACCTAAAAATGGACATTATCCAGTGAAATGGAAAAAAGATGGATTTAAAATTATCGGTAATAAGTTAAGATTGTCCTTATCAAAGCAAACAAGACAGTATCTCAAAGAAAAGCATGGCATCGAGTCCAAGTTCCTATGGGTAGAGTTATCGAAAACTCTACCGCTTGATGCCATGCAGGTTAAAGAGGTTGAGATAGTTCCTCACGATATTTATGGGCAGAGGTTTTATGTTCTACATTTGATTTATAAAAAGGAAGTTAATCCAAAGAAACCTAAGGAAGAAAAAGTAATGGGAATAGATTTAGGAGTGAAGAACTTAGCAACCACAGTGATACAAGGAGAAAAACAACCACTAATATTCGATGGAAAAATTTTGTTGTCTAAATTAAGGTGGTTTGCTAAAGAGATAGCGAGAGTTAAATCTCAAATTGCAGAACAAGGTTTAAAGACTTGCAAGCGATTATCGAAGTTAGCGGTGAAGGAAAGGAATTATGTTAATGACTATATCCATAAGATTAGCAGATGGATTGTAAATTTAGCGAAAGAAAAGGGAGTTTCAAAGATTGTTATAGGAAATTTAACTAATAATTTTTCAAATATAGACATAGGTAGAAAAAATAACGAAAAATTTCATAAAATTCCGTTCAGAAAACTAATACATAGAATAACTTATAAATCTGAAGAAGAAGGAATTTCAGTGGAATTGGTGGATGAAAGTTATACATCTCAAAAATGCAGTGTTTGTGGAGTAATAAAGAAATCAAATAGGAAATACAGAGGTTTATATGTTTGTTCTGAGTGTGGAGCTGTTATTAATGCTGATGTTAATGGTGCAAGAAATATCTTATTCAGCGTAGTCCCGAATCCCGAATGGGGATTAAACGAAATCCTTGCGGATTTCGTAGCCCTCGCTTCGCTACGGTAAGGATAGTGGGCTTGGCAACCCATGGAGGGTGAGGGTTTTTAAACCTCTGCTCTCCTAAAGAGACCTCTGCTTTAGGCGGAGAGCCGTCATTATATAGGTGAAACTATGAGATTTTTCGATAGAGAAAAAGAACTCAACTATCTAAAAACCTACTGTCAATTAGAGCCGAATTCCATATTATTCGTTTATGGACCAAAATCATCAGGTAAAACTAGAGTAATGCTCAAAGTTATAGAAGAACTAAACAAAAAGGATGATATAGTATTTTTCTATTATGACTTAAGAAGGTATGCCACTCCTACAAAGGAAGAGTTTTTAAAAATATTTTTTGAAAAAGGAGATAAGAAATATCTTTTAAATAAATTTGAAATTGACTTAAAAATATTTAAGTTTGGTATAGAAGAGAATTTTGACTTTAATAATTTATCTTTAAATGATGTTTTTGACAAAATCTATGAAAGTATTGAAGCAGTTATAAAAGAGGGTAAAAAACCTGTTTTAATTATTGATGAATTACAGAAGTTGAAAAATATCTATTTTAACACTGAAAATCAAAGATTTTCAGCGTCTCCTTTGCTTCGCTTCGGAGATGGAGGAAAGTCCCTACTAAATGAGCTATTCAATTTATTTGTTCATTTAACAAAAGTTAGGCATTTATGTCATGTTATCTGCCTAACTTCTGATACTTTATTTATTGAAGAGATTTATAAGAACTCTACATTAGAAAACGCTGCAAAATATTATCTAATCGATTGGCTAAATAAAAAAAATATTAAGAAGATTTTAAAAGAAGAAGGCTTTAGTGAAGAAGAGATTAATTATGCATCTAAATTTATATCTTTACCTTATGAAATAGTTGATTTAATCGAAAACAAAAAATTGGGCTTGTCAGTTGAAGAAACAATAAATCAGTGGATTAATATAGATGTGGATAAGATAAAATATTTAATAGATACTTCCGATTTAAATGAAGAAGAGATTTATAGTGTTCTTTCTAAGTTTAAGGATAAAATAAAAATTAACTATAAAACAGATGTAAAAAAAGATGAAATGAAATATATAAAATTTTTAATTGAGAATGAGATTTTGTTTTATGATGTTATTAATGGGATAATTAAGCCGACATCAATAAAAAAATGGTATGCCATAAAAGAAATTTTAAAGAAGTAGGTGATTTAATGATAATTAAAAAAATAAAAATGGATATTTCACCATTGGATGTTTATGAACAAATTAGTGGAGAGAATACTTTTTTATTAGAATCTGCCGAAGGAGTTCCAAAGGTTGCGAGATATTCTATATTAGGAAAAACCGAAGGAAAAGTAATATTCAAAAAAAATAAGTTAAAGGTTGAGAGTTTTACAGAATTTGGTGACAAGGTTAAAGATTTAGAGGGAAAATATGAATGTCCATTATACGCTTTAAGAGTTGTTAGAAATGAGTGTCTTAAATATTTAGATATTGGCAATATTGAGCCAGTACCAAGATTTAAGGGAGGTTTGGTAGGATATCTAAGTTATGATATTATTAGATACTGGATTGATTTATCTAATATTAATCCAAAGCCAATTAATGATTTAAAATTCCCAGATGCAGAGTTTTTTATTGTTAAAGACTTTATTTCATTTGATTTAAAAGAGAAAGTAATTAATTTAATAGCAGAAGATGAAGAAAGAATTAAAGAACTTGAAAAAATCGTGGAGAATGCAAAAATTAATAATGATAAGAAAAAAAAAGAAAAAATTATAGAAAATAAAGAATTAAAAATAAAATCTAATATGAGTAAGGAGGAATTTATTGAGGCAGTTAAAAAAGCTAAAGAATATATTTTTGCAGGAGATATATTCCAGGTAGTTTTATCAAGAAGGATTGAAATTGATTTAAATGATTTAAATCACCTAAAAATTTACAAAAAAGTTAGAGAAATTAACCCCTCTCCATATATGTATTATTTGGACTTTGGAGATAGAAAAATTATTGGCTCCTCACCAGAAATTTTAGTAAGAACTGATATGGTAAATGGAAAGAGGTTAGTTGTAACAAGACCTATAGCGGGAACTATCGGAAGAGGAAAAACTGAAGAAGAAGACAAAAAATTAGAAGAACAATTATTGAATGATGAAAAAGAGAGAGCTGAACACGTTATGCTTGTAGATTTAGCAAGGAATGATATTGGAAAGATATCAAAATTTGGAACAGTTAAAGTTACTGATTTTATGGTAATAGAAAAATACTCTCATGTTCAGCATATAGTAAGTAATGTTGTTGGAGAGTTGAAAGATAACTATGACTCTTTCTTAGCTGTAAAGGCTACTTTCCCAGCGGGAACTTTAAGTGGAGCTCCAAAAGTTAGGGCTATGGAAATCATTGAAGAGTTGGAAAAAACTTATAGAGGCCCTTATGGAGGAGGAGTTGGATACTTTGGTTGGGATGACTTGATGGATATGGCGATAACAATAAGAACCTTTGTAATCTCAAAAAATAATGGATATATACAAGTAGGTTGTGGAGTTGTAGCAGATTCTATTCCAGAAAAAGAATGGGAAGAAACTGAAAAGAAAGGAATGGCCAATGTTAAAACAATCGAGAACTTAATTAAAGGATAAAACACATATTGGAGAGGGCTAAAAATGTATATTAAAAAACCTTCAGTTGCCTTAGCATACGAATGTTTAGTTAAAGAAATATTAAAAAATGGGAAAGTAATAATAACGGAGGATGGGCAGAGATGCAAGGAGATATTAAATGTTTTAGTTGAAATAACCAATCCAAAATTAAAAACAATAAGTAGTAAATATCCATTTGGAAAAAAGGCAATCGAAAGTTATACTAAACAGTTATTATACGGTTCTGAAAGTGAAGGAGAATTCGTTTATAACTATTACGAGAGGATTAGAGAATATCCAAGTTACGATAAAAAATTAAAAAATGACCAAATTGACTATGTTATAAAAAAACTTAATAGTAATCCAACATCAAGAAGATGCGTTATATCCTTATGGAATCCATTTATTGACCAAAAAGTTAAAGATGTTCCTTGCTTAAACCATATCACTTTCACTAAAAGAGAAAATAATCTATATATGACCGTGGTTTTTAGAAGTAATGATATATTATTAGCCTTTCACTCAAATGCTTTAGGATTAATAAAATTAGGGGAACTTGTTGCTGAAAAAACTAATTCAGAATTGAAAAGATATACCCATTTTATAGTTAATGCCCACATCTACATAGATAGAGATAAAACTGAGATTGAAAAATACTTTCCAGAATGTTTGAAATATATTTAATCTTTTTTACCTTCAACTTTTTCAACAATTCTTTCAACAATCTTTTTAAACTCCTCACTTGCCTTACAGTCAAGTAGAACCATAGGAATTCCTTTATCACTCGCCTCTCTTGCTTTAATGTCTATGGGAATTCTACCTAAAAATTCAACTCCAAACTCTTTAGCCGCTTTTTCTCCTCCACCCTTACCAAATATATCAACAACTTTATTACAGTAAGGACAGACAAATCCACTCATATTTTCTATAACTCCAATAATTGGTATATTTAACATCTTAGCCATAGTTATTGATTTTTTTACATCTAACAATGCTACTTCTTCTGGGGTGGTAACAATTATAGCTCCATCAATATCTGGAATTGATTGCATAATTGTTAATTGCTCATCTCCAGTCCCTGGAGGAGTATCAATTAATAAGTAATCAAGTTCTCCCCAAACAACATCTGCTAAAAACTGTCTAATAGCCCCACTAACTTTTGGACCTCTCCAAATAACTGGAGTTTTATCATCTGGAAGTAGATAACCAATTGACATCGTCTTTATTCCATCTTTGGTGGTTATTGGAAATATCCCTGCTGGACCAGCCATTGGCTGAACATTTTCAACTCCAAGCATCTTTGGGATATTTGGTCCGTGAATATCAGCATCTAATATCCCAACCTTTTTGCCCATTAAGTTTAATGCCGCCGCCAAATTAACAGTTACAGTAGATTTTCCAACTCCTCCCTTACCACTTAAAATAACTATTTTATGCTTTATTTTTTTCATATTTTCTCTAATTTTTGCATCTTGTTGAGCAAGGAGTTTTTTTGTATCTGGGCAAGAATCTTTTAACTGGCATGATTCACATTTTCCTTCACATTCTACCATATTATCACCAATTTTTCTCAATTGTGTAAAAATAAATCTACGGATAATTTAATGGTTAAGTGATTATCTATAGTCCATTTATTTATACCTTATGTTATAGATTGAGTTACAATATAAAAAGTAATTTAAAGTAAAAATAATCTAAAAATAGTAATCTTAAAAATTAAAATAAAAAATTGAATTTTACTCATCCTTTGCTATTAACTTACCAGCATCTGGTCCAGATTTTAAATTATATATTTCAGTTATTTTTATAACTACTGCTCCTTTTGGTTTTAATTCAGGTTTTAATGCTTTATCTACTTCTTCAGCGATTTTTAAATATTCTCCCTCAGTGTAATACTCAGCCTTTCCCTTATATTGATATGGAACATCTTTACAGTTTGCAGTTGTTAAGGCAACATTAGGATTTTTTAAGATATTTTTCAGAGTTTTGTTCATATAGTTATCTGCGATTAATACAATCCCCTTCTCAGCATCTAAAACCTTTACCGCCCTCATTGCTGAAATATTAGGAATTCCATCCTTTGAACTTGTAGCTAAAAATACTATTTCATTCTCTAAGGATTTTACCATATCTTCACTTAGTTTTACCATAATATCACCCAATTTAATTTTTTAATATTTAATTTTTCTCTTTCTCTTCTTCTAACTTTAATATTGCCTCGGCAATGTCTCCATTACATTCTTCCAATGCCTTTTTAGCCAATTCTTTTGAAACGTTGCATTGATTAGCAACTAATTCTATATCCTCCTCAGTAATTTCTATCTTTACTTCTTCCTCCTCTTTTTCTTTCTTAACTTTTTTTGGCTTTCCAGTAATTGAGTATGTTTTAACCCCTAAAATATCCATAACCTGAACCTTTGGCTCATCAAAAACCCACTCTTCATCATCAAATACAAATATAACTTTTTTTGGGTTTAAATCTTCTGTCTCCATTCCAAAATCTTTCATCATTTTTTGCATTTTTTTTAACATTCTCGGATTTACTCTTCCTGGAAACATTTTTTCACCAGACTTCTTAATCTTACTAATTTACTAATCTTAATCAATAATCATTTATAATCTTATTGCTCCCACTATAAATGACAGTAGAACTATGTTCATTATAATTTTTAAAAATTTTGAAATCTTTGCAGAGTTATCTTTATTAGGATTTTTTAGTAATAAGAAAATTGAAAGTATTAATAAAATATCACACATAGTTATTAAAATTAGGTAATATATTCCAAAAATTTTAAATATATAAGGTAGAGGACTTAAAATAACAGATAATAGTATCAACAAAGAGGCAAAGTATAAAGATTTTTTACCATACTTTATTGGTAAAGATATAACTCCCTCTTTTTTATCTCCTTCCATATCTTCAAAATCTTTAATAATCTCTCTACCCCAAATTGCAAACATAGAGCATAAGAACAAAATAATGACTGGAATTATGTTTTTTCCTGCAACTCCACCAAATAAAAATACTGAGCCAGTTAAATAACCTACAATAAAGTTTCCAATTAACTTATATCTTTTATATTTTTTTGCATACAGATATAAAAAAGTGGCATTAATTAAGGCAATAATTAACGCATAGATATTTATAAATACAGATAAGATTAAACCAACAATTAATAAAACGAATGAAAATGTTTTTGCCTCTTTTAATTTAACTCTTCCAGATGGCAAAGGGCGAGAAGGTTTATTTATCTTATCAATTTCTATGTCAAATATATCGTTTATTACATTTCCATAAGCACAAATAAGAAATACAACTAAGAATACTAAAATTGATATTTTCAAATCTATAAAACAATTGGATGAGATTAAATAACCAATAAATCCTCCAATACCAGCAGTTATGCAATTCTTAACTCTCATTAACTCAAAATAATCTTTTAATTTTTTCATAAACATCCCTTTTTTATAAATTCTTAAATGTTAAAATATACTTACAAAAACTATTTATATAACCTTTACAAGAAGTTATAGAAAGGTTAAGGAGTTGATTATCTTGATTAAAAAAGGAGATTATGTAAAAGTTGACTACATTTTAATCGTAGATGGGAAAGTAATTGATACATCAATTGAAGATGTAGCAAAAGAAAATGGAATATACTCACCAGAAAGAGAATACGAACCTATAGGTTTTATAGTTGGCGAAGGAAATTTAATTGAAGGTTTTGAAGAGGCAGTTTTAAATATGAAAGAGGGTGAAGAAAAAACTGTTACAATTCCTCCTGAAAAAGGTTATGGATTTAGAGATGAGAGATTAATCCAAGAAATTCCTAAGGAGATGTTTGACACTGCTGATTTTGAGCCAGAAGAAGGAATGTTAATTTTAGCAAATGGAGTTCCTGCAAAGATAATAAAAGTTACTGACGATACAGTTGTCTTGGATTTCAATCATGAACTGGCTGGGAAAGAATTAACATTTACAATAAAAGTGTGTGAAGTAAATCCAAGTGAAGAATAGATTTTTTATTTTTAATTAAATCTTATCATTAAAATTTAAAAATTTCTTTTTTATTTCAGTTTATAAATTATTTTTGGTATTTTTTTGTAGTTTAATCTATATTTAATTTTTTAAATTTTGCATCTATAAAATTTATATAGGATTTCAATTTTATCATTTTTAATAATTTGATTGACTCAATTTTTGGTGATTATATGAAAGGTTCAGAAGCAATTATAAAAGCATTGGAAGCAGAAGGTGTTAAGATTATATTTGGTTATCCAGGAGGAGCAATGTTACCTTTTTACGATGCACTATATGATAGTAACTTAGTTCATATATTAACAAGGCATGAACAGGCTGCAGCACATGCAGCGGATGGATTTGCAAGAGCGAGCGGAGAGCCAGGAGTTTGTGTTTCTACATCTGGACCAGGGGCTACTAACTTAGTTACTGGAATAGCTACAGCTTATGCAGATTCTTCTCCAGTTATTGCTTTAACAGGTCAGGTTCCAACCAAATTAATAGGTAATGATGCATTTCAAGAAATTGACGCTCTTGGCTTATTTATGCCTATAACAAAACATAATTTCCAAATAAAAAAGACAGAAGAAATTCCTGAAATTTTTAGATCAGCCTTTGAAATTGCTACAACTGGGAGGCCTGGACCAGTTCATATAGACATTCCTAAGGATATTCAAGATGGAGAAATTGATATTGAAAAATATCCAATTCCCGCAAAGGTTGATTTACCAGGATATAAACCAAAAACTGTTGGGCATCCCTTACAGATAAAAAAAGCGGCAAAGTTAATAGCAGAGGCAGAAAAACCCGTAATATTAGCAGGAGGAGGAGTTATAATTAGTGGGGCATCAGAAGAGTTAATTAGATTATCTGAGTTTGTTAAAATTCCAGTTTGTACAACTTTAATGGGTAAAGGTAGTTTTCCAGAAGATCATCCTCTATCCTTGGGAATGGTTGGAATGCATGGAACTAAGGCAGCGAATTATGCAGTTACAGAATGTGATGTCTTAATAGCAATTGGATGTAGATTTTCCGATAGAGTTACTGGAGATGTCAGACACTTTGCCCCAGAGGCTAAAATAATACATATAGATATAGATCCTGCTGAAATTGGGAAGAATGTTAGGGCAGATATTCCAATAGTAGGAGATGCTAAAAATGTATTAAGAGATTTATTAATAGTATTAACAACTTTAGAGATAAAGAGTAAAGAGAATTGGTTAGAGAGAATTTTTGAATTAAAAAAGATGTCTATTCCTATGATGGACTTTGATGATAAGCCAATAAAGCCACAGAGATTTGTTAAAGATTTAATGGAAGTTTTACAGGAGATAGATCCAAAATTAAAAAATACTATTGTTACTACTGATGTAGGACAAAATCAAATGTGGATGGCTCATTTCTTTAAAACAAAAATGCCAAGAAGTTTCTTAGCCTCTGGTGGTTTGGGAACTATGGGCTTTGGATTTCCTGCGGCAATTGGGGCTAAAGTAGCTAAACCTTATGCTAATGTTATCTCTATTACTGGAGATGGCGGCTTCTTAATGAATTCACAAGAGTTGGCTACTATTAAAGAATATGACATTCCAGTAGTTATTTGCATATTTGACAATAGAACATTGGGAATGGTCTATCAATGGCAGAATTTATACTATGGACAGAGACAGAGTGAGGTACATTTAGGAGAGAGTCCTGATTTTGTTAAGTTGGCTGAGAGTTATGGAATTAAAGCAGATAGAATTACAAGTCCAGATGAGATTAAAGAAAAATTAAAAGAGGCTATATTGAGCAATGATCCATATCTCTTAGATGTTGTTATAGATCCTGCTGAGGCTTTACCAATGGTTCCTCCTGGAGGAAAATTAACAAATATAGTCCAACCAATTAGAGTGGAGCCAAAGATTAAAAGAGCTGCATTTGAAGAGATTAAAAAAATAAGAGAAATCGCTACAATTAGAGAGTATTAGAATATAATTATAATTTTTGGAGGGATATACAATGAAAGTAGATTTTATTCAGGGTAATCATGCATGTGCATTAGGTGCTATAAAGGCAGGGTGTAGATTTTTTGCTGGCTATCCTATAACACCATCTACTGAGATAGCAGAGATAATGGCAAGAGAGTTGCCAAAAGTTGGGGGCTATTATGTTCAAATGGAGGATGAACTTGGAAGTATTGCAGCAGTTATCGGAGCAAGTTGGGGTGGTTTAAAGGCAATGACTGCCACTTCTGGACCAGGATTTAGTTTAATGCAGGAAAATATTGGATTTGGATACATGACAGAAACGCCTTGTGTTATAGTTAATATTCAAAGAGGAGGGCCTTCTACAGGACAGCCAACAATGGCAAGTCAAGGAGATATGATGCAGTGTAGATGGGGTAGTCATGGAGATTATGAAGTTATTGCATTAGCCCCAAGCTCAGTTCAAGAAATGTATGATTTCACTATAATTGCCTTTAACTATGCTGAAAAATATAGAATTCCTGTATTTGTTATGGCGGATGAAATTGTTGGACACATGAGAGAAAAAGTTGTATTACACGATAATATGGAAATAATAAATAGAGAAAAACCTAAAGAAAAACCTTTAAAGATAGTATATCCTTTTGATAAATTAATACCAGAAATGCCAGTATTTGGAGAAGGATATAATGTTCATATAACTGGATTAACTCACGATGAGAGAGGTTACCCAGATGTTTCTCCAGAAACTCATGATAAATTGGTTAGAAGGTTAGTAAATAAAATAAGAAAAAATAAGGATGATATAATTAAATGGGAAGGAAATAATTTAGATGCTGAAATAATGTTTGTTTGTTATGGAACCCCTTCAAGAACTGTAAAACATACTGTAAATAAATTAAGAAATGAAGGAGTTGATGTAGGATATATAAGGTTGATAACTGTCTATCCATTCCCAGATGAGTTGTTGAAAAAGTTAAAGGCAGAGAAGGTTATAGTTCCAGAGATGAACTTAGGGCAGATATATTATGAAGTTGAAAGAGTTTGTAAAAAGGCAGATGACGTAATTTTAGTTGATAAAATTGGTGGAGAGTTGCATAGACCAGAAGAATTAGAAAAGGTAGTTTTTGAGTAACTTTTACTATTTATTATTTTGGGTGAAATTTATGAAAAAAATATTTATATTTTTGTTTTTAGTTTTAATTTTATTATGTTGCGGATGTTTAAATAATGAGAATAATACTACTATAATTACAAATAATAGTCAGTTTGCGATTAACAATAGTAATGGAGCTAATATCTCACACAATAATAATATAACAGTTATAAAATTGAAGGAAAATAATATATCTAATATGAAATCAAATATAAGCGAAAATATTACTAATAACTTCACCCAAATAAAAAAATACAACTTTTCAAAAAATATCGATATTGACAAAATGTTTTTAAATTTAAATTATACTGAAGAATGGAAATATGAGGGATTAATTATTAAAAAATATTGTAATGATGGTTTAAATGTTACCTTTGAAGTTAGTTTAACTCCAATTGATTTCTCTAATGCATATATTTTCAATGATGTAAAAAAATATTTACAAAAAGATATTTATGGATACTACTATTACTATGAATTTATTCCGAAAAATAAAGATTTACCAGTTAGTTACTGCTACTATAGAAAAGTAGGTAATTACTATTTAATAATGCAAACAAATAAAGTAAATAACAAAGTTAATGAACTCTGGACTAATTGGAGTAAGTATGTGTTTAGTTTGTTTGAAGTGAATTAAACTTCTTTAAATACTAAATTTAAAACTCCACCATATTTTTTTGCTTCTTTTCCAAATTTTATCATCTCATCACAAAACTCCCCATGACTCATTTTATTTATTTTATCCTCTACTTTTTTAATCCACATTGGTAGTTCATTATAATTAACATATTTTGTTTTCTTTTTTCTATATTTCATTAACTTCACCAAAATTAATATATTAAATTCCTAACGCTTCTCTTAATCCTCCTTTTTTTAATTTTTTACATATTTCCTCAAATAATTCATCTAACTCTTCCTCACTTAAGTTTTCTATTCTTCTTTTTGCTTTAATAAGCCATTTTGGTTTTTTATATTCATCATCTTTTTTACTAGTTTTTTTTGGTTTTAACTTTGGCATAACTTTCACCCATTAGTTTATATATTATTATATTTATAATTATATATTATATAGAGTATGAAGTGGCTAATTCTTCGAGATTTCGTATATTATCTAAAAGAATTTTGAAGATACTTTTGCTGGTTCCTATATAGCTCTTATGATTTTTTATGAAAAATGTAAAAAATTAATACAAATATTGGACAAGTATTATTTTTGTGCATTACTATTATTTCTAAGAATTTCCTTTATTTCATATAATATCTCCGTCTGTTTGTCCATCTTCGTGCTTAAATTATCCAACTTATCAACAATAATCATCAAAATCTTTTTATGTTCCTCTAATTCATCAAATATAAACTTAATATACTTCACTCCCTCATCCAACTTTTTATTTAGCTCTATTAAATCATCTGCCGATATTCTATTAATGCCCTCTGGAAATTCAATGTATGTATTTAGTTCCCTCTCTTCAATCTTCTCTATCTTTATAAGTTTATCTACATCTTCAAGTTCCTTAATAAATTCTTTGAATAGTTTTTTCTTCCTTTCTGAATCAAAGTTTGCTAATATCCTAACTGTCCCATCCTTATGGTTATATATTATGCCATTGATACCTAATATCCTACCTAAATTTTCTATCCTATCCCTAAATCCTACATGTTGAACTTTCCCATAAATGATTATCTCATAAGTTTCCATAAAAATCCCAAAACTTTTATTTTTAACATTATATCTATAATAAGGTATTTTGTATTAGATATACCTCCTAAATGCATGTTTATTTTATTTTGCACACAACTATATTTTATAACAACATTATAATATTATTTAAAACTTACTACATATACTTTATTTGGTGTTCCTAAAACTAAGAAAACTTAATTAATAACCTCAAATAAAATATACCCCTCAGAGCTCATACGGCTCATCACAAAATCAGCAAAGCCAATCCTCATCATCGGGGTTATTATGATAGAGAGAGCGTTAATTTTAGATGGATATACAGATGAGCCAGCAGGTTTGGGAGTTCCCCCATATATTGGACTATATCCAAGATATGCCTATGGTGTCTTAGATAAATACAATGTTGATGTAGATTATATAACTATTGATAAATTTAGAGAAATTAGAAATAATTTTGATTTAAATAATTATGACTCAATAATATGCATTTGTGGTTTTCACACGCCGGGGAAGTATTTAAATGCTAATCCTGCTACTTTAAAAGAGTTTGTTTCCATATTATATAAATATGACGGAATAAAAATTTTAGGCGGACCAGCGGCAACAAAATATGGTTCCTCTATGATTGGTGGAAAGATAGTTGATGAGAAAAAATACAAAGAATTTTTTGATGTAGTTGCAGAGGGTGACTTAGAGGCAGTTTTAAAGGAATTATTAGAGAACAAAAGTATAGAAAATATTGATTTTAATGCCCATAGAAGTTATGAAGAGTTGAGAGAGTATGCCATTAGAGGAGCAAAAGTTGTTAAAAAACATCCAAATTATCCTTATATAATTGCAGAGATTGAAACATATAGAGGATGTTCAAGGGCATTAACAGGAGGATGTTCTTTCTGTACAGAGCCAAGAAGGTTTGGACTTCCAAAATTTAGAGATGAAAAATCTATAATAGAAGAGATTAAGGCATTATACAATGAAGGAATAAGATATTTTAGAATTGGAAGACAGCCATGTATTTATTCCTATAAAGCAATTGATTCTGAAAAGGAAGAGGTTCCAAAACCTAATGTTGAAGCAATTGAAAAGTTGTTTAAAGGAATATGGAATGTTTCAAATCCTAAGGTTTTACACATAGATAATGCAAACCCTGTAGTAATAGCAAGACATGAAGAGGAAAGTAGAGAGATTACAAAAATTTTGGTTAAATATTGCACATCTGGAAATGTTGCCGCTTTTGGAGTTGAAAGTTTTGATGAAAAAGTAATTAAAGCAAATAATTTATTAACTACACCAGAAGATGTTTTAAAGGCCGTAGAAATTTTAAATGAAATTGGAGGAAAAAGAGGAGAGACAGGATTACCTTATTTACTACCAGGAATAAATTTACTGTTTGGCTTAAAAGGAGAGAGTAAAAGAACATTTTCTATAAATTTTGAATACTTAAAAGAGATATATGATAGAGGATTTATGATTAGAAGAATAAATATAAGGCAAGTAGTTCCATTTTTTGGGACTGATATAAGTTTAAAAGATGTAAAAAAGGCAGAGAAAAGAAAAAAACTATTTTTATGGTTTAAAGAAAAAATTAGAGAGGAGATAGATAATAAAATGCTTAAAAGAGTTGTGCCAAAAGGAACAATTTTAAAGGATGTATTTGTAGAATTAAAAGATAAAGAAAATTTATATTTTGGAAGACAGTTTGGAAGTTATCCTATTTTAGTAGGAATTAAAGACAAAAATCTTAAAATAGGACAATTTGTTGATATAGAAGTTGTGGATTATGGAAAAAGATCTATTACTGGGAAAGTAATTAGAACAAAAACTAATTAACATTATTTTATTTTCATCCTAAACTCTTAAATATCCCAATAATTAATATGTGTCTATAATTTGTCTATCATTTTTATGAGGGATTACTATGAAGAAAGTGAGAATTTTTGATACAACACTTAGAGATGGAGAACAAACTCCAGGAGTTTCTTTAACTCCAAACGACAAGTTAGAAATAGCAAAAAAATTGGATGAACTTAGAGTAGATGTTATAGAGGCAGGTTCTGCAATAACATCAAAAGGAGAAAGAGAGGCAATAAAATTAATAACAAAAGAGGGTTTAGATGCTGAAATATGTTCATTTGTTAGAGCTTTGCCAGTAGATATAGACGCCGCCTTAGAGTGTGATGTGGATAGCGTTCATTTAGTAGTTCCTACATCTCCAATCCATATGAAATATAAGTTAAGAAAGACAGAAGATGAGGTTTTAGAATCTGCTTTAAAGGCAGTTGAATATGCTAAGGATCACGGATTAATAGTAGAATTATCTGCAGAAGATGCTACAAGGAGTGATATTAATTTTTTAATAAAGTTATTTAATGAAGGTGAAAAGGTAGGGGCGGATAGAGTTTGTGTTTGCGACACTGTAGGAGTTCTAACTCCCCAAAAAAGCCAAGAATTATTTAAAAAAATAACTGAAAATGTTAATTTGCCAGTATCCGTTCATTGCCACAATGACTTTGGAATGGCTACTGCAAATACATGCTCTGCTATCTTAGGAGGAGCAATTCAATGCCATGTAACGGTTAATGGAATTGGAGAAAGAGCAGGAAATGCCTCATTGGAAGAGGTTGTAACTGCCTTGAAAGTATTATATGGATATAAGACAAATGTAAGAATGGAAAAGTTGTATGACGTTTCAAGAGTAGTTTCAAGATTGATGAAAATTCCTGTTCCTCCAAACAAGGCAATTGTTGGAGATAATGCATTTGCTCATGAGGCGGGAATACACGTTGATGGTTTAATAAAAAATACTGAAACTTATGAACCTATAAAACCAGAAATGGTTGGAAATAGAAGAAGAATTATATTAGGAAAGCATTCTGGTAGAAAGGCTTTAAAGTATAAGCTTGACTTAATGGGCATAAAGGTTAATGAAGAGCAGTTAAATCAAATATACAATAAAATCAAAGAATTGGGAGATTTAGGTAAATATATCTCAGATGCTGATTTATTAGCTATAATTAGAGAAGTTTTAGGTAAGGATATAGAAGAAAAAGTTAAATTAGATGAATTAACAGTTGTTTCTGGTAATAAGATAACTCCAATTGCCTCAGTTAAACTTCATCATATAGGAGAGGATATATTCTTAATTGAAACTGCCTATGGAGTAGGTCCAGTAGATGCGGCAATAAATGCAATAAAAAAGGCTATAAGTGGAGTAGCAGATATTAAGTTGGAAGAGTATAGAGTTGAGGCAATTGGTGGAGGAACAGATGCGTTAGTAGAGGTTATAGTTAAGTTAAGAAAAGGTTCTGAAATTGTAGAAGTTAGAAAATCAGATGTAGATATTATTAGGGCATCTGTAAATGCTGTTATGGAAGGAATTAATATGCTATTAAGTTAAAATTTAATAGGAGTTTGCAGGATATAGTAATAAGATTTTAAAGCTAACGGCTCCTAAAAGTTGATTATTCCTTAATGAAGTATAAAATTTATATTTAAACTATATTATTTATTATTTTAATTTTAGATATTAATAATTTTAATATCAATAATGTTTATATATTATGGTGTTATTATTTTTGAGCTGTTTAGTATAAAGCCTGTATTTTTTAACATTTTTGAAAACTAATAGTGTCTAAAGATTGTTCTATAAAGTATATATAAAGTATATATCTGCTCATCTATATCTTATACGGGAATATATTTAAACTATGTTTTAAATTTGTATAGCTATCTGGAGGGAGAATTATGAAAAGAAGCATATTTTTGCTAATATTGGTAGGGCTAGTTTCTCTAACGGCCGTATTTGGATGGGGAAATAACGGACCTTTATTTGTTACATATCATGAAAAATATAATATTACTGCAAATACTACTGGAGAAGGGGTTATAAATATAAAAAATATTAGCATAACTGGATATCTTGTAATTAACAATACAGGAGATACTGCAAATGATACTCTCTTGGATGTTTGGATTGCAATAAATGTATCAAATAATGAATCTGGCTTAGAACCTATCAACCCATATAATATAAATTACTCTATCTATAATAAAGCTCCTTCATATACTGGCTTACCCAGTAATTTAACATATATACACATACCAACATTACCAAATAATACCTATTTAGAATTTAAAATCAACATTAATGAATCTAAAGTTGGAGTTCCATTGATAATTAATGAAAATTATGATGCAATAAAAATCCCTGCAAGAAAATGTGTTAATTGGACTGTTACTTTAAATATAAGTAGAAATATCTCTGCATTACCAAATACAAATACGATAGTTTATGTTAATATAACAAAATATTTAAGTAATATTTCAAAGTATTATGGAGATAGTTGTTGGAATTTCTTAAATATAACAAACGCTATACCTTCTCAGGGTGTTGTTGTTTTATGGAATGGACCATACTTCACAGGAAATACTAATGATTCTTTAAATTGGACAGGAATTATATTAAACTCTACTCAGAATGCAACTATAAATATTACAATACAGGGAAACTATACATATGCTAATAGAACAGATATTCTTGCACAATATGGATTTGCAGTTATATTCTTTCAATATAGCGGAACTAAATCTGGAACAGGAGTTTGTGGTGTTTACGCATCTGGATTAATTAGTATTAGTGCATTCAAAGAGGGGCCTATTAAAAATATAACTTCTGGAGAATATAATATATGGTATGAACAAGGTAATATATCAAATAAAGCTACAAAATATTACTTTAATATTACTAATTTAACAATCTGGGCAGCTAATATAAGTGCTCTTGACTTAGCAAGCTATAACATAAATCCATTCAATATAATCTCAGGATCAGAACATTCTCTTAGTTCAATATTACTTAGTCCAAGAGAAAGTTGGAATACTACTAAATATGAATTCATATTTGATGATGTCCCAGTAGTTTGGGCTAACTGTTCATTTAGAGTTGTCAATAGTAATATAACAGTATTAAATGAAAGTGATAATGAATATTCTCCAGAGTTTGGAAGTTCATATATAATAGTTGAAAAAATCTATGTCATTGGATCATATTTACTTAAAGTAACTAAACATGTAATTCCTAAAGGAAACGGAACGTATGAAGTATATATAGTAGTTGAAAACATTGGTTCTCAAAAAACTCCCGATTATGTCTATGTCTATGACATGATTCCATATAACTTTACTATATCAGATATTTGGGTCAACCAATCAAGTATGTTAGCACAACACTACAACAATAATCCATCTATAAATTATACTGGATTTACAGCTGTATCAGCTGGAATATATAATGTAAGTTATTATTGGGCATTACATTCACTCTATCCAAGTGCTAATGGAGATGGTTATTGGAATGCCTCAGAAATACAAAACAATCAAACAGTAGTAATTCACTATACATTAAATGGAACAGGAAAGTTTTCTCCAAGTGATGTATTCATCGTTGGTATTGACCCTAGAAACTCTCTACTACCTACAACATCACCAAAAATAACTGCGGTAAGTGGAGTTATTGAAAACAACTATGAGCCGTTATTAGCTTTATTAACAACAATAGTTGGATTAGGAACAATAATAAGATTGAAAAAATATGCTTTCTAAGTATCTCTCTTTTAAACTTTTAAATTTTAATTAAACATGATAATTATGTTTTTAATTTTAAACCTTTAATTTTATTAACTAAATTTTTATATGTCTAATTTAAATAATAAATATAAAAAATAAAAAATAATGGGAGAAAATGAAGAAGGCTATATTATTTTTTATATTTTTAGTTTTAATGTTGCCTGTATTTGCTGATGTGGAAGAAATTACAAACTATAAAATGATAGTAGATCTAACTAAAAACCCAACACATATAACAAATGTAATAACAATAAAAAATATTGCTAAATATCCAATAGTTCCTGGTATTGGGGAATTAAGATTGCAAAAAGAAGAATCAAAAAAGATATTTATAATTCCCATCCCATCTAAAAATGAAAAAAAACCTGTAGAGATTGAAAATTTAAAAGGATATTATATAATTGGAAATCAAAAATATCCAATGGATGTCAATGTAAGTTATAAGGGTACATATACAGTTATAGAATATCAGATATGGAGACCAATAGAAAGTGGAAAAAATGTTACCTTAGTTATTGAATATGATGCTAATATAGTTAATAATGGAATTTTATTCAAAACTATTTCAATTCCAGTCGGATGTGATTTAAATATAAAAAAATTTAATATAATTTTTAAGTCACCTTATCATTTAACATATTTAGAGCCAAATGGAAAAAATTTTCAAATACCAAAAGATAAATTATTTATAATTAAAGCAGAATTTTCCATTCTACCATTGCCAAGATTACCAACTTATGGATATATATTATTCTGGCTTACAATTTTAATGATCTTTGTAATATTGATGGTATATATTGAACTACGTTTGAAAAATAAAAAAAGAATGGAAAATAAATAAATTATTTTTAATTATAGAAATTGTTTTATAAATAAGGGATTATTATGAGGAACATCCTAATACTTATATTTATTATTTTATTGTGTTCAAATATTAATGTAGGAGTATCATTAAATAACATTACTACACTTAATATATCAAACTCAACTATTGAAAATTTTTCAAATATTAGTAAATTCTCAACTAATTTTAGTGACTTAAATAATATAACTAAAAATCTTAAAGAAATTGATACAAAGATAAATAATACAATAAATATCTCAAAAAATATAACAAAGAATGAAAATAAGAAATATATCCATTATTTAATTGTTTTAGTAAAAGGATATAAAGTTATTGTAAAAACCAATGGAATGCCTTATGGATTTGCTAATAATATCTCCCTAAAATTTGTTAAAATAAATAATGGAACTTATATAATTTCACCAATTATTTTAAATGTTCCAATTAAAATCTATGCAAAATTTAGTAATGAAACACTAAATAAAACAATTATTTTAAATTATACAAAAATAGAAAATCACTATTTAAATGTCTCGTTTAATAACTTTAAATTAATTGTTAAAACAAATGGAAAACTATTTGCTAAATATAAGGATTTAGATGTAAATGTTGAATTTAAAAAAATAAAGAAAAATACTTATATTATTTACCCTTTGTTATTAAATACAACACTAATTGTTTATTCAAAATTTGATAATGAAACATTAAATAAGACAATATTTCTAAATTATTCTGAAAACAATAGTTTAAATAATTTAAATATGTCAATAATCTTAAAAAAAGTCTATTTCCCATCAGAAAAAATAATTATAAAAACTAATTTTAAACCAAATAAAGCATACATTATAACTCCAAATAATAAGACTATAAATTTAAAAATTCATAAAAAAGGAAAATATTACTATCTATCAGCAAAGCTTAATAAAAATGTTATATTAGGAAATTATTCTGTTTTAATTAATGGAATTAAAAAAACATTTATCGTAGATTACTACAAAATTAATGCTAAATTTAATAATAGTTGTATATTTGGTAATGTAAGTTATTATTATGTTATGCCAAAGATTGTTGAATATAAGATTATACCATTAAATATAAGTAAAAATGTTACGGTTGAGAACGGAAGTTTTTGCATACCTATAAATCTTACAGAGGGAAATTATACTGTAATTTTGAAATGTGGAAATGCTATTACTAAAATAATGATTAAAATTAAAAACCTATCATTAAAGGTTCCAAAATTTGCATTTGTAGGTAATAAAATTAGAATATTTGCAAATTTCAAACCAAAAAATGCTAAACTAATTACATCATATAAAAACATAACTTTAAACTTTTCAAAATTTAACAAAGAAGAATATGTTTCAACTTTTAAAGCCAATAATACAGGAGTTTATAAAATTATTGTAGATAATATAATGAAAGAAGTTTATGTTGATAATTATAGTATAAATGTATCTTTAAATGGTTCTAAAATTGTTGGTAATATAAGTTGGAAATATATTCCTCCAAAATACATTAATTATACAATTATTCCTCAAAATATTACTAAATCTATAAAAATAAATAATAGCAATTTTATTATTAAATTTCCAAAAAACACCGAAAAAGTAATAATATATTGTGGAAATGTTAATAAAACTATCCTGATAAAATCTATAAAACAGTTGGAGAATATTTCAGATTCTAAAACTATTATAATTCCTTATGAAAATAAAACTTATAAAATAAATATTTCAATCAACAAAGGTAAATTTAAAGAGTTAAAATTTATAGAAGGAAGAATATTATTAATAATAAATAACCTATCAGTTGGAGATTCTGTTAATTTAACAGTTAAATTACCTTTTAAAATTCCAGAAGGAATGTATATCTATTATTGGAAAAAAATAAACAATAAAACTGTATTAATAAATTACACCATAGGAAAAGATAGAAGAACTATAATATTTAAATTAAAAGATGGTGGGGAATTAGATGAAGATAGAAGAAAAAATGGAATAATAATTGATCCATTTAAATTTTATATTCCAAAGTATAATGTAAAAACTGAATTTAAGAATAATAAAACAGGAATTTTATATGTTAAAGATTTAGAAGGAAATGAATTGTATAATATAACAGTAACTACAAATAAAGGAAAATTGGATTATCTAAAATTTGTTAATAAAAATAATATACCAGTTAAAATTAATATTAATTTGCCACTTAATTTAATTAAGTTTAAAATATCAAATATTTCCAAGGGAGAAAAAGTCAATGTTTCTATTGTATATCAATACTCTAATATATCTTCTATAACCAACAGCAATATAAGAAGATCTAATCTTTCCTATTTAGATAATTTTACAATAAATACAAGTTTATTAAAATTAGTATATTACAAGTTCAATCCAAATAATCTATTGTGGAAAAAATATCCTGCAATAATAAAAATTTATAGAAATAAAATTGTAGTTAATTTAACATTAGAAGATGGAAAATTTGGAGACGATGACAATAAAACAAATGCTATTATAGAAGATGATGGGGGTGTTGGATGGGTAGGATATTATAATGTATGGGATGTAGCAATAGGTAGTAATGTTCATCAGCAAGTACATACTTATTGGCTTTATGTACCTAAGGGGATTAATAATTTTAGTTTTGGAGTTTATGATGGAGACGGTTTTATTGTAAATATTTATTATCCAAATGGGACATTATATACAACATTAAATGAATCTGCAAATAATAATTGGAACTACACTTTAATATATACAAATGGCTCTTTTGGATTTTGGAAAATTGTTATTAATAATACTTTGTCACCAGTTTCTGCCTATAATATTTATAGTCTAAATATTAGTGGTAGTAACAGTTTAGACCTTAAAGTAAATACAACTTATGTTATAAATGGAACTACATATTATGGCACTCCTAATGCAACATTGTTGAGTTATGGAAGTACAGTAACTTCTAGTTATCATGATTTCTATGTTTATGCAACATCTGACTTTAATATAGCAATATTTGATCCGGATAACTTAAACGGATCTATAAATTTCTTTGGTATTATTACATTACCTATAACTCAAAATAGATTAAAAGTTAGTGTTTATTACCCTAATGGTACATTATATTATTCATTTTATCCATATGATAATACTTTATCATTATTTAATGAAAATGACAATCCAATATGGATTATTCAAAATATATCTATTCATGGGCAAACTGGATGGTGGAGAATAGAACTAACACAAGAACAAGATTATGATGACGATGGTCTTGGAAATAATCAAATAATTCTTGCTACTAATCTATCAGGTGGATTGTGGTTTAAGATACCAATACCTCCATCATCAGCAGATTCAGGAACGGCAACAATATGTAGGAATTATCAAACTAATATGGTTCATAGATACTATGTAATAGTACCTTATGGAACATCAAACTTTACTGTTGGTATTTATGATGGAGATGGATTAATTGTCAATGTATCTTATCCAAATGGAACATGGTATGGTTCATATATAGCACCAAATAATGCTCAAGCTGGAGAACCTCCAAATTACTTTTTGATTAATACAAGTAATGTGTATGGTTGGTGGATTGTAGATATTTTTGAAAGCAGTTGGTCTAGTACTAATGGTAACTATTACTCTCTATTAACTATAAATTCTCCTGTTTTGAAATTAAACAAAACTTATCTTATAAATGGATCTACTTACTATGGTACTCCTGATGCAATGATTGTTGGTGATGATACAACTAATTTAGGAAATAAAACATGGTATATCTCAACACCAAAAGGACTTTCTTCATTTAATCTATCTATATATGATGGAGATGGAGCAATAAATGTTTCTATATATTTACCAAATGGAACAAAATATAAAGAATTTACAGCATATGGAAATGAAAGTTGGTATAATTATATAGTCAATGTTACTAACCCTAATCAGAATTATGGTGTTTGGAAAATTTTTGTTCATGAAATAAGAAATTATGATGATTATATAACTGGAGGGAATGTTTATAGAATAGCTACAACAACAAAAACAGGAATTCTCTCAGGTAATCCACGATATAATTTATCAATAGTTAATGTTTCTACTAAAACTTTGGTTAATATATCAGAAACATTTAATATGACAGTATATGTTAAAAATACAGGAACTATGGATTTATCAAATGTATCTGTAAATATAACACTTCCAATTGGTTGGAGTGGAGAAACATATAAAGTTATTCCATATTTATTACCAAATCAAACAGTTGCTATAAACTTTACATTAACATCTCCTGTGATTCCAGGTAATTATACACTTATTGTAAATACGACAAATGATTATGTACATTGGAATTTTAATGATTATAAAAATATTACAATAACTGTAATATCACCTATTAAAAATATGAACATAACTTCAAGTATTTCTATGTTACCTCAGGGATACTTTATTTCTGTTAAAAGTTTTATAAATGCTACAGATGTTTATGTTTTTTGGTATAAACCAAATAATATAGGGGTAATAAATATTTCTGGAAACTTTGATTTAAATGGAACTTATAATAATGTTTATTGGTTTGAATTTAATACAATAAATGCAAACGAAACAAAAAACATTACAATAACAACAAACATTACAACAATTGAAGGACTTATTATAGGTGTAGATCCAAAATAAAAATGTCTAAAAATTGTTCTATAAAGATTAAATACTTTAAATAACAAAAGTAAATTAGGGGAATATGAAATTAGTATATTTGATAGTAGCATTGTTTGTATTGCTTTCTTTAATCTATGGAGAAATATACGAGTATAGAGAAGTTGTATTTTATCCAAATGGTTCTCAAAATGTAGATATCTCTAAATTATATATAAACTATGAAAATCCAGAGTCTTTTAACATTTATATATATTATGGGAATATTTCTATTTATATTCCTTATCCAAAAAACATAACCATTAACCTCCCCCCTAAAAAATTTAATTTATCTATAACTATTTCTGCAAATAAGATTAGCGAAAGAGAATGGGAAGTATATTATAAAATAATCAATAATTACTCTTATGATATATTATTTAATGTTTCATTTCCAGATGGATTTAACATTAAAAACATTTCAGTATTAGTTCCTGCTCATTCCTACAAAATAATAACTTTATCAAAAATTGATAGTTCTCCAACTTTATATTTTGGGGAACATAACATAAGTTTTGAAGTTCCTGGAAAAGTGAAAATAAGATATTCCTTACCAATACCATTCTCAATAATAAAGTCAAATAGAATTTTAAGTAATGGTTCAATAGAATGGATAGCAATATATACAATAAAAAACGATAAATCAGTATCATTAAATGTAAATGTTAGTTATTGGGCCAAAGTAAATAATAGAAAAATAAATTTTGGAAATTATACTTATATATTAAATCCAAATGAAAATATAAGTGAATCATTTAATATCATATCAGATGAGGTTCCTATTTTTTACCTAAAGCTTTACGCTTGGAGAGATATAGATGAAAATATAACAATAAAGCCTGTACTTAAAGTAGGAAACTCATACATTATTGGACTGGCAAAAGTAGAAGGCATAAATTTTACTACATCATTTTCAAAAAAAATGAATATAAATAAAATACCAACAAAAAAGAAAAATACTCGAGAAAAAATTAGAGTTATCAACAAAGAAAAAATAAAAAGTAGGTCTTTGAAATATAATTTGAAACAAAAAACTTCTAATACAAAAACTACTTCAGAAAATAAAAAAATGGAGATAATGAAATTTCCTTTAGTAATTGTAATTGACAAAAAAAAAGTAAAAGATGCTATTATTGTCACGACAACTACAGCCTCTACATTAATGATAATATTTATTCCTCCCCTATTTAGAAGAACACCAGATATAGCTGATAATGGGATTTTTACCATTGAAGATCTTGAAAAATTACATACCACAGTGTATGTTCCAGAAGGTTGTGAATTGGGAAATTTTTTACCTGGAGGAATTGTTATTGTTGAACTCAACGAGGTCGAAAAAGACCTTGCAAGAGATTTACATGAAATTTACAATATTCCCCTAAATTCTGCAAAAGCTATTGTACTAGGTATTAAATATGGGGGTAGAGTTTTTTTAAGTGATGTAAAATCTCAGGAGATAGCATTAAAGATAGGTCTTGAAGTATATCCTTTTTTTAACAAGAAGGTGAAATAATGGCTGAGAATGATAAAAAATTGTTAGAAATGTTAAAAAAAATTAAAAATATGAGAAAAAAAAGATTAATTATTGGTTCATTTTTAATATCAACATCTATTGTGTTATCACAAATTTCAGTTTATATATTTGTTGGAATATTTGATATAAATATATATATTGGTTTATTATTATTGTTTATTTCGTTAGTTTTTTTAGCAGTAGGGATATATTTGATTATTTATATGCCTCCAATTGTTATTGAGTGATATTATAAAAGTCAATATTATTTTAGGATTTCAAAAATAAAATTATATTTTTTATATTTTTCAATATTGCTTAAAATCTCTTTTAAAATATTATCCAATTGATTTATACAATCTTCAAAACTACTCTCATTTATAACAACAAAATCAGATAAGGCAATGGCATGCCCAATACTAAACCCCAATTCCCTTAAATCTCTCTCTACAAACACTTCCCAACTTGTTGAATCATCCTCTCTACCTCTATTTACCAATCTTTTAAATCGTGTTAAAGGAGAAGAATGAATTGCTATTAAAACTAATGGATAATGTTTTCTAAAATAATTAACTTCATATAAACTTCTAATACCTTCAACTATAATAATATCTTTGTCTTTTAAATTATTTTCAATGTATTTTAAACACACTACAGCAATAGCCTCATTTCCATATTCTTTCCTTAAATTTATAGCAGTATTTCCAACATTTTCAGGAGTTAGTTCTAAACCTCTTTTTTTTGTCTCATATCTGACAACATCCCCCATAGACACAACTGGCAAGTTGTATTTTTTTGCCACTTCATATATTGCACTTTTTCCAGCTCCGGGCATTCCAGTAATCCCTATTAGTAACATATCTTTCCCTTAATAAGGTTGTTATTTATTTTAATTATGAAACTGTACTTAAAGCATCTTTAGCCGCATTAGATGTGGCATTAATAGTAGCCATATCAGCCTTTCGTACATCAATAGCAGAAGATATTAGATAATATGAAACAATTAAAGCTGAAACTATAACAACCATAACTAATAAAGAAAATTCTAAAGAAATTTGTCCTCTGTTTGATTTTATAATTTTTATAATTTTCATAGTATTCCCCCTAAACTGTTGATATTATAATATATAAAAGCTAATGCTAATAATTTTTATTATCTTCAATTATTCTTTATTACTGTTTTTATTTTTATAAATTTTTAATGGTGATTTATTATGATTATTATTAGAAAACCAAAAAAGAAAAAAGATGAAATTGAAATAGTTAAAGTTAATGGTAAGATAGAAGACGGAGTAGAGATTAAAGATAATCAAAAAATATTTGCAAACTATAAGAAGATTGGTAACAAATACAAACTATACAGATGTAGATTAGGAGATAAGTTAATTCAGCCATCTAAGGTTATAGAACTGCTAAAAAGAGAGGATATATTTATATTAAAAGGAAATGAAGAGATTGGAGAACTCTTAAAATCTTACAATTTAAAGTTTGATTATATAAAATTATGTCCATTTTGTTTATTAAAAAACATTTACAAGAGATTAACAAGAAATAATAGATGCAAATATGGAAATTTAGAAATATGTATTGATTGTGGAGTTAGAGAGATTAGAGAGGAAGTTAAAATTAATGAAGAGTTTATAGAAAAGTTTTTAAGAAGATTTAAAGATGTTGATAAAGTTTTATCTTTACTAAGAATAAGAAATCCACTCAATAATCCAGAATTAACAAGATATGACATAATAACTTGTAGCAAAGAGGACAAAATTAGAAATTATAAGATAGATGAATTGAATATACCTGAAGAACTTAGAAAAATAATTAAAGATAGAGGAATTTATGAACTTTTGCCCGTCCAAACATTGGCTGTTAAAGGAGGTTTATTAAAAGGAGAGGATTTATTAATTGTCTCAGCAACTTCTTCGGGAAAAACGCTAATTGGAGAATTGGCTGGAATTAAAAATTTGATAGAGAAGGGAAAAAAGTTTCTATTTTTAGTCCCATTAGTTGCATTGGCTAATCAAAAATATTTAGAATTTAAAGAAAGATATGAAAAATTAGGATTTAAAGTAAGTTTAAGAGTAGGTTTGGGAAGAATTGGAAAAAAGTCAGATGATATTGAAACATCGTTAGATGCAGAGATTATTGTAGGAACTTATGAAGGTATAGATTATTTAATTAGAACTAAAAAATTAAAAGATGTAGGGACTGTTGTAATTGATGAGATTCATTCTTTGAATATGGAGGAGAGAGGAGCGAGATTAGATGGATTAATTGGTAGATTAAGATTTTTATTTAAAGATGCTCAAAAGATATATTTATCTGCAACAATTGGAAATCCTAAGGAGTTATCTAAACAATTAAATGCTAAATTAGTTTTATACAATGGAAGGCCAGTTCCATTAGAGAGGCACATAATTTTCTGTAAAAATGAGTTTGCTAAATTAAATATAATTAGAGATATAGTTAAAAGAGAGTGGCAAACAATCTCAAAGTTTGGTTATAGGGGACAGTGTTTAATCTTCACATACTCAAGAAAAAGGGCTGAATATATAGCAAAATCTTTAAAATCTAAGGGGATTAAGGCTGAATTTTATCATGGAGGTATGGAGTATTTAAGAAGGAGAAAAGTTGAAGAAGATTTTGCTAATCAAAAAATTCAATGTGTGGTTACAACTGCCGCTTTATCAGCGGGTGTTGATTTTCCTGCTTCAACAGTTATATTGGAAAGTTTGGCTATGGGGGCTGAGTGGTTAAATCCAGCAGAGTTTCAGCAGATGTGTGGAAGGGCTGGGAGAAAGGGTATGCACGAAATTGGAAAGGTTTATCTTTTAGTGGAGATTGGGAAAAAGTATCACATGAAAATGGAGAATACTGAGGATGAAGTGGCATTTAAATTATTAAATGCAGTTCCTGAAGATGTAAAAGTTGAATATAGCGAAGATGAAGAGGAAGAGCAAATATTAGCCACAATTTCTGCGGGAATTGAAAATATAAAAGATATTGATAGAGTACCATATCTTGGAAGGGTTTTTCAATTGAATAAAATTTTGAATAGTTTAGAGAGTTATTCTATGATAAAAATATACAAGGATAAAGTAAAACTAACAAATTATGGAAAATCTGTTGCTATTTCATTTTTATATCCAAAAATAGCAGAAAAAATTAAAGAAGGAGTTTTAGAAAATAAGCCAATACTTGAATTAATAACAGAAATAATGCCTTTTGAAAATGTCTATATATCAAATAATTTAAAGGTAAAACTTTCAAAAATTTTAAATATAAATATTCCTTCGAGATTCTTTGACGCTTTGGAAGTAATAAGAGAAAATTTGCAAAAAATTGAAAAGATTGGAGATAAAAAATTAAAGGATGATTTAATTTCAATAATTGTTGAATTTGAGGGAGTAAATGTTGAAGAAAAGATTTTGGAATTAATTGTTAATTTAAGATTAAGCAAAAAAACGCCTGGACAAATTTCTAAGACACTATATATGGATTATAAGATTCAAACATACTCTGGAGATATTTATTACTATTTAGAGCAACTTTTAAATCTATTGGATGCCATAGAAAGAATTGCTAATATATTTAATAAAAAGTATGCTGAAAATGTCCATAAATTAAAGGAAAGGATAGAAAATCCTTAAAAATGTGAAAGTATGGAAGCATCAAAAAAGATAATAGTTGTAGTTATACTTTCAATTGCATTAATTTTAACTTATGCATATTTAATAAGTGTTATTGAATCAGTTGACTATTTTACAGCTTTATATTTCAGTATTATTACAATAACTACAACAGGTTATGGGGATTTCACTCCAAAAACATTTTGGGGTAGGTTATTGACTGTAATTTACTTATGTGTTGGCGTTGGAATAGTAATGTATCTATTTAGTTTGATAGCAGAATTTATAGTTGAAGGGAAGTTTGGTGAGTTTATGAAAATGAAAAAGATGATGCATAAAATTAAAACATTAAAAGATCATTATATAATTTGTGGATATGGAAGATTAGGAAAAGTTATAGGAGAGAAATTTATTCAAGAAGATATTCCATTTATTGTAATTGACATTAATGAAAATGTTTTAAAAGAAGAATATGAAAAGCATCCTGATAAGTTTTTATATATAGTAGGAGATGCTAAAAAAGATGAGATATTAAAAAAGGCAAGAATTGATAAGGCTAAGGGATTAATTGCCACACTACCAACAGATGCTGACAATGTTTTTATTACACTAACTGCAAGAGAATTAAATCCAAATATTTTAATAACTGCAAAGGCGGATGAAAAAGAGGCTATAAAAAAATTAAAAATAGCAGGGGCTAATAGAGTAGTATCTCCTTATTTAATTGGCGGTTTAAGAATGGCAGAAGTCTCTGTTAGACCTGGAATTTTAGACTTCCTAAGCACATTTATTAAAGTTGCTAAAAATGAGTATAAAGAAGATATTGATTTAAAAAAATATGTCATTGAAGAAGATTCTAAATTAGCATATAAAACATTAAAAGAGTCAAATATAAGAGCTATAACTGGAGCTACAATTTTAGGAATAAAGAGAGGAAATAAACTTTATATAAATCCATATCCAGAATTTATTTTAAAACCTGGAGATATAATATATGCGTTTGGAACTGAGGAGAATTTAAAGTATTTAGAGAGTATTATAAAAAAGAAAAAAAATTCTTTTAAGGGTGATAACAATGAATAATATTAATGACGTTATTGAGAAAATAACAAATTTTATTAGAGAAAAGGTTAAAGAAGCTAATGCTAACGGTGTAGTTATTGGACTAAGTGGGGGAATTGATTCTACAGTTACCGCCTATCTATGTGTTAAAGCCCTTGGAAGTGATAAAGTTTTAGGTATAATAATGCCAGAGAAAAATACAAATCCTAAAGATGTAGAACATGCGAAAATGATTGCTGAAAAGTTAAATATAAAATACATTATTTCAGAGATAACAGATATTTTAAAGGCATTTGGTGCTGGAGGTTATGTTCCAACAAAAGAATTTGATAAAATAGCTGATGGAAATTTAAAGGCAAGAATTAGAATGTGTATTCTTTATTATTTTGCAAACAAATATAATCTATTAGTTGCAGGAACATCTAATAAGTCAGAGATTTATGTAGGATATGGAACTAAATATGGAGATATTGCTTGTGATATAAGACCCATTGGAAATTTATTTAAAACAGAGGTTAGAGAACTTGCTAAGTATCTTGGAGTTCCAAAAGAGATTATTGAAAAACCCCCATCAGCAGGACTTTGGGAGGGGCAAACTGATGAGGGAGAGCTTGGAATTAAATATGAAACTTTGGATAAAATATTGAAATTGTATGAAGAAGGAAAAAATCCAGAAGAAATTTCTAAAGAGCTAAATATTCCAATAGATGATGTTGAACATGTATTTGATTTAATTAAAAAGAGTGAGCATAAAAGAACTCTTCCTCCAACACCAGAAATTTAATTAAAATATGAAGAAAAAACTAAAGAATTAAATTAAAAGAAAAAACAGGAACTGTAAGAACAACATAATCTTAATTAGTTTTTGAACCTAATTAATTTCTTTTTCAATTAAATTTTAAGGTGTTATTATGAAATTCTTCAATAGAGAGAAGGAGATTAATAAAATCTTATCCATTTTAGAAGGAGAGCCAAATTTTATTTATTTTATATTTGGACCTATAAATAGTGGGAAATCAACAGTGATTAGAGAGATTATAACAAATAGATTGGATAAAAATAAGTATATACTATTTTTTATAGATTTTAGAGCAAGGAATGTTGTAAATGTTGATAATTTTATTGAATGCCTATTTGAAGTGGATGAAAAATCTAATATTGATGATTTTAGGGAGTATGCTAAATCATTATCTGATTTGTTAGTTAAAGGTTCTGAAGAGGTTAGTAAATTCTATTTGGGTATGTCGATAAAAATCCCTAAACCATTTTTTGATAAAATTTTCAATAAAAAAGATAAATCTGGAGATGTATATCAATATATTGAATATTTATTTGCTAAATTAAATGAAAAGGGTAAAAAGCCAATATTAATATTCGATGAATTGCAGATGATTAAAGAAATAACATTAAATGGAAATAGATTACTATTGTGGAGTTTGTTTCAATTTTTAGTAGCTTTAACTAAAGTCCAACATCTCTGTCATGTCTTTTGTATCTCTTCAGATAGTTTGTTTATTGAGTATGTTTATAATGCTGGGGAGTTAGAAGGTAGAGCTAAATATATTTTAGTGGATGATTTTGATAAGGAAACGGCTTTAAAGTTTATGGATTTTTTAGCAAAAAATATTTTAAATAAAAAACTCTCAAATGAAGAAAAAGAGAAAATATATTATTATGTTGGTGGGAAGCCTTTGGACATTTATAGTGTAATTGATGAGATGAGGTATAATAAATTAGATGAGATATTAAATTTTATGCTTAAGGATGAGATTTCGAAGTTGGAGATGTTTTTAGATATTTTAGATTATATTGAGCCAAAAATAGAAATAAGAAATAAAGTCATAGAGGTTAAAAAAGAGGATATAATTAATGCATTAAAAATGTTTAAAAATAAATATGAAATCTCAAAAAGAGAAATTCCACTTCCAGTGTATATGTATTTAGTTAAAAAGAATATATTATTCTTAAATTCAATTGAAGGAACTTTAAAGCCTCAAAGTTATTTAGTTTGGAATGCAATAAAAAGAGTTTTATAAACAATAAAATTAACCTTTTTTAAATCCTAACCCAAAGCCAATTAAAAATGAAGTTCCAAATGAAAGGGAGTGTATTAAACCAACAAGTTTATTTCCAAAAACTATTAAAGAACTTTCAAAGTTTCCAATTAATGCTAAAAAAGCATCTTTATTGATACTTATAACTCCTATTTTTGCTAAGTAAAGTAAGCTTAATATATAGATACCTATTAAAAACGCTACTATTTTTATCGCCTTTTTTGCAGCCCATCCTACAACAAAACCAATAATAAATCCTCCTCCAATGTCAGGAATAAATTGTGTAATGTCCATAACTACTCACCTTTTTAATAATTATTTGGTTATTATTAATTTAAGTATAAAAAAGTTTCTTTTAAGTGTGATACTTATGAAAACATACATTGGAAAGATTCACGTGAAGTGGTGTAATAATTGTAATATTCCTTTATTAGGTAGAATCTGCGAAGTTTGTGGTTCTGAGGCTAAAGAAGTAAAATTAACACCTCCAGGAGATCCAAGATTAGGATTTCAGTATGATATTGATTTTATAAACAAAGTCATTGAGGAAGAATTTGGTGCAAAAAATGTATTAAATGGAAAAATAATTTTATTAAATAAACTGCCCGGAAATGAAGAGGCATATGAAGTTATAGTTGATGGAGAAGTTAAATATATCTTATACTTTGATGAAAATAAAGAAAAATGGAAAATTAAATTAAAATTAAGTGGAGCGAGAGATTTAATGGAAAAGGGAGCATATAAAAAAATAGTCAAAATAAAAAACGATATAGTTGATATTTTAAAAAATAGAAAAGGTTCTATTTTAAAGCCCGGAATCGTTGAATTTACTAATGATATTGAAGAAAAAGATGATGTTATTATATTAGATGAAAATAACAGAGTAGTTGGTGTAGGTTTATCTGTAGTTTCTTCTGAAAAAATTAAAGAGATGGAAAAAGGCAAAGTTGTTAAGGTTCGATTTTTTATTAAATCTGATAATGAAAATGAAAATTATAAACCTAAAAAGATTTATAACAACTTAGAGGAGGCTTTTAACATAATGGTTAAGGCTAATAAAGGAGTTATTGAATCCTATGAAAAAAATGCCATTGGATTTATAAAAAATACCTATAAAAAATTAAAAAAGCCAGTTATGGTAGCGTTTTCTGGCGGAAAGGACAGTTTAGCAACATTAATTTTAACTTTAAAAGCATTAGGAAAAAATATTGATGTTGTGTTTATAGATACTGGCTTAGAGTTTGAGGAAACTTTAAAAAATGTTGAAGATGTAGAAAAATATTATAATATTAAAATTATAAGATTAAAAGGCGAAGATTTTTGGGAGAAAGTTAGAGAATACGGAATTCCTTCAAGAGATAATAGATGGTGTTCTAAAATTTGTAAATTGGAACCTTTAAAAAAATTTATTGAAGAAAATTATAAAGATGATGTTTTAGCATTTGTTGGAATTAGAAAGTATGAAAGTTTTAGTAGAGCAAAAAAAAGAATGATTTATAGAAATACTTACATTAAAAAACAGATAAATGCTTTACCAATATATCATTGGAGTTCTTTACACGTTTGGATATATTTATTAAAGGAGAAAGCTCCTTACAATAAACTGTATGAAAAAGGCTTCGACAGAATCGGATGTTTTATATGTCCAGCTATGGAAATGGGTGAAATGGATAAAATTAAAAAAGAATTTCCAGAGTTATGGGTAAAATGGGAAAATATCTTAAAGGAATTCGCTAAAAAGAATAATTTAGGAGAAGAATGGATAAAAAAAGGTTTATGGAGATGGAAGTATAAGATGGTGAATTAAATGAAAATAGGGGTTGTTGTTCATGGTCCAGAGATTGTTGATAGCGGCTACGCATTAAAAATTATAAATTTATTAAAGAAATTTGGAGAAGTTAAGGCTAAGTTAGGAGGAACAATGGGAAGAGTAGCAGTTATAGATAATGAATTGGAAGATATTATAGACATTTCTGAAAAATTAATGCCCTCTCAATCTTTAAAGAAGTTATCTGACAGTGATATTTTAATATTAATGAACTATGGAAAGTCAAAGATTACTGGACATACTTTTGGAAAGATTGTAGTTGAAAGAGCAAATATAGATAAACCAATTATTCAAATTGAAAGACCTGGAGAAAAAGATGGAACAATAATAATTTGGAACGATAATGGCTCAAAAATTGTAAAAGATATTGCTAACTATCTATCAAAAGAATTAAATTTGAGAATTGAAAGATGCATAAGTAACGGCTTAGAGATTTGGGAAAATGAGAAGAGAGTTTATAGAAAAGTTCATGGTGTAGATGTTGGAGAATCGATATTAGTTAATGGTGTCGTTATAGGAAAGGCAAATAGTAATGAAGTTATTTTAGTTTCTGAGAATGGAAAAATTGTTGATATTATTGGAGGAGAATTAAAAAAAGAAGGAATAAATAAATTAAAAAATATTGATTTAAAAAAGGCTGTAATAAAAACTGGAATTTTAAGGAGGCATCCTACAAAACCAAAAATTGTTAATAAAGATATAAATGAAGGATATGTTATTTTTGTTAATCACTCGGGAGAAGATGTCTTAGAGATGATTAAAGATAAGGATGTTATATGTGCTATAACAATAGGAGATGATACTACAACAGTATGTGGAGATATATTATCAAGATTTGGAATAAAAATTTTGGGAATTACAGATGGAGATAGAGATGAGATATTAAAAAATCCAACAATATTAAATGGCTCTGTAATATTTTTAATAAAAAATATGAGAGATGATGATGCTGGAAGAATTTTAAAGGATAATATAGATTTAAATAAAAAATATAGTTATGGAGAGATTTTAAACACTGTTGAAAGTATATTTAAAAATAATAATGTTAAGTATGAGAAATATTGCCATTTGAAGCTGTTTAATTTTTCATAGACAAGTATATCTTATAAGATTAGCCATAACTATCAACTTAAGTCCTTTTTAACCGAATGCAGAGAAAAACTAAACGAATGCATAGACATTAATTTGGAATAATATCGAATGGACTAAAAAAAGATAAACCAAAACTACCGAAATCTAATGAATTCAAAAGAAATTTAAGAAACAAACTGCTAAAGAATTGGAATTATGTCTCTCATTATATCGATGGTATTATTAAAACCTCCTATTCTATCCTAAATAGTTGGAAATCGAATTATAAAAATGGTTATAGAACAAAAACAAAACCGATAGTTAAAAGGTTATTTGTTAGAGTTAAAACAACATTAATAAAATACGATAAAGACAAAAGAGAGATAAGAATAATGATAAAACCAAGAAAAGAATACCTAATTTTAAACATTAAAGATAAATGGTTTTTTGATAAAGTTAAAGAATTACCAAAGATATTATGGGTGGCTCGGGGGTTATCTCGGAGTGAAGCGACGAGAACTTAAAAACCATAAGGGTTTTATGTCCATGACAGGGGCAGAGATTTCCATTCGGAAATTGATGACGCCCAATCCCAACGTGGTCTATAAAGTCGATTATAATGAAAAATATCTAACTAAATTTTATAATTGTTTATAATCGCCCATATATTACTACATCGGGAGAATCCCAAGGCCGTTTCTCATTTTCATAGCATTTAATAACTTAATTTATATAAAATCCGATAGATATGAAAATGGGTTGTTTTCATCCCATAGCTTCATCGGGAATACCAATCTTTCTGTTATAGGTTCATTGACTTGGGTAGAAAGGAAACATCTCCTTAAATGAAATTTATAAGCATTTATATTAACCTCGAAGGCAGAGCCCTCTCGTCGGTTAATTAACTAAAGATATTTATATATTGTGGTGTTACAAAAATTAAGAAACTGTTTCGGGCCTTCATAAAATAATCAATTAATTTCAAGTATATAAAACTCACGGTGAGATTTGTGAAAATCGTGGGAATTACAGATTTACATGGTAGATTTCCCCCAATAATTAAAGAATTTAAGGATTTTGCAGATGTTTTAATAGTCTCTGGAGATATTACTCACTTTGGAAGAAATATTGAGATTATAGAAAAGTTGTCTGAGTTATCAGACCATATGGATGTTTTTTGCATTCCAGGGAATTGTGACACTAAAGAAGTTATAGATGAATTAAACAATTACGGACTAAACATAGATGGGAAAGTAAAAAAAGTTGAAAATATAAATTTTGTTGGTTTAGGTGGAAGTAATAAAACTCCTTTTAATACACCAAATGAATATACTGAGGAAGAACTATACTGTAAACTTTTAAATTTAGTAAGAAATCTAAAAAATGTATTTTTAATAACTCATGTCCCTCCTTATAACACTATGGCTGATATTATTGATTTAAATAATGATATTCATGTTGGAAGTAAATCTATAAGGAAAATAATTGAAGAGTTTAATGATAATATTATATTCTGTGCATGTGGTCATATACACGAGAGTAGGTGTATTGACAAAATAGGAAAAACAATTATTGTAAATCCTTCTCCCAAGAGTTATTTTATTTATGACACAAAAAAGAACATTGTAGTTTTAGAGGATTTTTCAGGATATTAATATATATTAATATATAAGCAATTGATAGTTTTATGTTTTTCAATTTATGACAATACATTAACTTTATATATATCTATTATTAGTTATCTTAATAGGAATTACAAAATACAAAACATAGGTGAATAATATGGATCCAAAAATAAGTTATTTTCAAACATTTATAGTGGCAAGTAAAACAAAAAGTTTTTCTAAGGCAGCTAAACGATTAGGAATTACGCAGGGTACTGTAAGTAATCATATATCAGCACTAGAGAAATTTTTTGATGCTCAACTATTTTTAAGAACACCAGAAGGTGTAGATTTAACTCCGGAAGGAAAAATTTTATATGAAAGAGCTGAGAGAATTTTAGATTTGTTAAATGAATCTAAAATGCTTATGAGAGCAATACATGAAAATCCCGAGGGGATTATTAGAATTTATGCTTCTACAACTCCTGGAGAACATATACTCCCTTCAATAATTAAAGAATACAAAAATTCATACAAAAATGTAGATTTTGAAATGACTATATCTGACTCTGAGAGATGTTTCAAAGCGTTAGATGAAGGATTGGCTGACATAGCAGCAGTAGGCTACTTAAAAAACAAAAATTATGAATATACGATTATTGGTAAAGATAGATTAGTTTTAATTGTTCCTCCTAATCATCCACTTGCTAAAAAAGGAGTTGCTAAATTAGAGGATATTTTAAAAGAGGATTACATAGATAGAGAAGTAGGTTCAGGTACAAGAGAGGCGTTTATAAAAGCATTAAATGAAAAAGGTTATTCAATAATGGATTTAAATGTAGTAATGAGAGTAGGTAGTCATTCAGCAGTAATTACAGCAGTATCTGAGGGATATGGAGTTAGTATAGTTTCTGAAATTCCAGCAAAAAAGGCAGAAGATGCTGGTTTAGTTAAAATAGTTCCTGTAGAAGATTTGGACATTGTAAGATACCTATATTTAGTTAAAAGTAGAAGACCTAAAAACCCAAGTGCAGTTAAGTCATTCTGGGAGTTTGTTACAAATATATAAGTTTATACTGTCTTGATTATTAAGTAAAAATAATATAAGAATGTAAGAGTTAATAAAAGAAAGTAAAAGAAAGATTTTTAAAATATAATTTGTTTTTTATTTCTTTTTATTTTCTTCTTCTTTCAAATTCTTGTAATAATTCTTTAAACTCTATATTTTTGTATGCTAACAAAACCATTGTATGAAATATTAAATCTGCCGCCTCATAAATGATTTCATCTTTTTTGTCATCTTTAGCGGCTAAAATTAACTCCGTAGATTCTTCTCCAATTTTTTCACATATTTTATTTATGGCTGATTTTTTTTCATCATCAGTTGTTAATTTAGCCACATAAGAATTTTCTGGCTTTTCCTCTATTCTTTTTTTAATAATTTCATAAACTTCTTCTAAAATCATAAATATCCCAAAAATTTTATTTTTCTAAGACTTTTAATCTCTTAACCATTTTAACAGCCGCCTCTACAGCCCTTTTACCATAATCTACTCTCTCCTGTGCCTGTAATCTTGTCATTCCTGGCCCTGAAATTCCAAGAGTTACTGGTTTATCATATTGTAGTGCTAAATCTGCTATTTTTCTTGCAGCGTTATGGACAACAATTTCATCATGCTCTGTTTCTCCTTCAATAACGCATCCAATTGTCACAACAGCATCGACATCGTCTTTTTCTAACAATTTTTTTACAGCTAAAGGCATATCAAAAACTCCTGGAACTATAATTTTATATTTTACAGTAGCCCCTAAAAATTCAGCGTGTTCTTCGGCAACTTTTTCCATCATATAGGTTATGTCTCTATTAAATTCGGCAATAACAAATCCTAAATTTACCACAAATACCACCCTACAATTTATTTTTATTTAAAATTTTAAATACCTATTATTTATTATTTATGCTCTATGGTTATTTATTTAAGATTTTTAGATAGTTCAACATACCTTAAAGCATTTTCCTTTATACTTTTAATTTCCTCGTCTGTTAAGGTTCTAACCACTCTACCAGGGACTCCTAAAACTAAACTGTTTGGTGGAATCTCCTTATTTTGAGTAACTAATGCATTGGCCCCAATTATACAATTTTCTCCAATTTTCGCTCCATTTAATATTGTAGCATTCATTCCAACTAAGACATTATTCTCTATAATACAGCCATGAACTACTGCTCCATGCCCTATTGAAACATAATCTCCAATTCTTACTGGATATCCTTTAGAGCAATGAATTACACAACAATCTTGAACATTGGAATAATTACCAATTATTATTTTTTCTAAATCTCCTCTAATTACAGCGTTGTACCAAACTGAAGAATACTCTCCAATGGTTACATCTCCAACGATTACAGCAGTTTTTGCTATTTTTGCTGTCTTTGAAATCATAATTTCACCAGAAACTTTAAAATAAATTTTCAAAAAATATTAAATATTATATTATATAGTAGTAATTATTTTATTATGGAGGAATATTATGATTATGAATATTGTTAGTAAAAAAATAAATAGATTAATAAAAATGTTAAAATGGATAAGTATTGCCTCACTAATTGGAATTGTTGGAGGATTAAGTTCTATTATTTTATCAATTATTATAGAACACTTCCCAGAAAAAAATAATATTTTATTAATTCCAATAGTATTTTTTATTTGTGGATTATTTGTAGATTACATTTATGAATTGAAAGGTTCTGGGATAGATAGAGTTTTAAAGGCGTTAAATAACAATATTCCATTAACTTGGATTAAAGGACTTTTAAAAGTTTTATTGGCTGGGATAGTTATAGCAGTTGGAGGTAGTGCTGGGAAAGAAGGACCTTGTGTTCAATCAAGTGCATCCTTTGCTGATGAGCTATATAGATTATTGAAGTTAAGAAATAGAGAGTTAGTTATAATTACCGGAATTGCAGGAGGATTAAGTGGGGCATTTGCCGCTCCTTTAGGAACTGCAATATTAGCATGTGAGATTATTGAGCACGAAAACTTTAGCTATATTAACATTTTACCCCCAATTATTGCAAGTGTCGTAGGTTATATTATTTATTATCTCAGCACTGGAAAAAGACATTTATTTAATGTTTATTTTATCTATACTTTACATCCAATGGACTTTATTTGGTTTATAATTGGGGCGTTTTTTTGTTCTTTTATTGCATATCTTTACATAAAAACATATAGAAAAATATCTTCAACCTTTGATACTATTAAACTACCCTACTGTATTAAAACATTGATTGGTGGAATTATAGTGGCAGTAATTGGCTACTTTATTCCAGAAATTTTTGGTTTAGGTTTAGATCTTATAAAAGATTTATTTTTTATAAAATATTCTTTGATATTATTGGTTTTAATACTTATTGGAAAGATATTTGCAACATCTTTCACAGTAGGTTCTGGAGTTCCTGGAGGTTTGATATTTCCATCTATGTGTATTGGAGCGATTTCTGGAGCAATATTTGGTAGTATTATTGGAGCTAATCCCGTCCCATATATAGTTTTAGGAATAGCTACATCATTATCTGCCTCAACTAATGCTCCTTTGGGAGGAGCTGTTTTATGTACAGAGATTTTTGGCTTTGATTTTGCAGTTCCATCATCGATAGGGGCAGTTATAGGGTATCAAACAACGAAGTTTGATACAATATTTAAATATATAAGATTTTAAATTAATTTTAGAATAAAAAATAAATAATATTATTGAATTAAATATTCACATCTATGTTTAAGGATTTCGCAGTTTGGTATAATTACTTCATCAATATCATATTCTTCTTTTAGCATTTTTATCATTGTTACTATATCTTTTCCTCTACAAACCTCACATTTTATGGAAAGTTCATCATTGTTAGAAATATTTTCATCCTTACACACAATTCTTAACTTCATAGTTTTTCACTTTTTATAATCTTTTCTTAATTGCTTCAACTAATGCCTCTTTTGTTGGAGCCCCCACAAATTCAACTTCTCCATTAATTACAATTGTAGGAACAGCCATTATCCCATATTCCATAGCCTTTTGTGGATTTTCCATAACATTTATATATTCTACTTCAACAGCATCTGGCATTTCACTTGCAACTTCTTCAACAACTCTCTTAGCCGCTGGACAATGAGGACACATAGGTGATGTAAAGAGTTCAATTTTTACTTTTGACATATATTATCCCTCCAAATTTAAAATAAATTTATTTAATGACCACAAGTCCATACTTGTCTAAAGTGTTCAATTGCTTCAACAATGTCTTTTAATTTTTCTGGTGGGAAGGCAACAACAACTTCCTCTGGCTTAATTCCAGCATACTTTCTTGAACCGTTACATCCTAAGGTCATATTTGGTGCTTTTCTTGTATAAACTGCCGCTACACCGTCAGCACACAATGACTGGATTCCTGAGAAATCTGCTTGGAACCTTCCTCCTTTATGGTAGAGCATTGCCTGAACCAATCTTAATGCATATAATGGCTCTCCAATGAATATTATTGAATCTGGAACAAAGTCAGTTTCATCTAAAGGAGCATATATTGAGGCATATATCTCTTCTTCAACTTTTGGAATTGCATCAACTGTTTTTTTAGCGGCTTCCTCATCTTTGAAGTTTCCTAACTTAACATACAATTTTCCTGTTGCTAAAGGTTCTGGTGGATTTTTAAAAATACCTATAGCATAAGCCCCTCCCTTACATAAATGTTTATCAACTGTTGCATATAATTTCTTTCTCTCTAATCTTGCAAGTTGAATCATTTCACAGTGTCTTTTTTCTTCTGGTAATTCCTCATATCCTTCAGGTATTTCTTCTTTTGATTTTGCCAATTTTACAGCAACAAATGGTTTATCTAACATCATTAATTCCATTAACTTTTTCCCATATTCTCTGATTTCATTTACATCCATTGTCTCACCTGTGAATAGTTGTGTATAATTCACGCACTATATTTTATCACTTATAAGTATATATATTTTTCGATTTGTATTCAGTACTAATGTACCTAAATAAGTAATCAAAAATATACTCTCGTAAAATGTTAAGTTGGTAAAATTTGATATAAATATGTCTACCTGTTATCTATAATAAAACTGTAACGAGGAATTTTTATGGATTTCTATGTTACATTATCTCCGGGATTGGAAAAAATATCTAAGAGAGAGATTGAAGAATTTGGAGGAAAAATTAGAGAAGTTAGAGAAGGAAAGGGTAGAATATTTTTCAATGGAGATCTATATTTAATTCCTAAGATTAACTATTTTTCAAGGACTATAAAAAGGTTAAATATTTTATTGCATAAAGAAAAAATTCCAAATATCTCATTAGAAGATGTCTATGACAGAGTTTATAACATTGATTGGACTGATTATATTAAAGAATCTCAAAGTTTCGCCATTAGACCGTTAAGAATTGGAGAGCATAATTTTACATCAATAGACATTGGAAGAGTTGCGGGAGAGGCGTTAATAAAATCATATCAAAAAGATAAAAATGTGAGATTAAAAGTAAATTTAGATTATCCAGATGTTATTGTTAGAGTGGAAGTTGTATTTGATGAGTTAATAGTTGGAATTGATACAACAGGAGATACAGCGTTAGATAAAAGAGGTTATAGAGTTTTTAATCATCCAGCACATATAGATTCAACTATAGCCTCATCTTTAATTTATTTAAGTGATTGGAAGGATGATGAGATATTATTAGACCCTATGTGTGGTAGTGGGACAATTCCAATTGAAGGGGCATTAATAAAAAGAAATATCCCACCCGGCAAATTTAGAGAAAAGAAATATGGATTTATATTTGTGAATATGTTTGGAGAAGATCTTTTAAATGAAGTAAAAAAGGAAGTTGTTGAAAAAGAAAATTATTATAATATAATTGGTTTAGATAAAAACCAAAAATATTTAGAGGGAGCAAAAGAAAACGCTAAAAGTGCAGGAGTTTTAGACACTATAAAGTTTGTCTGTGGAGATGCTACTAAGTTGCAGGATTTATTTGATAGTGTTGATGTTATTATAGTAAATCCACCCTACGGCATAAGGATGGGTAGTAAAAGAATGGTTAAAAAACTATATAATGAATTTTTAATGTCAGCAAAGAATATTATGCATGGAAATTCAAGGCTTATTGTTATAACAGGAGAGGATAGATTATTCAAAGAGGCAGTAATAAAAAGTAACTTAGAGATTAAAGAGGAGTTTAATATTATGTTTGGTGGTCTAATGACAAAAGTATTCTATTTAACATTATAACATTACATAATAAAAATTTTTGAGGGACAAAATGATAGAGGAAATAAAAAATTTTATTTACAAATATTATATTTATCCAGCAGAATATGGAACTGGCTATAACATAATTCAGGAAATAACCTATGGAACTATTTTAGCATTGGCATTGTATTTATTTTATAGAGCTTTGAGAAAGTTAAATGTAAATATAGATGAAAAGTTTGCAATTCCAGGAATTGTATTTGCTGTATTGATAGCATTGATGAGAGCTTTAGTTGATTGCGGATATATTGAAAGAAGTTTTTTAACAATAACACCAGGAATTATTTTTTTAGTTGGAGGATTATTTATAGTAACTATTTTAACCACGAGGATTATTTTCAAAGATAATTATTATAAGATTTCAGCAATAGTTGGGTTAATTCCTTTATTATATTTTATTTTCATATTTTTACAACATCTTAAACATTTTGAAGTAATTTTATATATTATAATTTTAGTAGGATTTTTTTATTATTTAATTAAATATTTAGATAAAATATTAAAATTAAATATTTTTCAATCAAAAATTGACAGTTATGTAATAATAGGGCAGTTAATTGATGCATCAGCCACAACAATAGGAATTGGACTTTATGGTTACTGGGAACAACATCCAATACCAAGATTTTTAATGGAACACTTTGGAGTTTATGCCTTTATTCCTTTTAAACTTTTGGTAGTTTTAGTAATTTTATATATTTTAAATAAAGAAGTTGATGACATAAATATAAGGAATATTATAAAACTTTGTATAATGGCTCTTGGATTAGCCCCAGGACTTAGAGATTTATTTAGAATGGCTATGGGTGTTTAAAATTGAGATGATAATTATGATGGATATATTTTTATTTATACCTTTGTTTATAATTTTAGGCTTTATAATTGGGATTTTAGCAAGTTTGTGTGGTTTAGGGGGAGGTTTTTTAGTTGCTCCAATTTTAGTAATAGTTTTTAATTATTTAGGAATCCCTAATGGTATAAAATTTGCTATAGGGACATCTCTATTTGTTGTTTTTATAAATTCAATAGTATCATTTATTAGACATATGAAACATTATGAAAATTTTAATATCGAGTGGAAATCTATAATTGCATTAGGAATTACAGGATTAGTTTTTTCAAAACTTAGTAGTTTTTTAGTTGTTAATTATATCAACACTTACATCCTAAAAAAACTCTTTGGAATTTTTTTAATAATAATTGGTGTATATTTAATAAAATCAAAAGAAAATAGAGATCATTACAAATTTTATAATGGAAGTATTGTCCATTTTATTGTTTGTGGGGTTATTGCTGGTTCATTGGCAGGTTTATTTGGTATCGGCGGAGGTATAACCATTATTCCAATAATGTCTTTATTTAAATATCCAATTAAAAGAGTAATAAAAATTACAATAAGTGTAGTCCCTTTAATTTCAATTGGTGGAATAATTACATACTTAACGGCAAACACTCAAAATTATATTTATAATGTTGGCTATGTGTCAATACCAATAGCATTAATTACAGTAGCTCCAATAATATACTCCTCAAAATTAGGATTACATATTCATCAAAAAATTTCTCCAAGATATTTAAGAATAATTCTTGGCATCATATTGGGAGGAGTAGGATTAGTTATGATTTATTAGATTCTTTAATTTCTTTAATACTCTTTTCAATAAACTCTAAAACTTTATCAAATCCTTCCATAGTTTTTAGACTTAATAAAATAACTTCTGCGTCTGGATTAATTCTTTTAGCATCATTTTCCATCTTTTTTAAATCTACCCCAACAGCATCTGCCAAATCAATCTTATTGATTATTATTAAATCAGCAGTTTTCATAATTCCCGGATGTTTCTCTATTGTATCGTCTCCCTCAGTTGTTGAAACAATTACAATTCTTTTGTGAGTTCCTAAATCGAAATCTGCTGGACAGATTAAGTTTCCTACATTTTCAATAAACAATAAATCTATATTCTCTAAATTTAAATCCTCTAATGCATGCCCTACTAAGTGAGCATCTAAGTGGCACTCTTTACCAGTATTTAATGGAACTACCTCAACTCCATGCTTTTTCATTCTATCAGCGTCAAATTTTGCTATAACATCTCCTGCAATACATGCAATTCTATATTTATCCTTTAAATTTTCAATTAATTTTTCAATTAATAATGTTTTTCCACTACCTATTGCCCCCATAAAGTCAAAGGCAACAACATTATGTTTATTTAAAAGTTTTCTATTTTTGTCTGCTAATCTTTTATTTGCCTTTAATATATCCTTTGCAATATCTAAAACTCCAACAATATGCATATTTTACCACCACCTTACCATAAATTGTTGCTAAGGAACTCTGCTTTATATTTAGAATTAATTGATTATTTTATAGTATTCCCAATGGAAACTATGGAAGATAACCTATTTTCATGCTATGAAAATGAGAAATGATAGTAAGTGTCCTCTATGGGAATCTTCGTCCCTTTAGGGCGGAGAGGATTTCAGAGTGTTATTTAATCAAAAGTATAAAAAATTTTATAATTTATTTTCTTTGTTTTCAATTAATTCAATTACAACCTTTTTTAATGACTTTCCATTAGGACAGTTGATTTTTTCATTTATAACATTTTTTATTTTGAATTTTTCTCCCTCTTTTATGAATTCTGGTTTGCAAAAATTATAATACTCACAGTCAAAATTATCGCAATTTATTGGTTCGTAGTTTAAAATAACTCCTTCAATAGCTTTTTTTGATTCTACCATAATTGTTAAATCTGCCAAAACTACTTCAACCACCTTAACACCATCTTCATGAACTGGGCAAGGATGATTTGCTGACCTAACAGAAATTATTTTATATACTCTTCCTACTTCTAAGTTTCCATGGCATAATCTTTTAAATTTGCAGTTGTTACATTCTTCAATCATTCCTAAGTATATAAATTCCTTCCCAGTTTTTGCTAACCTACTGCCTATTAGTGTTATCTTACGCTCTTTGTCCATAATTATCCCAATTTACTATTTTTTAAGTTTTTTTAAGTTAAAGATTTTAGAGGCTAACTCTAAATAAAATTTTCCTAACTCCTCTCTAAAGTAATCTAAATCAAGATAATGAACTTTATGATTTTCTAAATAAATTGCTCTATCTCCCAAGGCTGTTAATAAATCTAAGGAACTCGTAACAATTATAAATGAACTATCTCCTAACTTTTCTCTATTTTCCATAATTATTTCAGACAAAGATTCAACTCCCTCAAACCACTTACTTAAAACTCCACTAACAAGGAGATTTACAGCAGAGTTATCCTCATCAATCAAAATAAGCTTAGTTTTATTTTTTATTGCTCTCTGTATTTGATAAGCCATATACATTGAACCAGAGGCAGTTCCATAAACTGATTTTGGACTTCCTTTAAGTCCTGGTGGCAATTTTTGAAAAAATAAACTTATATCCTGTCCACTCATTTCCATACTTCCAGTAGATGCCTTAGATAGACTTTTAGTAGTAATTATATATTCTCTCCCATCTCCAATTAAGTGGTCGTCCATTCCACTCTCAATTGCCTGTAATAGGGTAGTTTTTCCTTGAGCATTTCTACCAGTAATTATAAATATTTCTTTCTTTTTAATCCCTAAACCTTTAACTCTTTTTCCATATTTTAACTCTATTTCTATTGGCTCTAATTCTTCAGGACATTCGAAGGGAATATTTACTTCCTTAGGACCAGCAATTCTGTAATGCTTCCTAACCTCAGTGTATTTTCTTGCAGGCTTTGAGTTGTTGCCAATAAAACACACTAAATTAAGATTATCTAAGAGGTCTCTAAGATATTTTTGATTTATTATATTTTTTGCTTCTTCTATTAATAAATTAATTGGAATGTTTTTAATAAATTCATTTAGTTCGATACATAAATCATTTATTTGATTAGCGATAGATTTAGCATCTTTTTCTTTAAAAATCATTCTTAAAAGTAAATATATTTTATCTTTTTCAATGTAATTGTAGTTATCAACTCTCCACAAATCATAGCCCAAATTTAAGTCGCAATTAACTACTGTAAGTGGCTCATACAACGCTTTATATATTCTACCAAAATATCCTGCCAATGGCAAAAATCTCTTTTTTTTAATAATTTCTTGTTTTATTTCTTCAATAACCCTCTGTGTAGCCCCTTCTATCCCATCTCTATATTCAGAAAGTTTTAAAAAATTATCATTTTTAAAAATAAAAGGTAAAACAACCTTTATATTACCATCTGGCTGTCTTACAGCATAATATACTCTATTTTTATTACTTTTAGTTAAAAGAGATAAATTTAAAAATTCATTTTCTTTTAAATGAGATATAATTTCATCTATAAGCATATTTACTCCCAAAGGTTTTTTCTTTAAAAATGGTGCGTCTCAGTTAGTGCCGATTTCTTCATTCCAAAAAGGTTAGTGGGGGTAACTTTCATCATCGACGCTTTTTGTAATTTTTATTTTGTAATATACATCAGAGTACTTAGAAGACAAAAAAGATAAAAAACTTAAATAGTTATTATCTTAACCTCCTACAATATAATCAATTGATACTTCAGTATATGTTTTATAGTTTCCAAAATCAATATGCACTGATACCATCTTGTTTCCAATATATCCTCCGGCATCTATACTACTTTCATCACTATATATATTAGGAAACATTTTTCTTAATTTTTCTAAATACCATTGTTTGACTTTGTCATTTGAGTCGGGGGCTAAATAAACTGCCTTTATTTCAGTTGAAGTTTGACCCTGAATAGTCATGGTAGTATTGTGATATTCAATCATCACTGCACCAGGATACCTTGGTAATGGTTCATTGCCCCTTGCTAAATCTTGATTCGGTATGCTTCTTTTTGTATAATAAATAGTTATCTCAGTGTAGTCTATACCTTCACAAGGTGCCGCAATTGATACAGTTACTTCATCATCATCCTTTTCAAAGACCATTTCAACGGAATCTGAGCTTCCGCTTTGATAAGTTATATTCCAACCTTTAGATGTTAATGTCTTTTTAAACCAATTAACTACTTTATCGTAGTCATCCTTTGTACCATAAGTTATGTCATAATATATTGGGAAATTACCATCCTTTGATTTTGTATAGGATAACATTACTGATCCTGGATATCTTTGTAATGGCTCTTCACCACTTATCATATCGTGATTTGGTAGTGTATTTTTGTTATTTTCTTCAGATACAGCTGTCTTTCCTACAAAATAAACTGTTTTTCCCTCATGCTCAAACGCCATAACACCAATAATGGTATTTCCTTTTTTAAGTGTTAATGAGGCAATAGTTGACCCTTCAACATTTACAGTACCTTGACTGACAGTATAACCTGGAAACTTAGATTTGTACCAATTTATAATATCTGTAGGAGAGGCACCTTCTACAACATATGAATGGAACTCTGAAAACTGATGAGAATATCCAGTCATTGTAGCCCACATATTATATTGATTATTTTCATGAGAACCTGGATAAATTGGCAATTCTGTTGATTCTTCAGAAGGACTTAGAGATGTTTGATAAGAAGAACCTGATTCTGAAGTTTCCTGTTTTTCTGCACATCCACTCAGTATAACACCAACACCCAGAACAACGAATAATATTAGCATTTTAATAATTTTTGTATTTATCATACTAAATCACCTTCATCAATTCTTTAGAATAACCTAACATCATTTTAGATTTCTGAATTTAAAATAATATTTAAAATAATAAATATACTGCTATGAATAATATTATTTCACAATCTATATTATAGTCATATACTTCATAGTATTACCTCCTTAATTATTAATATTGAAATTTATTGAAATTATATGATTATTAAAATAATGTCTTTTTAATAACCAGTATTATTTATATTATGGATATTTAATTATAAAGAATAATAATATTAAAAATATTAATAACCACATATAAAAATAAAAATTCGTTTAAAAAACTAAAACAATATTTAAATTCTCATAGGAAATTACAATTTCCTGATTAACCTCCGTAATTTTATTTTCAAAGTATAGTTTATTAACATAATGTTTTGATAATTTTATGTTGATTATTACAATTGGCTTTCCAGTTGAATAAAATATCAATTTTCCAGAAGTTTTTTTCAAAACAATCTCATAATATTTTCCATTAGTGTAATAGCCATAATATTCTGGATAGTAGCCTAAGAAATCTTTTGAAATTATTAGGTTTCCATTGGCTTTCTGTTCTATTGTATAGTTTTCTGGATGTTTAACATCATAATATTTTGATAAAACATTAAATAGTTCATCAGTTTCATTTTCAAAAATAAATAATCCATATTTCTCTTTAATCTTTTCAATCTCTTTTGATATATTATTTTTATATTCAATTACAGCCATTTTATATTCTTCATCATAGCCAACCTTTTGCGGAACTAAAATTATAACATAATTTAAAGTCCAGTTAGGTTCCACATTATATTCTAATTCGTAAGTATTATTTCCAATTTTTGAAATATTTGCCTTTATCAATTTTCCATAAGGATAAACTGGGGGATTTTTAAATAGGCAATACATTGGAAATATCGTATATGCCTTTGGTTCAAGAGGAATATCTATAACTTCAATTATACCATTACTTAGATTAATCATATCTTTGTTCCAATTTACTTTTGAAAATTTGTAATTTTTAGGAGCATATTCTTTAACAGTAGTTGGAAGTAATCTATAATCGACAATTATAATTTCAGTATTATTCAGAATCTCTTCTGGAATTTCTCCAAGCATTGGTGATTTTTTACTGAAATTGTATGGATTATATATTATATAGGAGATTAAACAGCCATTGTTATCTAAATGTTGATACTCAACCTTAAAGTGCGTATATGAAATTGCAGGAACTCCTCTATCCACTGGAATTAGTTGAATTACTAAAATAAAAGTTAATGCCATTAAAATAAATAGAGTAATAAAAAATAATATTTTGTTATTAATTTTCATATTTTCACAATTTTTATTTATTTTAATAAAATAATTTAATTATTTGATAATCCAACCTTTTATATATTTTGGTTTAAGTCAATAATAAAAAAATAAAAAACTCTGAATTAATTAATCTATCCAAATAACTCCTCTATTGTTTTACCTTTCTTAATATCTTTCCTATAGGCTTCCAATAACAAATTTTTCTGTCCTAAAAATTCAGCAACGGTCTTAAAGTCAATATTTATTCTTTCTCTAAACTTTTTATCTCTTAATAAATGGTGGTCAATTATTATTTCAGCTCCAGTATTTTCAACTATATATTTTAAGTTTTCATTGGTTTTCTCCAAGTTTTTCTTTCCATATCTATGCATCATATAGGTTGGTGGCCCTCCAATGTATATTAAATTTGGCTTCTCATTTACAATGTAATCTCTAACATCATCTGAAAGTATTCCTTGAGTGTCTGATGTATGCATAAATTTAAAATCCTTCTCTTTAACTGTAGTTATTAAAACATAACCTAATTTATCATTTTTTCCGTGAGGAAATGGAGGAGAGAATTTTATCTCTGTATTTCCAAATTTAAATGTTTTATTGTCAGCATATTCAATTTTTTTTGCAATATCTTTAACATTATCTAAGAATTTTTTTGCTCTATCCATTTGACTTTTATTTATATATTCAGTTGGATGCTTTATTAACAAAATCTTATCTTTATATATGTCTTTGGCGTAATCTTTTGACTCTAAGTATATATCGTCAAAAAATGGAGTATAATGGTCGTAATGATAATGAGATATTGTTATAATGTCTGATTTTTTTGCATAATCATTGATCTTTTTTCTTAATTCTTTTAATATTTTAAATTCAATATCGTTAGGTTCTAAACCAGATCTTTTTGGAGCTATGGCTACCCCTGGATCTATTAATATACCCACATCATTTGTTTTAACATAGGTAGCCATAGACCTTACTCCTAAACTTTCAGATGCTAATGGTAAAATTTTCATAACAATCACCAAAAATAAATTTAATAAATTTAAAATTTAGCTAATTTTGAAGAATTCACTTAACTTAACTTGCTTACTCTTCTCATTCTCAAATATTGAATTTATTCCCTCCCTAATTATTTTTAATCTTTGTTTTATATAATTATTTACATTGTATTCATTAGCCATCTTCTCAGCAACATCCATATACTTCTCAACAGCCCCTTTTGATACTGTTAATATTAAATTAGAGCCGCATTTTGGACATTTTCCTCTTAAAGGAACTCTTCTAAACTTAGCTCCACACTTACATCTAACTGCCTGCCTTGAAAATGCTCTTAAATTACCGATTAAGTCGGGAATAAAGTGAGATTGAATAACTTTTTCAGCGACATCTCTCTCATCTGTGGCTCTAATTTTCTTAGCCACTGCCAGTTGAGCGGTAGTTTTATCGAGCATAGTATTTAAGGTTTTGTAAGCACAAACTTTTGGACCTAAATCAATTCTACTCGTTTCATGAGTATATCCTATCCCTTCATACTGCTCTACCTTACCTAACCTATCTTCAACAGTTTCTATTAACTCTTTAACTTCTTTTGGAGAGGGCATATCTAAAGTTTTTTCGTAAAATTCTAATGGATATCTCCAAACTGTATCCATATTATGAACTTCTCCATCTACCTCCTTAGGATCTAATATTGTAGTTAAAACCAATGGAGCGTCCATCTGTCCTCCTCTTTTATCTGGTAAAAATATCTTGGAGAAGTTCAAAAACGCATCCATAAGCAAAAATAAAGAATCTTCATCGCCGTCACAATTATGTATTTGAATATTTTGATTTATAATTATGGTGTGATACTTTTTAGCATTTACTGAATAGACATAGTTATCTTCACTCTTTATTATATCAACTTTTTTAACTTTTGACAACAATCCAAAGGATTCTATACATTTTTTATTTACATAGTTTCTATTTTCGTGATAGTTATAAATATTCTGTTTTCTTTCTAAGGAGAAACCTATTTCCTCAAAAAATCTCTTTGCCTGCTCTCCATAATAATCTAACCTATAAACAACAGATTTTGGAACTTCTTTTCCTTTATTTTCATAGTATTTCTTCACTACACTCCCTTCTCTACTATTAGCGTTTTCATCAACGCCCCAACTTGCATATAAGTTAAATTTAGAAATCATCAATGTATCTATATCCATTAACAATTTTTTATTTGCACTATACACTGCAACCAATGGTCTTGTTTTTATTGTCGTTCCATCTCCTGCAAAGTATGTTGATAACATAAGTTTAACTTTCTCCTTTGGCAGTTTAAATATAAAACTTGGAACTCTCTTTGACTTTGCCTTTTTTCCAATCTTTAGAACTCTTGTAAAGAATAGATAAACAACTCTTGATGATAATGTTAATTTTCCTTCTTTTTCATTTTCATAGATTTTAACGTCTCCAAACGCTTCTCTTATTGATTTTTTAATATCTTCCCTTATTTCTTTCTCTGAATTTGAGAAATTTAATTGATAAACACTTTCTGATTCCCTTGCGTAACCTTCAGAAAGATAGTAGCCAATAACCTTTAATAATGGCTCAATTTTAACAATTCTTTTAATATTTACTTTATCTCTCCTAACGGCAATATAACAATCTTTTGGAACATCATCTAAACTTAAATTTGATTTTTCAAGGATTTCTAACAATAAATTTAGTGGTATAGTATTATGTCTTAAATAATCATTTAACTTCAACTCTCTAATTAATTTTTTATCAATATTTTCTTTAATCCAATTACTAATTCCCCTAACTCTCAAAATATTCCATAAATCTTTAAACTCCTCTTTTGAAAATTCTTTCAATAAATCAATTTCCTCTATATCTTCCTCTTCAAACTCAATCTTTGGAATTAGTATTAAATCCCCTTCTTTAACATCCATAGCCAATTTTTTTATAAACTTATTGTTTTCATAAACCAATACTGGGTGGTTGTGAGTTGTTATAAATTCTCTACCACCATCTAATGTTATTTTTATAAGATGGTTTGGAGAAGGCATTTTTAAAACTTCCTCAATATCTGTTAAAACAACTTTTTTATTTTCTACATCAAATGAATAAACTTTAATATTTCTCTTTGGCTTCTTTCTAACATATGCCCCATTTTCAAAAATCTCCTCATTTTCATCAAACAACTCATAAAGTTCTTTAATTGTTATTCTTTCAACATATCCATCTATATTTACTAAAATTTCAGTATCTGGTGGGAAGCAGTTTCTTCTCTTTGCTGCGTGGAAGTATGGATGAGCATAACCGACATTTGCCTTACAATATCCAATAATTCTCCCAACCATTCCAGCAGATGTGTGGGGAGCCAAACCAATAACTAAATGTCCGATTAAGTCATCTTTATTTTTTATATTGTAAAATCTTCCAACTTTATAGAATTTTTCTAATAAATCATCAATAAAGTTTGCTACTTTAATAAAATATTCTGCACAACTTTCTGGAATTATAACATCCTGTGGCTTTAACTCTACTATCTGTTCTCCATCAACTAACTCATTTCCATATATATCTTTATCATATCCTAACTCTCTCAACTTTTCAACGCTAACATTTATTTCATTTGGCTTAAAGTGAGTTATAGGGACATCAGTACAGTCAAATCTTGCAGTTCCATCTTTGAATACATAAACTCCATTTATAGCCCTTAATATTGCCTTTTCTAATGGTTCTACAATTTTTTTCTTTGATGTCATCCCCTTAATACATTTAACATCTCCTGGCTTATTTATTCCCAATCTTTTTAATGCGATATACCAATAATCTTTTAAAGGAGCAGTAATTTTACCAAACTTGTTTAACTCCACACTATTTCCACAGTATGGACAAACTCTATATAGTGATATTTTTCCACAGTTTGGACATATTCCATAAGAAACTTCAATTTCATCTGTGTTATTTTCATCAACTGCCTTGTTTATTAATCTAACCTGCCCTCCAGCATTACCTATTGGGAACAATCCATTAACTGGAGGCTTCATCTTTCTTGGAGCCGCTTTTTCTGGTCTTCCCATTCTCGCTCCAACATAAACATAGGTATTTCTTCTAACTTCAAAGGGGGCTAATAAATTAATTAGATGCATACTATTTTTTGCAGTTTTTAAAATTTCATCTATATTTTCAACTAAATCTTTTTTATTTTCAACATCAAATCCTAAGGAGTAAAGTAATGGATAATACTCTTCAATAATTACCTTTTTGTTTCTCACTAAGTGGCAACAGCCAATTAGCTCTAAAACTCTCTTAGCTTTTTTATCTTCCTCTGTCTTTAAATCAACAATCCAAACCTTTTTATTCTCAAAATAATCTTCATATCCCTTTAACAACCAATTTCTCAATAATATAATTTCTTCTTTGGAAACATCGTGCCAATGGTATGTAAATCTTGGATGTAGTGGAGTTTTTGTTTTTAAAGCAAATTTTACAGCCTTTTCAGGATTTGGATTTTCTATAAATTTTTTATCATAATCTATATTCTTAGATATTAAAATCTGTTCATACCACTCCTCACACCAACAACTTGGAAGTAGAGGATGATTATTCTCTAAGAAATCTCCATAATTTACTAAAACATCTCCTAAAAATAAGATTTCTTCAACTTTATCTCTAACCTCTATAGCTTTCTCTATTGTATCAACTCTAATAACATCTCCATTTTTTAACTTTACAATTGGGGGCTCAATGCTATCAACTGGAACTACGCATGTAGCCTTTCCGGGTCTTTCTGTCTTTAACTGAGTACCAACAGCCATAAATTCATTTACTAAATACATCAATGCTGGATGAAATCCTTGAGTAGCAAAGCCCGTATTCCTACTTCTACCATATCTTAATCTAAACCCACCAATCTTTGAAGGATGAGCAAATACTGGTCTTCCAGCAATAACTTCACTTATAAACTTTTTATTAGCCTCTATTTTAATATCTCTCCAATATCCTTCCATTTCAATATCTTCCTCTCCATCTATACTTTCCTCCTCATCATCTTTTTTATCTTCTTCCTCACTTTCTTCTTTTTTACTTACCAACTCTTTAAGCCAATCCCATCCTTCTATTCCCAATTTCTCAACATGCCTCAAAATTTTTGGAGCTTTTAACAAAACCCCTTCAACTAAAACTAATAAAGCCCCTCCCCTGAGTTGATTTGTCTCAACTCTTGGTAAATCTCTATGTCCAGAAACTTCAACGTCATCAGTAGCCTCTCCAGTAATCTCAATTGGTATATTTCTTATTGCAGTTCTAATCTCATCAGCCGTTGGAGTATATTGGAAACTACCTACTTCTGATTGATACAATTCAACCTCTTCAACATATCTCTCAATCTCATCCTCAGTTGGCTTATATCTATCCAACTCTAAAGCCTTTCTAACGAAATCTCCAACCAATACTGACAATGCCTGAGCTGTCCCTCCAGCACTTCTTATAGGTCCTGCATAATAGATGGCTAAATATTCAGTTCCATCTGGATTTTTTTTGATTTTTACATCTGCAATTCCCTCCAATGGAGCGGCAACAATACCCTCTGTTAATACTGCTAGTGCAGTTCTAACAGCCTGCTCAGCCTTTTTTTCTCTATCAAAATCTCCAAATTTACCTTCTACAATTTCCTTGGCAATTTCTAATGCCGCCGGTTCTTTACCTAACTCTGAAACTAACTCTCTAATTCTCTCAGCAACTCCCTTAGGCCCAACCAATCCTTCAACTCTGTCAGCCATATCTGACGCTAAAGGGATTTCAACGTCATCAACTGGGTCAAGTCCTTTTTTTCTACACTCCTCAGCAATTTTATAGCATCTTTCAACTTCCTTAATAATATTCTCAAAATATTTTCTCATTTTCTCAGAGCATGCAACATGAACCATAGTCATCACATAAAAATATTGTTAAACTTAAATAAATTAATTATTGAGTAATTTGATAATCACAATACTGATTATAGAATGTTGGTTTTGGTATAAAAAATAGTAGTTGTGATATTGTAATAAAAATTAACCAAATATTACATAAAAAATAACAAATATCTTAATGTAATTATTATAAATATTATTTTACTTATTAAGCCTAATCTCTTATCATTCCCCTCTCTTTTTGCCATTTTCTTCTTAAACCTAATATACAACCTCCTCCTCTAACTCCTCCTAATGGAACAGAAGGAGTTCCTAAACAGTTCATACATCTTGCCATAACACTTGCCCCTAATGCTAAACCATCTTCAACGAATACAACATTCTCCTCTACACTATCCCAAATTTCTAAGGTTTTGAGTTTTTCAATAATTAACTCTGGTTTTTTTCCAGTAATTCCTGCTCTTCCTGTAATTCCTATTGCTGATTTTTCGCTAATTAATTCTTTTTTATAAGCCAATTCTACCAATCTCCTAACAACTTCACTCATAACATAATCTAAGCAACACATTAATGTAGGAATATTACTTTTTTCTACCAACTCTCTACCTAACTCTTCTAACTTAATTAAATCACTTCCATTTTTACCGACATCACATCCAATAAGTGTAGTTCCTGCCTTTTCTGCAGATTTTGGGTCTACTGGGACAGTTCCAAATCTATCAACATCCTTTGGAACCTCCTTAATAATAATATATTTATGAATCTCTTCTGCATACTCTCTTGCCAACTCCTCATTTGCTTTACCTTTTACATTTGCTAAATCTAATGCCGCCCCTGTTTTTTCATCAATTTTTCCAGAACCTCTTGCAATTGCATCCGCTATAGCTCCCGCCAATCCACACAGATTGCCAATAACTTTTGCATATGGTAAAGTATCGTTAGTAATTCTACCTGCCAATGTCGTTCCAAAGTCAATACTCATACAAGGATTTCTAAAATCTACATTAGTCCATTTACATCCAACTTTTATTCCTGCTGTTACTAATTCTCCCTCCATTTCGTTTGCTACAACTTCTTTTCCTGTTGGTGGAAGAACTCCAGTAACTGCCCCATCGAAGATAATTTTATCTAAGAAGGAGTATTTGTCAAAGGGTTTTGGGATTTGATCTTTAGTCATTGCTGGAGTCATCTTTGCTGGAGGTATTCCAGCTTTCATACAACCTTGGGCTAAAGCTATAATCATCTCTCCGACTTCTTCAGGAGAAGCAAATCCTGCAGTAACTCCAGTACTTCTTACTACAAAGTGTAAGTCATTAACAGTCAAACCTGCCTCTTCCAAACTTTTTAATAAAACCTCTTTAACCATATCTGCAACAGCTTCCCTTGTTAATTTAACTCCCCACAATGTTTCTCCAAAAACTTCTTCTCCTTTTTTTGGTTTTCTAACATCTCTTGTCATTTTTACATACTTACTAATTATATAAGTTTTTCCAGTATCCATATTTGTGGCTGTAATAATAGATTTAGTTGTTGTATTCCCCAGTTCTACTGATGCCACTATGTAGTATGGATTTCTCTTTAATTCAATTAAATCAACACTTTGTGACTTTGCATAGGCAATTTTTGTCTTCTCCTTTTTAAACATTTTTGAAATTATATCAAAAATTCCCATTTTATAACCCCCTATTTATGGGATGATTCTATCTAATTAAATTTTCATTTTTGAATTTTTTATATTTTTCTTATAATAACATTTCTCTGGCAAATTTTTTAGATAACGCTATTATTGAAACAATTGGTGGAACTCCTAAGGATTCTTTAAATAAAGAGGCATCGCAAACATATAGATTTTCTTTAATTTCAAAATCATCAACAACTAAACTTAAACTACCCCCTGGATGAGAACCTCTTGGAATAGTTGTGTAAATATCCTCATCAACACCTAACTTGTATAAATATTTTGTTGCTTCACTTACACCCTTTGCAAGTGTTTTAAAATCCTCCTTAGTTATCTCTTTAACTGTATTTTTATCTAAAACTTCTCCACAGTTTTCATCTTTAATTTTTATCATAATTCCTACAATATCCTTCTCTTCCACATCCTTATAATCTTTTTTTATTTCATTATAGAGGAGTTTTGAGTAATGTGTTGATAGTATAAAATTTTTGTATTTTTTATAAACGAGCATAGAAACATCTTTATTTAAATAACTATCTTTTAAAATTCCTCCAACTGTTACAAAAATATCTACAAAAAGATTTTTTCCTATATTTTCATCATCAATCAATTTTTTTAAAATTCTTGGGCTGTTTATTCCACCAGCAGAGATTATTATATTTTTTGTTTTAATTTTTTTTCCATTTTCATCTAAAATTTCATAGTATCCGCAATATTCTATATCCTTTATATTAAAGTTTGTAAATATATCAGCATTTGAATCTTTTAAATAATTTAATGGAGTCCATTTTGCTTTACACAACTTTCTTGCACATTCTCCACATTTATTACATTTATCAAAGTCAATAAATTTCTCCATCTTTTTAAACCCTAATTCAATAAATTTTTTATCAATTTCATTTAAAAAACGATCTTCTGGACATTTAATATTTAATTCCTCCCAAATTTCTTTATATATGTCTTTTTTTATTTTGTATCCTTTAATATCAATTTTCATCGCATTGCCTAAGGAATATACTGCACTTCCTCCCAATCCGTAAACATAATTAATTTCAACATTTTTCCCTTCCAAAACATATTTTGGATTACTTCCTTTTTCTAATACAGATACTTTATACTTTTCACTTAATTCATTAGCTATTGTAGAACCAGCCACTCCCGAGCCTATAATTGCAAAATCATACATAAATATCCCAACAAAAACTAATATTCAATATCCTCATCCTCATCAAAATAAAGCCTATAAGTGTCTATATCATAGCCCATCTTATTTATAAACATTCTAATAACTCTTCCAGGGTCTCCTGATTTTGTAATTGCTCTACCAACAATTAATATTTGATATTCTTTCAATAGCTCTTCAATATTCTCTATCCCAACTCCTCCAGCAATTGCCAATAAACAATTACCTTCAAACTTCCACTCTTTTTTAATTCCAAAAGTCTCTTCATCAATACCTCTATGTAAAATAACAACATCTGGCTTTAATTTTAAAGAATCGTATAATTTTTGAGGGTTAGAGACATTTAACATATCTAAATAACTTATTAAACCACATTTTTGGCATTCATGAATAGCTTTAATTATTGTTGATTTTGGTGCTAATCCACTTATTGCTACAGCATTAGCAGTTGCTTCAAAAGCCAATCTAACCTCAACCCTTCCAGTATCTAATGTTTTTAAGTCAGCAACAATAAAACCATCAAAATACTCTCTCATTATCTCAATAACTTCTAAACCAAATTTTTTAATTAATGGAGTTCCCGCCTCTAAGATAATGTGGTCGCTCTTTGGAATATTGTGTAATAAAAATTCTAAGTTTTCCATTGTTGGAACATCCAAAGCAATTTGTAGATATGGAGGATACTCTAATCTAACATCTCTAAACCCAACTAATGGATGCAAAGCCCTATACTTCTCTTTCTTTACCTTTTCTTTTGATGGATATTCATTTAAAGCTCTGTTTATAGCTAACTTTGTTGAAGCATAAAAGTATTGGAAAAGCTTTCTTTTTGTTAAATTTGTTATTGGAAGCTCTGGGACATTAATAGAAACAACAATTTTTAAATCCTCATCTAAATCTAAATCAGCAACTGCTTTAGCAACTGCATACTGAATAACTCCTTGAAATAGCTCATCTTGTATATTGCTCTCAATATTATGCCTTGGAACTACCAAGGTTAATGGCTTAACTATTAAATTAGGTCTTAAGTTTGCAAAAACACAGTTACCTCTTGTTAAAGCATTGGTAAATATATTATCTATATCTTTACCTTTTCCAATAGATACATTAACTATTGCTTTAATCTCATTCCCTAAAACTGCCTCGCCAAACTTTATCATACTGATCACAGCATAAAATTTTTTTACAAATAATTAAAAACAAAGTATGAATAACCAAATAAATGTTGGAAATTAAGTGAATATTAAATCTTAATAACCTTCCCAGAGGACTCTCTTTTATATTTCCCAAATTCTCTAATAAATCTCAGCTTATCTCCCCAAAATACTGGTCCATCCTTACATACACAAAGCCCCTCATCATCTACACAACACTGCCCACAGATGCCAATACCACACTTCATATATCTCTCCATTGAAACTTGAACTGGAATATTATGTTCATTGGCAATATCAACAACCTTCTTCATCATTATTTCTGGCCCGCAAGTAATAATTAAATCAAATTTCTCTTCTTTAAGAACTTCTTTCATTTTTTCAGTTGTAAAGCCTTTAAATCCAAAACTACCATCATCTGTACATATTTCCAATCTTCCCGCTTTTTTAAATCTATCTAAAAATAACAATTCATCTTTACTTCTTGCTCCCAATATAGTTGTTATTTCAATCCCTTGCTTTGAAAATTCTTCAACTGCTGTTATAATTGGTGCAGCTCCAATACCTCCAGCAACAGCCAAGATTTTATCTCCCAACGGCTCAAAATATGTTCCATAAGGCCCTCTAACTCCTATTATATCTCCTTCTTTTAATTCATGCATTTTTTTAGTAAATTCTCCAACTCTCGCAACGCTAAAACTGTTTTTGGAAGAGAAACCAAATGGTTTCTCATCAACTCCTGGTAGCCAAAGCATTGCAAACTGTCCTGGCTTAAAATCAAAATCTCTATCTATTACAAATGTTTTTACTGTAGGACTTTCTTTTATGATCTTTTTTATTCTACAAATAATTGGCTTTTCCATATAAATATCACCATTAAAATCTTAAAAACTATAAATTTAGATAATTTCTTTTTAAAAATAGGTAAGTTAAACATTTTATTAAATTTACCTTTTGCACACTCACTATTCTTCGTCTTTAACATAATTTCTTAAAATTCCTATATTTTCAATTTCACATTCTACAACATCTCCTGCTTTTAACTCTCCAACTCCGGGAGGAGTACCAGTTGAAATAATATCTCCAGGATACAGTGTCATTATTGATGAAACAAATTCTACCAATTCATAGACATCAAAAATCATATTTTTAGTGTTAGATTTTTGTTTAACTTCATTATTAACTCTACACTCAATATTTAGGTTCATTGGATCTATGTCTTTAACTATTCTTGGACCTATTGGACAAAATGTATCAAATGACTTAGCCCTCGTCCATTGCCCATCTTTCTGCTGTAAATCTCTTGCTGTTACATCATTTAAAATTGTGTATCCCATTATGTAATCCTCAGCTTCTGATTTTTTAACATTTTTACATTTTTTTCCTATAACAATTGCTAATTCAACTTCATAATCAACTCTTTTGGAAATTTTTGGTCTTATAATATAATCTTCGTTGTAAATTATAGATGATGTGGGTTTTAAAAATATTATTGGATATTCAGGAATTTCCATATTTAACTCCTTAGCGTGGTCTATATAGTTCAAACCAACGCATACAATCTTTGTAGGGTTTATACTTCTTATGTCCATTTGACCACCAACATTAACATTTTATTTATCTAAAATTACAACTTTTCCATCTACAACATCAATTTTAACTAATGTTTTAATTTTATAGCCAGTTTTTTCTTCAACTTCTTTTTTACCATTTCCTCTTTCTATAACACATATTATATCCTTTATCTCAGCCCCTGCTTTTTTTAATGCCTCAATTATAGCAATCATCGTTCCTCCCGTAGAGATAACATCATCTACAATTACTACTTTATCTCCTTTATTTATTCCATTTAAATATAATTGCCCTTTACTATAACCAGTAGTTTGAAAAACAGGAATTTCTCCAGGTAATTTGTATTCTCTCTTTCTCATAATTACATAGGGTATATCAGTATATAAGGAGAGAATAGTTGCCAAAGGTATTCCCATAGCCTCGGCAGTTACTATTTTATCAACATCCTCAAAGTTTCCAATTTTGATTATTCTTATTGCTACTTCTCTCAATAACTTTGGCTCTACAATTGGAACCCCATCAGTTATTGGGTGAATAAAATAATGATAATTTCCTCTTTTTACAATAGGACAGGATTTTAAAGTTTCTTCTAATAGCAATTTTCCACCTCCAAATTACTGTATTTTATAAACTCCAGGTATGGGCTCAAGGATGTCTCCAGATTCTATTAATTCAGATAAATACTTTTCTAACTCTTCCTCTGAGAGTCTAACCATACCAGAGAGTTCTTCAAATGTAATTTCTCCAAATTTTTCAATAATGGATAATATTTTTTCTTTTATAACTTCTGGATCTAAATTTTCAATTTCTATATCTTCTTCAAATTCTTCCTCTTCAGTTTCCTCATCTGCCAATTCAGCATTTTCTAATAAATATTTTCTTGTCTTTTTTATTTCTAAATCTCTAAGTTTTACCCATTTTTCATCTCTAACTCTAATAATTTCAGCCATTAAATATTTATCTCCATTGAATGTTCTTGGTCTTCCAATTACATCAACAATATCTCCCTCTTTGATATAAACTGGTTTATCTTCAAAATACTTAACATTTACTCCATCAACATAAAAAGATAAAATTTCTCCAACATTTATATTTTCCACTTTTCCTAAAATTCTTACTCTTCTAACCTTTCTACCCTCTATAATTAAAGAATTTTCAACAACTTCATTTTTTAAGAATTCTTCTGGATAAATTTTATAGGCAACATATCTCATATTTTCACCAAAAATAAAATTAAATTTTTTCTAAACTTAAAAATAGACACTTTAAGTATTCTGTTCCCTTAGAAGTTATTGGATGATCTGGACTTTGTGAGCCATATTTAATGATTTTGGCCCATTTTTTTGCTTTTAGACATGCATCTATAACTAACGCTTTAAATGCATCTGGCTCTAATGGTTGAGAGCAAGAACAAGTTACTAACAATCTATCAGCCAATTTAGCTCCAAATCTATTTAACATATGATAGCCCCTAATAGCATCCTTCAAAGATTTTTTTGATTGAGCAAATGCAGGAGGGTCTAAAATTACTATATCAAATTTCTCTCCATCCTCTATAAACTCTTCCATAACTTTAAATGCATTTCCTTCTATAAATTCATATCTATCTTTTGGAATATTATTTAATTCCATATTTTCCTCCGCTACTTTTAACGCCTTTTTAGATAAATCTACTCCTACAACCTCTGCCCCTTTAATAGCACAATGAACAGAAAATCCACCAGTATAGCAACAGACATCTAAAACTCTATCTCCTTCTTTTATAAATTTCTCTATAGCCAATCTATTCTCTCTTTGGTCTAAGAAAAAGCCTGTTTTTTGTCCATCAAAGGTAACTTTAAATTTTGCATCCCCTTCTTTAATAATTGTCTCTGTTTTCTTTCCAACTAATATACCCTCAACCTCTGGCAATCCTGCTCTTTTCCTATTTCTTCCAGAACTTTTTTCATAAATACTATCTATCCCTAAATCTAAAAGTGTCTCTACAATTACATCTTTCATTTTTTCAATACCGTAGTTGAATATTTGAACTGTTGCAATATCATTATATTTGTCAATAACCAAACCATTTAACCAATCTGATTGAGTATAAACCATCCTATAAGTGTCTTTAAATCCTAAAAAATTTACTCTATATTCATTAGCCTTAATTATTTTCTCTCTTATGTAGTTTTCATCCAAATTTTCTTTTTTTAGTGTCATTATTCTAACTTCTCTTGGATTTTTAAAACCTCTTCCTAAAAATTTCCCTCTCTTTGAATATATATCAACTACCTCTCCAATTTCTATTTTATCAAAATCTTCTTTATTTAAGATATTCTCTCTTGGAATTATTAAATTTCCTTTTTCTATTGCTGAATAACCTCCAAAATCAACATACAATTTCGGAATCATGTTTTATCCACCTTTTTATTTAATTTTTCTGTATATTTACACTTTGGATAATTTGAACATCCTAAAAACTTTCCATACTTTCCTTCTCTAATTATTAACTCTCCTCCACATTTAGGACATTTCTTTATAACCTCTTTATTTATTGATTCAGTATATTTGCACTTAGGATAATTGGAACAGCCGTAAAATTCTCCATATCTACCTTTCTTTAAAATTAAATCTCCACCACACATAGGGCATTTTCCAACAACTTTTTTACTTTCATTTTTATTTTTTTCTGTGTTTGAGGAATTATTAGAATCTAACTTTTTTATAAGGAACATTCCTACATCTTTTTCTTTCTTTTTAAATTCTTCTAAAATTTTTCTTAATTTTTGTTCTGCCTCATCCAAAACTTCATCTTTTTTAATCTTTCTAAACTGTATTTTTTCTAACTTCTCTTCTAAATCTCTCGTCATTTTTTCGTCAATAATTTCTGGACAGAACTTTTTTAAAGTTTCAACGACTGAAATTCCCAAGTCAGTTACTTTTAATGAGCCATCATCAATAACATACCCTCTTTTTATTAATTTCTCAACGATTTCCGCCCTCGTTGCCTTAGTTCCTAACTTTCTTTTCTCCAATTCCTTAATTATACTTGCAACAGTGTATCTTTTAGGTGGTTGAGTTTCTTTTTTAGTTATAGTTATTTTTTGAATAGGTATTAAATCTCCCTTATTTAACTTTGGCAACTCACACTCATCAAATTTTGGGAAGTAATAAATTTCATGCCAACCTTCTTTTAATGTTCTTGAACCAGATAGTTTAAAAATCTCTCCATTTATGTTAATTTTTATATTTAAATATTCCCTCTCTGCATTATCCCAAAAGGCACTTAATGTTCTTCTTGCAATTAAATCGTAAATCTTTTTTTCTTTTTCTGATAATTCTTCATCTTTTGGAATATCTACAACATGTATTGCAGGATGAGCAGGATCCTCTTTTTTACCTTCAACTGGCTTTAAATCTCCCTTAGTTAAAATCTCTTTAACCCATTTTCCATAAATTGGATGATTCTTTAAAGTATTTAAAATATTCTCTAAATAGTTTTTATCCTTTGGTAATTTTTGGGAAGATGTCCTTGGGTATGAGCAGTTATGCACAACTACACCATTGGCTATAAAGTTGTGGTATTTCTCAACTGTTAAATCATAAACCTCTCCTTCATAATCAATTTCTTCAATTTTTTTAATTTTTTGGATATAAACCTCTCCATAATTAAGTGTTACTACTTGTTCATTTTCTTTCAACTCTCCAGAAGGAACAAATATTAACTTATCCCTATAGACCAAAATTGGATGCTCTTTTGTTGCAATAAGTTCAGTTCCATCATTTAAGGTAATTTTTATTAGTTTCTCTTTTACTGTTCTTTTTAAAAGTTTATATTTTGATTTTGTTAATTTCAAATCTTTATTTAAACATAAAATATTTCCTTCATCGTCTAAATCCTTAATTTTCTTAACTCCATCAGGTAATAAAATTAATGTGTCTGGATGCAAACATAAACCTTTTTCATACAAACTTTGGGCAATTTCTTGGGTTTCCTTTGGAGAAAACTTAAAATAGTTGTATGCCTCTCTCTGTAAAGTTCCTAAGTCAAAGGGAGGGAGTGGCTTTATCTTTCTCACAGTTCTTTTTATCTCTACAACTTTCCCAAACTTTTCATTTTTTACTTTTTCATAAACATTTTTAGCCTCTTTTTCATCCCAAAATTTCTCTTTTTCATGTATTGCCTTTAAATTATCCTTTAATAATGCCTCAATAACCCAGTATGGCTTTGGAACAAATTTTTTAATTTCCAACTCTCTCTCAGTTAAAAAAGCTAATGCTGGTCCTTGAACTCTACCAACACTCATTGTTTTCCATCTATTTACTGCCTTAATAGCATTCATCAACGCTCTTGATAAGTTTATTCCATAATACCAATCTATGATATGCCTACTTTCACCAGCATCTACCAAACCATAATCTATTTCATCAGGATTTTCAAACGCTTTTATAATTTCATTTTTTGTTAATGAGGAAAATCTCATTCTCTTAGCTTTTGTTTTACTGCAACAGTATTTCAATGCGTGATAACCTATTAATTCTCCCTCAATGTCCCAATCTGTTGCTATATATATTTCATCTGCCTCCTTAGAAAGTTTTTTTAATGCCTTTATATAGTTATCAACATATTTTTTTCCTTTTTCAGCACTTGCTGGTTCCCATTTTACATCAAAAACAGGATAATGTCCAAATTTAGTATTGTTTTTTTCAACCAGCGTAAATAAATGCCCGACAGCACTTGCAACAATAATTTTTTTCCCATTCCTCTCCAATTCGTAGTATGGAACATTATAGATAGTTTTTTTCTTAGGTTTTCCCAAAGCATTGGCTATTTTTTTAGCAACACTTGGCTTTTCACAAATAATTAAAATACACATAGTTTCACAAAATATTATTTTAAATTAGTATGGAAAAACTATATTATATTAATTTACTTTTCTTTATGCATACACATTTTTAAAATTTATTCATAATAATAAATACCAAATCTTGGAATTTTTTAGGAAAGATGATAATAAATCATAAAAAAATTAAATTTTTCTTATTATATATTAAAATTCTATAAATAAACAGTGTAACTACCACAATTTAGAATTATTATAATAATTTTTTGATATTTTTATTATTTTATAATAAAGATTTTAGAATTTACCGAGAGTCGTTATTACTTTTAAAATATATGTGAATATAGAAATCTATGAATTTTTATGATACTGAAATAAAATTAAAAATTTAAATATTCCCATCCCATAGGGGGCTCTGCCCCCTATTGGGATACCTGGGATGCATTGCTTCGCTAACGCTCAGTAATGCCTCTTAAATTAAAATCATTTTCCCCTTAGAGGTCTGATTTTAAACTCAGATGTAGAGTTATTTTTAATAGATGACAATTATAGAAAGTTTCCATCCCCTTAGGGGTCTGATTTTAGACAATAAAAGTATAGAATTCGGCAATCTGCCACTCACAAACCTTTCCATCCCCTTAGGGGTCTGATTTTAGACGACAAGTTCCCTCTACAACTTCCATCTTTCCTTTATGCGTATTTCCATCCCCTTAGGGGTCTGATTTTAGACATTCACGATAAAGTAGATGCAGACGAGATTTACGACAGCATTTCCATCCCCTTAGGGGTCTGATTTTAGACGAGATTAAGAGAAAACTTGAAGATGTGGCATTACAATTAAATTTCCATCCCCTTAGGGGTCTGATTTTAGACTAAGATATAGACTTTAACTTCATTAATATGAACACAATTCTCATTTCCATCCCCTTAGGGGTCTGATTTTAGACCAACGAAATAGTTAGTTTATTTAAAAAAATCTATGTTCATATATTTCCATCCCCTTAGGGGTCTGATTTTAGACAAAACATGCTTTGTTCATGTATTGGGAAAAATTAAAAATTTCCATCCCCTTAGGGGTCTGATTTTAGACCCGCCGATATATAAGGAATATTTGAAGGATATTATAGGATTTCCATCCCCTTAGGGGTCTGATTTTAGACGATAATATGGGATATGCTCAGGATGTTTTAAGTGCTGTTAAATTTCCATCCCCTTAGGGGTCTGATTTTAGACTTTAATAAATATGCTTATGCAATTAGCAAAAGCTGAAAAATATTTCCATCCCCTTAGGGGTCTGATTTTAGACAAATGTATATGTAGCAATATATAAAGGAGATAAGATGGTGTATGAATTTCCATCCCCTTAGGGGTCTGATTTTAAACCCATAGGGGGATACCCCCTATTGGTATACCCCCGATGCATTGCTTCCCTTAGGAAGCAATGCCTCTTAAATTAAAATCATTTTCCCCCTTAGGGGTCTGATTTTAGACTCATAGGATTTGATAACAAAGATTTCCGAAAGAGAATATACATTTCCATCCCCTTAGGGGTCTGATTTTAGACCTAATGACCCAACGGCATTAACACAGATTTTCTTAATATTTCCATCCCCTTAGGGGTCTGATTTTAGACTATCACCTTTAAATTCTTCTTAATAAATCTATAATTTTTTCCATCCCCTTAGGGGTCTGATTTTAGACGCAATTGATTTATCAAGCTAAAAATAATATTGATAATGTTTTTTCCATCCCCTTAGGGGTCTGATTTTAGACGTAAAATATGATAATAGCGATTTTTAGAGGTGAAAAGATTTTCCATCCCCTTAGGGGTCTGATTTTAGACTGGAAAAAAACAAGAACATGGCACGTTAAGGACTTAGATATTTTCCATCCCCTTAGGGGTCTGATTTTAGACTTAGACGAATCAATATTATCTGAAAAGGAGCTCATTGCTGCAATTTTCCATCCCCTTAGGGGTCTGATTTTAGACAGGGCATAATTTTTTGAGATTAAGGACTAAAATTACTTTATTATGCTTCTTTGTTGGGGGGTTATAGTTTGGAGGGTCAGTAACCCTTGTTATTTATATACCTCCGAACTTATATATAAACTTTTCTATTTTTATTTATTACTTTAAAAATTCTTTAAATTTTTATTATTAACCTAATTATCGGGGAAAATTAGAGATAAAAATAAACTACTAAATTCTCTTAAAAATCCCAATAATTTAATAAACTTAATTATTCAAATTAATCAAAATAGAAGACCCTCCGAAATTTAATAAAATCTTTTAAAATTTAAAAATATTAAATTAAAATCCTCTAAATTAAAAAATAAAAATTTTTAGCGAGAGAAGATATACTAAAAACATAAAATTTAAATATCCTAACCCCTGTATATACTCTTAACTACAAATAACTTTTTAAATTAAAATGTGAGGAATATGTGCTCGATAAGTGGGATAATTATTAAAGAACAACCAATCCCTGTAAAATATGCAATAGATATGATGAAGATTTTGAAACATAGGGGTAGGGATAGTTCTGGAATGTTAATTGATGATAACATTATTTACTTTAAAGATTTTAAGGATGTTGAAAACTTAAATGTAGACATTAAAAACATCACTATAGGGCATAACAGATTGGCAATTGTAGGAAAATATGGAAACCAGCCAATTCCTAATGAGGATGAAAATATATGGTTAGTTTGTAATGGAGAAATTTATAACTATATTGAATTAATGGAATATTTAAAGGAAAATCATGAGTTTAAAACAGATACTGATAATGAGGTTATAATTCATCTATATGAAGAAGATAAATTGGAGGAATTGGATGGAGATTATGCATTTGCAATTTATGATAAATTAAAAAATATTCTATTGTTGGCGAGAGATCCTTTTGGAGTTAAGCCATTATTTTATGTTGATACTAAAAAATATTTCGCATTTGCTTCTGAAAGAAAAGCATTATGGCATTTGTTGATAAATATCGATAACTGCAAGAAAGATTTAGATATATTAAATAGCAAAATTAAGACATTGAAACCAAACTCTCAACTAATCTATTACTTAGATAACCACAGAATAGAGATTATAGAAAATTTCAAAGATGACTTTAAAAATCTAAATAATAATTATAAAACAAATTTATGTTATGAAGAGGCAAAAAAATACTTAGAAAAGGCATTAAAAAATGCTGTCTTAAAGAGAGTTAGAGACCTATATAGAGTGGGAGTTATATGCTCTGGAGGAGTTGATAGTTCTTTAATTGCAAAATTAGCATCTTTATATTGTAAAGAAGTTATTTTATATGCAGTAGGAACAGAAAATAGCGAAGATTTAATTTATGCTGAAAAATTAAGTAAAGAGTTAAATTTACCTCTAAGAAAGAAGATAATCTCTGAAAATGAATATGAAGAATATGTTTTTAAAGTATGTAGAGCAATTGACGAAGTTGATTTAATGAAAATAGGTGTGGGAATTCCAATTTATGTTGCCTCTGAACTTGCCAATAAAGATGGCTTAAAAGTTGTTCTATCTGGACAAGGGGCTGATGAACTATTTGGTGGCTATGCAAGACACGAAAGAGTTTATAAAGAAAAAGGAGAGGAAGAATTTAAAAAAATGTTAATAAATGATCTTACCAATATATACAAGGTAAATTTAGAGAGAGATGACCATTGCACAATGGCTAATGGTGTAGAGTTGAGAGTTCCATTTTTAGATGAAGATGTTGTTAAAGTGACATTATCTCTACCTACAAATTATTTAATTTCAGACCTTAGAAAAAGAATTCTAAGAGATGTAGCCTCAAAATATCTTCCAGATTATATAGCATATAGACCAAAAAAAGCGGCTCAATATGGTAGTGGTGGAGAAAAAATAATATATAAGGTGGCTAAAAAATATGGCTTCTCAAAGAAAAAAATTAATGAATTTTTAAAGTTATTAAAGAACAGAGTTATTGAAGATTTTATTAAAAACATTTAATTAAAGTTTTCTGAGGGATATAATGGTTGTTATTTTAATTATATTATCATTTTTATTTTCAGTTGTATTATGTTATTTCCTAATGAAAAAGATGATTAATTATAAATTTGGCTACGATTTACACAAAAGTAAAAAAGTAAAAGTTCCAGAAATGGGAGGTTTAGCCCCATTATTTTCTAATGTTTTATTTATATCATTTATAAATGCAATTTTTACTTTACCAATAATTGCCTCTGGAATAATAGGAGTGATTGATGATATAGCCAAACTCTCTCCAAAAGAAAAATTGATATTGTTGTTTATAACGGGTTTAATCATTGGAACATTATTTTACAAATATTCATATATTGATTTATTCGGAATTTTTTTAATTGCCATAGGAATTACCATATATTCAAATTTAACAAATATGCTGGCTGGATTTAATGGATTAGAAATAGGGATAGGAATAATAGTAACAATTTCAATGAGTATAATTTTATTTTTAAACAATCATATAACTGGCTCTATACTATCTTTAATCTTTGCCTCTTCATACTTTGGATTGTTAATATTTAATAAATATCCAGCAAAAATATTTCCTGGAGATGTAGGAACCTTACCAATAGGAGCATTTTTATCAGTTTTAGCAGTTTTATATAAAGAATACATCCCCTTTTTAATTATAACCTTACCCTATATCATAGATGCCTCTTTAAAATATATTAGTGCTGGAGTTATGAGTAGAGATGAGCATAAACCAACAACTCTAAAAGAGGATGGAAAACTATATTATTTAGGAGGTTATTTATCACTACCAAGATTAATTTTAAAGTTTAAACCTATGAAAGAGTATCAATTAGTTTTAATATTGTGGATTATAGGAATATTTTTTGGAATTTTGGGGATAATAACATCATTATATATTTAAATCCATAATGAAAATAGTGATTAGTATGGAAATGGAAGATAATAAATTAAAAAATATAGAAAACATTTTAAAAGAAGTTTTAAAAAATATAAAGCCATCTAAGGAAGAGATGGAAAGATTACAAAAAATGGCTAATACTATTATTAAAGAAATATGGAATATAGTTAAAGAAAATAACTATCCAGTTTTGGATGTCTTATTAGTTGGTTCTTCAGCAAGGAATACAAATTTAAAAGACGATTATGATATTGATATTTTTATACTATTTGATAAAAAAGTTTCAGAAGATGAATTGGAATCTATAGGCTTAGATATAGGAGTAAAAGTTATAGAGAAATTAAATGGTTTTTATGAAATAAACTATGCCTCTCACCCTTATGTTAAAGGTAAAGTTGATAGATATGATGTAGATATCGTCCCATGCTATAAAATAAACTTTGGAGAGAAGATAATTTCTGCTGTTGATAGAACCCCATTACATCACAAATTCTTAAAAGATAGATTAAATGAAAAATTATGCGATGAAGTTAGATTATTAAAGGCATTTTTAAAAAGTTTAGGACTATATGGCTCTGATGTTAAGACAAAAGGATTTTCTGGTTATCTATGTGAATTATTAATTTTACATTATAAATCATTTATAAATTTATTAAAGGATGTCCAAAATTGGAAATTAAAAAAAATTATAATATTAGATGATATTTTTAAACTTTATGAGAATGTTGATATAAAAAATTTAAAAAAGTTTGATAATTCCCTTGTAGTTTATGACCCAGTAGATTTAAATAGAAATGTTGCTTCACCATTAAGCAAGGAAAATTACTGTAAATTTATATTTTATTCTCAAAGATTTTTAAAAAATCCATCTATTGAGTTCTTTAAGGATTATAAAGAAAAAATAAATAAAATTTTAGAAGATAGAGAGCATGGATATAGATTGGTATTAAAAATTCCAAGAAAAGATGTTGTTGATGATATAATATATCCACAGATGGAAAAACTTCAAAAAAGTATAAATAAAATTATTGCTAAAAATGAGTTCGTAATTTTGGAAAGTAAGTGCTTTGCAGATGATAATTATTGCTATCTATATTGGGAATTTTTAGTATATAAATTACCAAAGGTTGCATTGAGGGAAGGGCCAGAAATATTTAAAAAGGAGAGAGTTGAAAAGTTTTTAAAAAAGTATGAAAAAGTATTTATTAAGAATTGTAAATTATTTGCATACACCGAGAGAAAGTATTGTCATATTATTGATTTATTTAAAGATATTGTTAATGGAAATTTACAGAACATATCAATTCCAAAGTATGTAGATCCTAAGAAGGGAGAAATTGAAGAGTTGAGCAATTATGGATAATGCCAGTAACTTAATAAAAAGTGCTAATGAATTTTTGGACTCTTTAAGTGAACTTAATAACAAATTAAAAGAAGTAGTCATTAAGATAAAAAACAAAAATATTGATGAAATTGAATTAAATAATATAATATCTACATTAGAAGAGAATTTAAAAACTTTACAGAATTTAAAATCAAAGATGGAATTTTTAGAATTTGATTATCCATATAAAAATGTTGGAAAATTAAGAGGTAGTTATGATAGTGAAGGGTTACAGGAAATAGCAAATTATAGCTCATATCTAAGAAGAATTGCCAGTGAAAAAAAAGGAATTTTAGAGAGAGTTAAACATGCATTAGTTGCACATAAAATTGCATTAGGTCATTTAAGTGAAGATATTGGTAACATTAATCTACCCCCAAGTCTACCATTAGATGGGTCCTATAAAAAAATAATGTCTGAATTTCCCCCTTATTTAATAAATACTTACAAAGAGTTTTTAGATATATTAGAGCCGAAAGGCAGGGGTATTTTAACATCTTATACAGTCTCTTTTATAGTAATTGACAAAGGTAAAAGAGAATTTAAAAGAATAAAAGTTGAAGACAAAAATTATGAGAAGTACATTAAAGAAAAATATGGAAATGTTATAATTACTTCAATTAAGAGAAATTATTCAAAAAATAAAATTATTGACGATCAATATGTAAGAAGAGTTTTGGCTATTGGATATTTAAATACATATAAAGATGAGATTGAAAAAACCATTGAGGAAAAACTTAATAGATTACTTAGCAAAGAGGATAAAAAATATCTCAAAAAATATTTAGAATTAACTTCAACATTTAAAGCGGAAGAGGATGTAAGTGGTGGAATTCTTGACATAAGATGCGTAGAGGAAAAAAAGTTAAAAGAACTTGAACTTAAAGAAATGCTTGAAAAAGAAGGATTATACAAAAATGGAGAGCCAATAGACTCATTAAAAGAAGCAATTAAACTTAAAAATGAATTATCTAAGAAAATATCTTTTGATATTTTAATAAAAAGATTTTCAGAGGATGTCTTTAAATTTTACTTATATAAAACTCCTGATGAAAGAGCAAGGAGTAATTTATTTCCATCTATTATGATAACTCCACAGAAAGGATTTTTAACTTGGATGAAAGTTGAAGGAGTTGATTGTGTAAATGTCTTAGATTTAAAATTTAAATTAGAAGAGGAATTACCAAAATATCAGATTCCTTTAAAAAATGTTGGTGGAGTTGCCTTATATTTAATTCACGATTGGGATGTTGTGGAGAGATTTAACTTTGATAAAAAGGAGATTGAAGATTTACTCAAAAAAATTGCCTTAATTGAGCCATTAAAAGAAATATTAATCAGTAAAAATGTGGATATAAAGAAATTAGAAAAGTTTGGTAAAGTCAAAAAAGAGAAAACTAAAAAGTTTTTAAGTTTATTGGGAGGCTTGTAATTCTTTTACAGTAACTAATGGGATTAGTTCAACATTCGCTTTTTGTAAATTTTCTTTAGCCCCTTCTAATCTATCTACAACAACAAAAACTTTTTTAACAACACCTCCATATTTTCTAATTTCTTTAACTGCTTTTAAAACACTGTTTCCAGTAGTTGTTACATCCTCAACTACTATAACATTATCCCCTTCTTTTAATTCTCCCTCTATTTTATTTTTAGTTCCGTAATCTTTTGGTTTTTTTCTAATAATTAATAGTGGTTTTTGCCCTAAAATAGAAACTGCCGTGGCTATTGGAACAGAGCCCAACTCAATACCAGCAACTTTCACATTTTCATCTTTAATATTTTCAGCAATAATTTCTCCTATTAACTTTAAAATCTCTGGGTTTGTTGTAGCCTTTTTTATGTCAATGTAGTAATTACTTTTTTTACCAGAGGATAAAATAAAATCTCCAAATTTTACACATCCAACATCTTTGAGTAACTTTATTAACTTTAATTTTTTATCCACGAGTATCACCTAAGTAAAAAATTAGAAATTATAAAAATAATAAATAAGATTAAAAATTTAGAATTTTATAGTTTCTTAATCTCTATTTCATAGTCGTGAATAACAGGATTCGCCAATAATTTTTTACACATTTCCTCGACTTTTTCTTTAACTTTTTCCTCATCTTCCTCATCAATTATAATGTCTATCATTTTGTATGTTTGAACTTCCTTGACATTATCATATCCTAAAAAGTTTAAAGCTCTCTTTATAGTCATTCCTTCTGGGTTTAAAACTCCTTTTTTTAATTTTATTGTAACTGTGGCTTTATACATAAAAGTTCCCTCTCATATTTTATTTATTGTAATATCTTTTCAGCAACTATTTTATACTTAGCAATAACATCTCCCAAGTCTTTTCTAAATACATCTTTATCTAAGACATCTCTTGTATTTTTATCCCACAATCTCATAGTATCAGGGCTAATTTCGTCAGCAACTACTAATTTTCCATTCTTTGTTCTTCCTATCTCTATTTTAAAATCAACTAATATTATTCCTCTCTCATCAAAGAATTTTTTTAACACATCATTAACCTTTAACGCTATTTCTCTCATCTTGTTAAGTTCCTCTCTCGTTGCTAATCCTAAGGCAACTGCAATATCATCATTTAGCATAGGGTCTCCATATTTGTCATTTTTGTAGTCAAACTGGATAATTGGGAATGGTAATTCTTTACCTTCTTCAAAAGGATATCTCCTACATAAACTTCCTGCCGCTATATTCCTAACTATAACCTCTATTGGAATTATCTCTACCTTCTTAGCCACCATATACCTTGGTTCTATATATTTAATATAATGTGTCTCCACTCCATTTTCATTTAAAATTTCAAATAACTTTGATGAAATTAAAGCGTTTAAATGCCCTTTCCCTTCTTTTACATCATGTTTAGCCCCATTCCCTGCTGTAATATCATCTCTAAATTCAATTAAAACTTTATCCTCATCTATTTCATATATTGACTTTGCCTTCCCACTGTACATTGGCTCTTTTTTTAATATTTCATTTAAGTTTATCTCCATATTTTCACCTTATATCTTTATGAAATTAAAAGAAAAAATTTTTATTTAAAGATTTTCGATGTGCCTCCCTAAGGAAGGGTTCGGCACATCGACCAAAGACATTTTTAAATAACTGCCCAGCACCGAGTTATACTTCAATAACTTTAACATCCTTTGATAAAACTGCCTTACCTTCTCCTTTCTTTAACACTCTACCAACTTCAAATGAATAACATTTATATTTTTCCAATTCATCAATTAAGTCATCTTTATATTCTTTTTTTGCTGATATTAATAAACCTCCAGCAGTTTCTGCTCCATAACCTTCCAATAATGCGTGGCCAAACATTTTACTTAATTCAGGTGTTTTTCTTATGCATGGTAAAGTAGTAATTTCAATTAAAACATTGCTATTTTTAGCCATTTCATTTGAATGTCCCAATATTCCAAATCCTGTAATGTCTGTTAATGCATTACCTATTTTATCTCCAACTCTTTCTTCTGCTTTTCTTAAAGCTAACAATCCATATCTGTTTGATGTTGTCATTATCTCTATTGCTCTATTAACAATATAATTTTTTTCCTCAGTAGTTATATTTAATAGATTTTCAAACTCTTCTGGAATTCTATTTAGAGCCATCGCTGTTTGAGTTCCCAAGGGTTTTGTTAGTATTAAAACATCTCCCTCTTTTGCTCCTCCTTTTGTTAATACTTCCTCCTCTCTACCAACACCAGTAACTGCTCCTCCAATTAAGGGCCATGGATTTAGTATTGTATGCCCTCCAACTATTGAAGTTTTATTCTCTCTACAAAAATCTTGGAAGCCCTTTAACATTTCTCTAACTATTGGTATTGGCAATTTTTCTGGAATTCCTACTATTGCCAAAACTCCTATAATATCTAAAAGTCCCATAGCATATATATCGCTTGTAGAATTGGATGCCGCTATCTTTCCCTGTATATATGGATCATCAACTATTGGCGTAAAGACATCAACTGTTTTTGCTATAACTAAACCATTTCTTTTAATTATTGATGCATCATCTCCTAAGCCAACTAAAATATTTTTATCGCTTAAATCCTCATCAGTAACTATGCCTTTTACTAAATACTCTAACTCGGTGCTGGGCAGTTTGCAAGCTCATCCGTGTAATTTAACCAATTCAGTTAATTTTATTTTATTTTTTTCATTCTTTTTATCCATAATTATCACCATTTATATAATATTCTTAATAAATAGGTAATAATCAATAACTTTAAAAAACTATAAAATACTACCAATTAGAATTTCTAATAATTATTTATAATTATTAAAATAATCATTAAGGTGGTATAATGAATTCAGATGTAAGATGTAATTAGAATTTATAAAAAATTAAAATTAATATTACTTATATTATAGTTTTCTTCATTTCAATATCTTCGCATAATTTAGGAGCTAAGTTGTGATGTTCAGCCAAACCTAACGCTGCCACAGCCCCAATAATTCCTCCTTCGCCAGTAACTGGAATTATTTTTATATTGTTTCTTAAGGCGATAGATTTTGCTTCTTCTAATGTAACCATTTTCTTTTTTGCCTTCATAGTAAATAATTTCATACTTTTTGATGGAAATAGTCCATAATATACAGCCATTGCAGTATTATCTGATAAACTTCTCTCTTTTAACAATTTTTTAACAAATTTATCAATTTTATATTTGTATTCTGGATAAACAGCAAAACTTAAAGCAATTGAAACGCAATTTTGAGTTTTGTTAGGATTTCCCGGATATAGTTGGACAATTGTATGATCTAAGTAATAACCTAACTTATGTTTCTCTACTTCTAAACCAATTTCGTGAGCCAAAACCCAAGTGGCTCCTTTCTCTTTTGTGTCTGTATCATCTATACCAATAATAACCTTCTCCATTTTTGGAGTTACCACTTCAGCCCTTCCTACTTTTGAACCGCCACCCTTCTCTAAGATATTTACTTCAATGACATTTTCAGCCCCTTTTCTTAATTCAGTCCCTACTCCTCCTCCAGCTAATCCAGCATAGACGATATGAACTTTATCATTTTCAATATAAACTTCTTCAATTCCAGCGGCAGATAATGAAGGAACTAAATTTAATTTTTCTTTACCAATTTTAGTTACAAAATGATGTTTATTTCCATTTCTCCACGCTGATAAAATTAATGGAGAAGTTCTCTTATATTGATATATAACCCACTCACTGCCATTAGGACAAGGATGTTCCTCAACTATTTCAACAAAATTTAGAGCATCATCAACCATAGCTATAACTTTTTTATAATGAATATCATGATGGTGCATAAAATCACCTAAATATTTATTTATCTCTAATAATATATCTTGATATTGCCCTAATTATGTCTCCATCTGAAATTATTCCAACTAACTTGTTATTATCATCAACAACGGGTAGTTGATTAATAATTTCTGTATTTCCAGTAATGTCCATTTTTTTAATAGCCTCTAATATACTTGCATTTTTATCTATGGTAACCACATCTTTAGTCATTACATCCTCAATTTTAGTTTCTAATGTGTATCTATCCCTTATTAAATTGTATCCAATGTCAGTTGTTGTAACGATTCCTATAACTTTATTTTCGTCATTAACTACAGGCAAGGAGCTAATTTTATATTTTAACATTTTTTCAAATGCCTCTATAACACCTTCATCTTTTTTTGCTGTTATAACATTTTTTGTCATTATATCCTTTACTTTTATATCTTTTAGGGCATCAACCATTTATAACACCTATTGAAATTTTATTGGATTAATTTTTTATATTAAAATTTATATTATATTAATTATGATCATAAATAAAATGCTCATTAATAATTTAATATGAATTTTAATAATTTAATATGAATTTTAATAATTTAATATGAATTTTAATAATTTAATATGAATTTTAATAATTTAATATGAATTTTAATAATTTAATATGAATTTTAATAATTTAATATGAATTTTAATAATTTAATATGAATTTTAATAATTTAATATGAATTTTAATAATTTAATATGAATTTTAATAATTTAATATGAATTTTAATAATTTAATATGAATTTTAATAATTTAATATGAATTTTAATATTCGGTTTAATGGATAATATGTGTTATGTGGTAATATGAACTTATTCAAATACATTAGAAAAGATAAAAAAACCTTATTATTGCTTTTTAGTGGCATAGTTACATTTATATTTATATTTATTCCATTTCTCAGATTTGAAATGGTAGGAGTTCCGCACAAAATAAATGCATATCCAAGTATTTCCGCATTATGTGGTCTTGTGTTAGGTCCTATATATGGAGCTCTTGCGATAGGAGTATCTACATTAATTTATTTCTTTATAAAACCAAAAGCGTTTTATTTTGGATTATATTCAATAATACCTCCAGTATTAGCAACAATATCAGCAGGAGCACTATCAGAAGGTAAATGGAAGTATTCTATATTAATATTCATTGTGGGGTTATTAATATTTTATTCAACAAATGTTGGTAGAGTTGCATTTTATCATCCTATTTTAACAATTTTTGCTTTACTTCTTGTTGTTATTTGTAGAGATAAAATAAGCAAATTATTATTCAACAAAGATTTTAAAAAAACCATAATTGGAGCTTTAATATTATCATTTACATCAGTTATGGTTGATCATCTTTATGGCTCTATTTTGGGAATACTGTATTTACATCTAAATGCAGAGGATTACATTATATCTATTCCCGAATATATAAAAGAAAGAATAGTTATGACAATCGTGGGAGCTATATTTGTAATTCTTGTATTAGAAATTAGTAAATGTTTCTTAAAAAATGCTACAAAATTAAAAGAAGAATTATTAAGAAAATACATTGATGAAGAAGTAAAATTAGGTCGTAAATTTAATGTAGATGAGAAATTACTAAAAAAGTATAATTTAAAAATACCCTCTGAAGAAGAGCAAAAAGAAATTTTAATGAATATTGTAGATATTATGGTATTAAAAAATAACAAAAAAACTAAAAAAGATTAATTATAACAAAGTGCTTTCTTTTATTTTTTCAAGAACCTTAGGAATGTTTCTTTTCTTTGCTTCTTTTAGTTTTTCTAATACATTAACGATTTTATTAATTTCAGAGTTGAATTTTTTATCTGAATGTTTTAAATAGACAATTTCTTTTTTTGCGTAGGATTGTTCTACTACAGAACTTTTGTGAATGATAGAGATACACTCCAAACCTAATATTTTCTTAACATCGTTAACAACTGTTTCTGGCAACTCATCAGCTTTGTTTATTATAAATCCTACTGGCTCACTTTCTAAATAATTTTTTCCAATTACTATAGTATTTATAGCCCCCTGCAAACTTGGACCAAATGCAGTATAATCCAAAATTGGAACAAAGTAGTTAGAAAACCCTAACGCTAAGTATGTCTCAATACCACTTGATGTTGTTGGGGCATCTATAAATATATAGTCGTAATCTTTTAACTCATCAAATTTTTTTAGCACATCTATGTCAAATTTTAAGTAATCAGTAAGTGACTTACCAATTGACAATAATTCAAGATTTTCAATTGATGTTTTAACTATGGCATCTTTTATTGAACCTCCACTTTCTATTACATCCAACAAAAATACCTCTGATTTTATATTTAAAAGATGAGATAAGGATTTTGATCCTATATCTCCATCAATAAGTAAGACTTTCTTATTTTTTATTGCTAATGCTGCTGCAACATTTGCTGTAATGATTGTTTTTCCTACACCACCCTTTGCAACAGAAAATGTAACTATTTTCATACATTATTCACCCATTATCTTTCTTTATCTCCAAGCATTCCAATTATAATTTTTGGGATTTTTGCTTCTTCCCACTTGGCTTCCCATTTTAAAATATTCTCAATAATTTCTAAAGATTCTTCTCCTTTTTTAGTCAGATAATATTTATTTCCGATTTTTTGTATTAAATTTTCGTTCTCTAATTCACTTAATCTTTCAGCAAGAGTTCTTGTACTAACACTACAGCCATCCCTATCCATAGCTTCCTTTATGTTAGTAAAAGAATTAACCCCCTCTTTAATTTTATATAATATTTCTATTGTTCCCTTTTTACCAAGAACTTGAAATATTGGCATAGTATCACACTTAAAGTTTATCATACTACAAAAATATGTAAAAATTATATAATATAATATAAAATTAAATGTTGAAATAATATATAAAACTTTAGTTAATAATTACTTTTTAATAAGATTTTGTAAATAGCCTATTAAACTTTGAATTTCTGAGAAATTTTTATCCCGATGTCTATTTTCAATAGGTTATTTTTTTAGATGGGTTTAGTGTATAATACCATAAAACCAGAAGGAAATTTCCTTCCGTAATATTAATTTAAATGGTAGATAGTTTTAGAACATATTAATATATTTAAAAATCTAAACTGACTATTTCTACATCTAAATTTGAAGATAAATATTCCATAAATTTCTTTAATCCATAAACTTCTGTTGAGTAGTGCGTAGCATCAACAACAACTAAACCAAGCTCTTCAGCTAAAATTTTTGAATGGTGAGTTAAATCTCCAGAAAGATATACATCTGCCTTTTCAGAAACATATTTTATAGAGGATTGAGATAAACCATATCCTGATAAAACAGCTAATTTAAAGTTATCCCCAACTTCTTTACTCTTAACAACAATAGGATTTTTATGAATATATTTTTTAGTTATATCCAAAAATTCTTCAAATGTTTCTCTAAATAGTCCAACTCTCCCAAGTCCATTATCATATAAAGGCTCAACATTCTCCAAATTATAAACTTCAGCTAAAGCATCATTCAACCCATTTTTGCAGATATCTAAGTTTGTATGGGCAGAATATAAAATTATGTCATTTTCCATTAATATTTTTAGTTTTTTGTAAATAATGCCTGTAAAATTTCTTATTGGGTCTTTTAATAATGGATGATGAGTAAATAAAAAATCTATTTTCTCTTTTTCAGCTTTTTTAATAACTGACAATGATGGGTCTAAGGCTATGCCCATTTTTTTTACTTCTTTATCTAAGTCATCCCCAACCTGCAATCCTACATTGTCTCCTTCAATAGCTAACTCCTTTGGTGCAAAGCTTTCAATAAATTCTATAATTTCCTTAGCTTTCATAATATTACCACTTTAAGTATTATCATTTATAATTTTATATAAATTTAAAATATATAATGAATCTTTATTATATCTTTTCAATGACTAAAATTCCATTACCTAATCTTTTAATTTTAAAATCAAATCCTAATAAATTAAGAACATTAGTGATATCTTCTTCTGAATAATATCTTCTAAATCTACAATTTAGTCTATTATAAAATTCAAATATCTCTTTATAAGTACAGTTTTCTTTACTGTTTTTCGGAATAAAATCTTCTGAAATAAATATTTTTCCACCCCTATGAATAGAATTCATCATATTTAATAAAAATTGTTTTAACAATGAAGCATATTTTAACGTATGTGTGCATATAACATAATCATATTTCTCTTTAGGAATTATTTTAGTAAAATCTATATTTTTAAAATCGTAACAGTCATAATATAATTTTTTTACCCTACATTCTGCAATTTGTAATAAACCTTTTGATATATCCACACCCATATAGAATCCTTTAGGATAAATAATATCTATAAAGTATTTTGGAGATCTTGAACCACACCCTACATCTAGTATATAGTCATCCACTTCAATTTTTAAATACTCATTTGCAATTTCTCTAAACAATGAATAATATGGACTGCTTAATATCATATCCCATATGTCAGGATCTTTTTTGAAATTTATAGAGATCTTTGGGTGGGTATAGCTAATTAAAGCATACCTTGATATATAAGTTATAAAGTTATATTTCATTATGTAATCACTAATAATTTTGTTAAACTTTGGCATTTTTATATTTACTTCATAATCTTCGTTTATTTTAATTTTATTGTCATCATACTTTAAAATTCCAATGTTTAATGATGTTTTTATGTAGTCAATAACAAACTGAGTATTTGGATATTTAACTAACGAAGGAATCTCATCAATTTTTGGAGAATATTTTGAGATAATTGAAAAGATTCCAAATTCTACTCCCTGCTTTATAAAGGTAGTAAGTAATTCATAACCTAAGTATTCTATGGTGCTATCTATCATTTCAATTTTCTTTTTTAGTTTAATTTCAGATGGTACTATATTATTTATAACTTCACAAATAATTTCATCTACTTTTTTTGTATCTTTATCTATGTTAAACCTTCCTTCAACAATCTCTTCGATATTCAAAGAATCAAATCTCATATACTACCACCTTAAAGTATCTATAAAATCACTATCTTGATCCATTAATATATCAACAATTTTTTTTCCATAATCTGTTAGCTTATATAATTTCATTCCCCCCACTTCAACGCATTCTACTAATCCTAATTCAATTAGGGAAAAATTACCATTATACCTTCCATTTAAACCTTTTAAACATCCAAGAACATTACTGGGGTCAGATCTTACTCTTCTTGAAATTTCTGATAAGTAAATGCCATTAGGATATATTTTATATAGTAGATATAATATTTTTTTTCTTAATTTACTTTTATTAAGTGATCTAATGATCATTGGATCGATAAATACTAAGCACATAATATTACCCCTCCCCACAAAATTAATTTTTATTTTATTAATTATCTAAAAATTCCAATAATTGTAGAAACTATTCCCTCTAAAAACTCAGAAAAGTTACTTAATATGTTTTTATGTTCTGAGGTTTTTTTAGTCCTATTTATAGCATTTTTTCTTGAAATTTCAGTAGAATTTCCTTTTGTATTTATAATATCTGATTTATTTTTAGATGTGATATTATATTGTTCTTTAAGGTTATTATGATGTCCGTTAAGTATATTTTTATTATTTGTAAGAGATACTGATTTTTGTAAAATTATTGGAACTTTTTTATTATTGTATAATGCAAAGTCATCAATTTTTATGTATAATGTTACATTGTATCTTCCAAATTTTAGAGTTTTAGTATCTATAGGTATTTTCAAACTCTTTTCAGATTTTGGATAGATTTCTTCCTGATAGGTTGGACTTTTATAATATATTTTTGAATTATTTTCAATAACTGCCCAATACTGTATTGTTAAATTTACTGGAAACTTGTCATTTCTAATTTTTGCAATCAATATACTATCATTATACGATATATTTTCAATATTCACTGGAGAAATAACTTCTGTAACTACATGTGTCCCTGTTGCTACTTTATTACCTAAGAGATCAATAGCTGAATATCTCCCAATTTCATAGTAGTTTGATATTGGAACAGGATGTATTCCATAACCTTCAGTATATGTAATATCAACATTTTCTAAGGATTTTGGAATAATATGCGCTATAGTATATCCTTCAAATCCCTCATCAAAAAATATTGGAAATGATATTTCAGTAGTAGATAATTTTTTTAAAGTAACTGTTTTGCAATTACTTTTTGCTTTAATAGTTCCATTTTCATCAATAACTTCTACCCAAACATCGCACACAATATCTTTATTTAATTTATTTCTAAGTTCAACTACACATGTGTTGTTAAAGCCTGCAATAGGTTTATTTATGTAAATTCCTCCATTTTTGTTTATTGTATTTATTTTTCCCAATAGTAAAGTGTTATTATAATATACTCTAATTATATCTATTGGTAGCACTGCACAAAAGTGTGCCAAAGATGTGGAATCCTTAGCTCCCCCATCAACAGAAACAGTAATCTTTAAATCCCCATTAATTTCCCTATAAAATATTATTGGAACATTTATTTTTTTAGTTGTATGAGGATATATGCTAAAGTTTATTGTTTTAGTATAATTTGCTACACCTTTAGGAAAATTATCATCTATAGTAATTTTACCATATAATGTTTTATTATAGATATTTTTTAGTATTATTGTCATATTGTATTTTTTTCCTACTAAAACGTCTCCTCCAATATTTGTATCAGTATTTATATTGTCATCTTTAGGTAAAATAACGTTTTCAATAATTACAGGAGCTACAGGTATTGGATTTATATTAACAGAATAATTTTTCTCAAAAATAAGTTTATCAGCATCTATAGGATATATCTTTACTTCTATATTTTTTGTCCCTTTAGTGGTATATATTGGAATATATAGAATATTATCTTTGGTTTTATTAAGCTTTATATTTTTTACAATTATATTACCATAATTTATGAACAATCTTGCTAAAATATCTTTGTTATATTTGTTTTCTACAGTAATTTTTAAAATAGATAAAATTGGATCTCCTTCAACATAATACCTTGGAATTACATCATTATTTTTTTGTTGTAAATATTTATCTGATAATATTTTGTATATTTCATCATCTAAAATACCTGCAGAATCGTAAAACTCTTTAACGATATTTGAAGTATTTTCATCAATCTTTCTGTAAAGTTCTACATTTTTTATAATAATTGGCAAATTAAAGTATTTTACATTAGTTTTATATTCATAAAATATTACATTATTACTCCTTTTTTCAGATAGTTCTTCAATTCCATCTATAGTATGTGTAACATTCATAATTTCTACATTAGTTTCAATAGTAAATTTATCTTTATTAAGAACTATTTTAGGTACTTTAAAGGAAATTTTTACTTCTTTTCTATATGGGATATATACAGTTTTAGTGTCATTTATTCCATCGTAAAGTATTTTATTTCCATCTTTTAAATTTATCCAGACTTTGGCAATGTAATCACTTTGAGCAATAGGATTGCTTTTTAAAATTACATTAAACCAATTACTATAACAAACTTCAGAATTATCTTCTTTATAAGAATCCTCGCAAGTTACATTCTTAACATCTACTGGAAAATAAGATTTAACTCTGACTGTCGTAGAAGAGATAGTTTTTCCATTTTCAATTAACTTTATATTGACATTGTGTTCTTTATCATCATATACAGGAACTCTGACTTCTACGATTTTTTCTATATGACTATTAGGTGGTAAAGTAATCAATCCAGATTTCCATATATGTCCATTACAATCTGCTTCGACGATTACATTATGGGCATAATCATCTCTATTTACGATTCCTAAATATATAACCTGTTCACTAATGTCTATATGAATTATAGGAGAATTTGGAGTATCGTAGAGAGACCATATTTTATAAACTTTAACATCTGCAAATATTGTAGGTAATATTAATAGTAACAAAAATATTAATATAATCTTTTTCATACTAATCCCCTAAGATTTTAATTATAATTAAAGTAATTTATTACAATTTTGTTATATAATCTTTATTAATGTAAATTATATAAATTAGTTATCCTAAATTAATTTCTACAATTATCGAAATTATAATACTACAAATAAAAATTATATTATAACAATAATTCAATAAATAAAAATTTATTAGAGGGGTATAATGCTAAATTATATTGTAGGAGTTGTTGGATTGTTAATCGCCTCAATTCAGGATATAAAAAGTAGAGAAATTAGTGATTATATCTGGATAATAATGGCTATTTTTGGGTTCTTATATAGTATTTATTTAACAATAATAGCACATAATCTACTGTTTATTTGTCAATCAGCTATTGGATTTTTAGTTTGTTTCTTTTTAGGTTATTTTATGTTCTTATTAGGAGCAGGAGGAGGTGATGGAAAATTGTTTATGGGTATTGGGGCGTTAATACCTAAGTATTCTATGCCAATATATTCTTCATTAGGTTTACTTTTAAATTACAATCCTTATATTCCTTCATTTCCAATAATGGTATTTATTAATGCGTTATTTTTATCTATAATTATCCCAATTGTTATATTTATAAAAAATATAATTAGAGGTTATAAACCAAGAACAAAAAAAGAAATTATATGTATGTTTATTGGAGAAAAAATGAAGGTTTCTGATGCTATAAAAAAAGAAAGGATAGTTCTGGGTAATCAAGAAAATTTAAAATTATTACCAAGCGTAGAAGAGAGTTATGATATTTCAAAATATGATAAAAATGAGGAAGTTTGGGTAACTCCATCTATTCCATTTGTTGTACCTATTTTTTTATCATATCTACTAACACCAATAATAGGAGATAAAATTATAGAAATTTTTCTTTCTATTTTAAATTTATAAAAATTATTTATTTTTAGTAAATCGGAACGGAAGCTCCTAATACCTGTGAAACTAACAGTTTTGTTACATATGCAACTATAGCACATATCCATAGAATAATAACGAAGTGTAACAATGCTGCATACTTATGACCACCATCTAATATTTTGATCAAAATTCCTGAAATTGCAGAATAAACTATAAGTGTCCCAAATATTATATATTCAAGGAGCCCTGAACTTTGGATAGGTATTACATGTAAAATTTGGACGACCGTTTCTGGTATGCTTAATGAAGAGTATATTTCATTAATCATCTTAGCTACACCTAATGAGGCAAATAATGCTAAAGCTAAACCACCACCAAGACCATAAATTATTCCAATAAATTGTTGAACTGTTTGATACTTAGATTTTCTCAACTGAACAATCTTTCTAAAATTGTTACTTATTATATTGGCTGCTATTTTTGGATCTCCTCCAAAGTATATACACCTTGAAAATATATCTGAAAATAGTTGTATTAAGTAGCTACAAGATTCATAGCCAAAAAATCTCCAAGATTTATTAGAGTCTATATTTAAAGCTAATCTTTTATATAGTCTTTTAATGTTTTCTGTAAGAGGTCCAAAATCGTGATTTGATAAATACTCTAAGGATTCTACCATTCCTCCTCCTTTAGCACTTACTGAATCTCCTAAAGACCTTAAAAAATCTGGAAATACAAATTCCTTTCTTTTAACTTTGTTTTCTTCTTTTGATGTAATAATTCCTACTATGGCTAATGGTGTAAATCCTAAAGCTATTAATATCATATAGGGTATTCTACAAAATGGTGATAACCCAATTATAAATTTAGTCCATATTAAAAATGATAACAAAATTATAGTGAGAATTATAGATATAATTAACCATTTTTTAAGCTTTTTATCAGTATCTGTAGGTTTTTCTCCAGTATGCCACAATCTGTCAAATATTATGCTGTTTTTTATGATAATAAGAATAAGTAACTCAATTCCAAAAAATGTAAATAAGGAAATAGTAGCCATAAAAACAAAATCATAAGGTAGCAAGAATGGAACTAATATGGAGAAAGCTAAAAAAAACGCTACAGATGTCATTGCACTAACATAGAGTTCTTTATACATATCAAGAGAATATAACCATCTTTTATAGAATGCTGCATAATCATCCATAACTATATCTTGCTCCTTTATTAAAAATTCTTTAAGCTCTTCACCACTATCTAAAGCATACGCTAATCTATCTAAGAAATCTGCAAATTCACTACTTGGAGTTCTCTGAGATAAAAATCTACAAGCTTCTGCTAATGATCTTCCCCACTTGTCAGTTAATACATACAGTTTATTAGATTCTTTTGCTAATTCTCCAAGTTCTTCTGTCTCTTCTGAAAGTATTTTTAATAGATCTTTTCTATTCAAGTCTGTTATAGATAAAGTACCAAATTTTGTTATGAAAATATGTAATCTTTCATTTATTTTATTTTTTTGAGAATCTAAAACAATGTAAGGATATATAATTGCACTTGAAAGTATTATAATTGGCAAAAGTAAATATAAATATAAGATAAAGCCTTTAAAAAATACAATTCCAATTATAGTTAAAACTATGGAAATAATGATAGCGGGCAGTAAAATTTTTAATAAATAATCTTTGGGCTTAAGCCCAATTCTTGGTAATAAATCGAATACCACAATAACCACCTCAGATTGGGAATGGAAGCCCTTCTAAACCTTTCTCGTAAAATGCCCAGATAATATCTCTAACTTGATAATAATCAAAAATTTCTCTTGCAATCATCTCCTCTAAGATCCTTGCTCTTAATTCTAACTCATTATATATGTCTCTTGGATCTTCATAACCTGCAGCCTTGGCAATCTTTTCTTCTAATATGTAACTATTGTTTTTACCTGTAAATATGTGCCTATCTTTATCAGGTTCCCATTGAAATACAGCTCTTGTAATTACACCATCTACCTCTTTATAGTATCCTTCAATCTCTTCAATTGTAACTACTCTTCTCAAGACTTTACCTCTCTGATAAACTGCCAACTGGAACAGTGCAACGTTTAAGTTGTCCATAAATGTTAGTGGAACATTAATTGGATCTCCATTTAATCTTTGTATCATCTTTCTAACATTAGCAGCGTGAAATGTTGATAATACTGGGTGTCCTGTTTGCATAGCTTGAAATGCAACTGCTGCTTCAACACTCCTAATTTCCCCAACAATGATATAATTGGGCCTTGATCTTAATGCAGCTCTTAACAGATCAAACAATGTAACTCTACTTTCTTCAGGTCCTCTTTCTCTTGTAATTAGCTGTTGCCATACAGGATGAGGTGGTTTAACTTCTGGAGTATCTTCACATGAAAATATTTTTGAATCAGGTTTTATAAATGGTAATATTGCATTTAATGTTGTTGTTTTTCCAGATGCAGTTTCTCCACAGATAAATATACTCATACCATACTCTAAACATAACCATAAATATGCGGCAATTTCTGTAGAAAATGTTCCCCAACTAATAAGTTGTGTTACACTAATTGGAACATCTGTAAATTTCCTAATTGTAAATGATGGCCCCTTTGGAGAAACATCTGTGGAGTAAACAATATTAATTCTTGAACCGTCTGGTAAAGCACCATCAACTATTGGATGAGCATCTGATACAGGCCTTCCCATTCGTTCTCCTATATTCTTTAAATAATCAGCAAGCTCTACTTCATCTTCCCATGTTATATTGGTAGGCAGCATTCCGAAAATTTTATGAACAACATGACAATTTTTTGGACCAATAACGTGAATATCCTCTAAGTATGGATCTCTTGCAATAGGTTCTAAGTTTCCTAAACCTATTAAATCTCTTTTTAAGATGTAAAGATATTTTTCTCTTTCTTCTTTAGTGATTCTTATCTTGTTGTCTGCAAATTTAAAAATTCTCCTAAGAAATCCTCCTTCATTAAAGTTTTCTGTAACCTTTGTTGAAGCATCAAACAATCTTACTAAAACTTCTTCAAATTCCTCTACACTTTTAGGAGTTTTTTCGTATGGGGCTAATTCTAAGATTCTATTTAAAATCATTTTATACTTTAATTTTTCTTCAGGAGTTTCTAATTTTGGCTCAATAACAATATATTTCGTTTTAGTTTCAGGAGTTCCAAATATATGTATAAATATAGGGTCACCAATTGGATATATAATATTAGGATATTTTAGTTCTTTTAACTCTCTTGATAGGGACACCATAAAATCAGGAATTTTCATATAGATTCTCTTAAAGTTTTCGATATATTTTCGTAAATGTGGATTTCTGTTCATGGCTTCTCTTAACTCAGCTTCACTCATTTTTATCACCAAAACTTGAAAATATATATAACTATTATGCAACGGATGCTATTTCAACAGCTATTCCTATCTTAGGTTCTACTCTAAACACTATATTCTTTTGATAAGGTCCAGGAGCCATATTATATTTTAATATTTTAGCTACATTTTTTAAACTTCCAGCAAAAGAAAATAATTCAGTTTTTATTAACATTGTAGATGATGTTCTTATTATAGTTAAAATTGATTCAGGTAATTCTTTTGGATTTATTGTGCAAATTATTATTTTCTTTAAAGCTGTAATTCTCTTAAAAAAAGCCATTAAATCGTTAACATTTACTTCACTGGCATCGTTTGCTATTAATGCTGAGAGAGAATCAAATATAATGACATCTTTTTCATAAAAAGCTCTTGTTTCCATAACTTTTTTTAAAAAACCATCCTTTTTTTTATTATCAGCAATCAAGGGATAAACAGGAATATACAACAATGCACCTGATAACAATTTTTTGTTAATATTGTAATTTAAAGATGACATTTGCTTTATAAATTCTAAGGTTGTAAGTTGTGTAGAAACATATGTTACTAAACATCTATTTTGTAAAAAACCATATGCAAGTCTTTGACATAACACAGATTTTCCTGTACTTTCTTCTCCTTCAATTATTATTAAACTACCATATGGAATACCACCCCCAATTCTTTTTTCTAAATCGTCTCTACTTAAATCAATTCTTGCGAGTTTCATAATTCCACCGCAAAATAATTTAAGAGATATAACCTTTAATAATTCTTGATATTCCTGTATATGATATTATTTTTATCCTATGATAACCAGTTTCATTGTAATTTACTATGATCTCTCCAACATCTCCGGGATATAACACATTACTTCCAGGAGTTGTTAATTGCTCTGTATCATTAATAGTTACAATATTTCCATCAATAACTACAGTAAATGAGTCATTTGTAAATAGTATAGGATCTTTACCCGTATTTTTAATATACAAATATGTAATTCCACTTTCTGAATTTCTAATAATTTTACCAGGGTCATTTATAATTTCAAAATCTTGGGATAATTTCGTTGACAGTTCATCTCCTTTTTTGTCAATTCCTATAGAAATTTTATAGGTGGATGTTGTTAAGATTCCAGTAACAAATGCAGCAATTAATAATACTGCAACAAACATAATAATTTCAGATAATGCACTAGATGCCAACTAAATCACCTTATAGTTCAAATAAATTTGAAATTTTAAATATAACGATTAATTATTTAATTATAAATAATTTTAAATGAGTTAATCTCATTGTAAGTAAAAGTACTTCTTTCCATTGTCAGATACTATGCATATTCTTTTAGGAGAGTACCAATTTACAATAATAGTAATATTATCTAACGGCTCAAGATATTTTTTTGAATTTAAGTATGATATATTTATTTTGGGTACTACTAATCCATCAAAAATTATTGTAAATTTTTGCGGTTCAACCACTACAGACCCATTATTATAGATTGTTATATTTGTTTGATATCCTGAACTTACTACTTTTGTTATTATTAATTTCTCGTTTAGTTTGTCTTGTATATGGGAATAATAAATATTATACGATTCATAAATCCTTTCATAATGATTATCTATTGTAGTATAGAGGTACATTCCACATATAAGCAATGCAATAATCATTATTGTAGTACCTACAACTGAACTAAATCCCATAGAACTGTTCAGCCCCCTTTTTAATTTTTCTTAGTTCCCATTCAATTTTATCCAATAACTCTATAGATATTTGTTTTCCATTTAGCCTTTCAATAAATAACAATGATACAATATGGTCTGTTATATTTAGTTTTCCAGATCTGTCAATTACATTTTCTTCATCAACTTTAATTCCCTTTAAAAATTTTAACAATTTAGATAATGCTTTTTCTCCTAACCATCCTATCATATAGTAGAATTCTAACACATCAGGAACATTTTCAGTACCTATTCTTTCACATAAGTATTCTAACCACTTTAATGCCAAAATAATTGCAATAGAATCCTCTTCTGGAATATCTTCTAACTTAGTAGGTTTGTGTACTTCTAATATTGAAGCCATTGAATCCATAATATTTCACCTCATTATTTATATTAATTGTAATCCCTCAGCCCATTTTTTTATTCTTCTAATTTCTATTTCTAACATTTCAAGGACTTCTGAATTTACAGGTCTACCAGCAAGCTTTTCAATGTATAATAGTGACATAATATGATCACTTGGCGATAATTTATCTTTAGGTTTTATATTTTCTGTATTTATTATTATTTTCATATTTTTAGCAAATCTCAAAAGTTTTAATATAACTTTATCAGATATCCATCCAATCTCATTATAATAATCTAAAATATCTGGTAAATTAGTAATTCCACACTTGCTTATTAAAAATTCTAACCATTTAAAAACTAATGTTGTTGAGACAGCATCTTCAGGAATATCATTTAATCTATAATATTTTTCTTTTTCAACAGTGGCTTGCATATAAACACCCTCTTCAGGAATTTCTAATGGTTTTTGCTCTTTTTCTTTAATATCTTCTTTAAATATCCCCTCAACTTTTTTAATATCCTCTTTTTTACTTTCTAATATTTCTTTTTTAGTTTCGTCAATTTTTTCTGTAATTTCTTTTTTTACAGGTTTTTTTATTACTTCAATTTTATCAATCTCTTCTTTAATTTCCCAATTCTCTTTAGGTTTTTCAATCGTAATTAAATCAGACTTTTTAGAAGTGTTTTCAATTTTTTCTGAAACTTTAGTTGAAAATACTCGGGTGGTGAGTTTCATTATTGTATCAAGTTTCTGCTCAAGAGTTTGAAGTTTTTTATTTAGCTCTTCAGATTTATCTACTCTTCCTTTAGATAGGACCTCTCTAATTCTTTCAACGATTTTTTCTAACTGCCTTTTAGTAACTCTTTTTCCCCTTAGATTATTCTTTATTAATATTACAACAAAGGAAGGTAATGGTGGTTTAAGATTGTTTAAATATTCTTCAATTTCGTCTTCTGTGAGAAAATCCTCGTCAGAAAATACAGGGTTTGATGAATGAGATGTTTCATTCATTGTTTTTTGTATCATGGGTATCCTCTCCGGACATTGCCTTTATAATATCTTCTTCTAATACCTCTTCAATAATTTTATCTAGATCTATATTTAGTTGAGTTAAATATAAGGAACCTAATATTACCAAATCATTAGTTAATTCATCAATCGTTTTCTTTAATCGTTTATACTCAGATTCTAATCTTTCAAGTTTTTCTAAACTTGTAGCTGTTATCTTTGAAACACCGATAAATGGATTAATTTGATTAGATACTACTTCATAAAGAGCCATTATATCTTGTAAGCTTTCATTAATTTTATCAAGCTCTACTCTTATGTTTTCATTTTCTTTTCTCAAATTATTTATTGAAGATTCAAATTTTGGAAGTTTAGATTCTATATCATTAAGTTTTGCTATTAAATTTTCAACAGTTTCTCCTAACTCTTTCAAATTTCTCTCAAGTTCATCAATCTTATCATCGTTTAATTCTTCAAGAGATTCTTCTTCAAGAGTTTTAACAGACTCATCGTGTTTTTTTTTAATTTAAGGTTAGATAATTTATTTTTTATGGGAGCATAAAGATTTTTTAGACCCATAAATGTCACCTTTTTATAAATATGATTGCCTATATAACTATTGTAGCTCTACAACATTTTCATTAAATGATGATGGTGCTATAAATTCAATAATTCCTGAAGCTCCGTATTCTGGGATAACTTCCCCAGAAACTTTTTCTCTTGGATGTATTGGCATTTCAATAGCTGATAAGTTAATAGCTATTACTACTTTATCTCCAAAGTTCATTGTAGGATGTAATGTGTCATTTAAAGAACCATCGCCATCTTGTAATACTATAATTCCAAATGTTACATTATTGTTAGATTGAGCACCTGATAACGAGCTCCAGAAATTTTTTAAATTTGAATTATCTGATCCAAATAAATCTTTAGTCCCATTATTTGCACAGTCAGCTAATACTCCTGAATATATTAAAGAAACTTTTTTATGTCCATTAGATAAGGTAACTATTGTTGAGGACAAATCAATTTCATCTCCAATATTGGGGGTTACTAATATTGCCAAACACCCAATGTCACTTTTATTTGGAGCATATCCTTCAACTTTTAATACCTGAACTCCACTTGCAACCTGTTTCGTACTCTCCTCCCCCACTCTTGATGCTTTTTGTTGTAGATTACCTGCAGTATTTATAATGACTGCTGCTGCTATTGCAGCAACTAATACTAAAGCAATAAAAACAATAAGAGTTCCTATACCAATCGCTCCTCTTTTTTTATTTATGAACTTTAGTAATAACATAGTATATTCACCTCAAAATCCATAACACTAAATAAATATTTATAAAAATTTATAAAAAATTAAAAATTTAAAAAGTTACTGAAGTTCTATAACTGTCTGTGTACTTAAGTAGCTAGCAGGGGTTGTGAATTCAATAACAGCAGGAGCTCCAAACTCTGGAACGACTGATCCAGTAACTTTTGTTCTAGGTTCTAATCCTAATCCATTAGCTGTTGCATTTACTGTTAATGCGACAATATCTCCTTTGTTTATTACAGGGGTATCATTTTGGCATGAACCATCAGCATCTTGAATCACTATTATTCCAAACTGACCCTCACTAACATTCCATGCAGATAATGATATATTTGAAACATCTCCTCCTGATGTTATATCACTGAATTTTCTAGTATCGTTATATCTTAATATAGATTTTTTCTTACCATTTGTTAGCATAACTGTTACCTGCTTTAAGTCAATTGGAGCACTTCCCGCATTTGGTGAGATAAGGATCGCAAGATTTGTTATGTTATTATTATTATGAATACCTACTACTTGAAGTGTCTGTAAACCACTGGCGACCTGTTCAGTACTTTCTCTACCGGTAGCCATAGCTTTTTGTTGGAGGAATCCACTTGTATTGATTAAGACAGCTGCTGCTACAGCGGCAACTAATACCATTGCTATGAAGATTATTAAGGTTCCTATACCTATTGCCCCCCTCTTACCCTTTATAAACTCATATACTTTCATCCCTTATCACCTACATATGTTGATTGGGAAATTATTGATAATTAAAAATAATTTTAATTAAGTTAAGTTAAGAATTTATTGTAATTCAATAACATACTGAGAACTTAAGTAGCTAGCAGGGGTTGTGAATTCAATAACAGCAGGAGCTCCAAACTCTGGAACGACTGATCCAGTAACTTTTGTTCTTACAGGTAATCCTAAGTGTATACCATCAATACCTGTATTTACTGTTAATGCGACAATATCTCCTTTGTTTATTACAGGAGTGTCCTTTTGGCATGAACCATCAGCATCTTGAATCACTATTATTCCAAAATTATTTGCTGGTAAATATTTTACTCCTCCAGTACCATTGTTATATGCCCATGCATCAGATGTTTCTGTAGTGGCAGTTTCTATATCGTTATAGTTAAAGATATTAGTTGTCCCATTAGTATCGTCTTCGTAATATGTATTATTGTAGGATAAAACAACCTTTTTAGTTCCATTATTTAACATAACCTTTACCTGCTTTAAGTCAATTGGAGTACTTCCCGCATTTGGTGAGATAAAGATTGCTAATTGCTTAATTTTAGAACCATCATGATAGCCTTTTACTTCAATTATTTTCAAACCACTGGCGACCTGTTCAGTACTTTCCTTACCGGTAGCCATAGCTTTTTGTTGGAGGAATCCGCTTGTATTGATTAAGACAGCTGCTGCTACAGCGGCAACTAATACCATTGCTATGAAGATTATTAAGGTTCCTATACCTATTGCCCCCTTCTTACCCTTTATAAACTCATATACTTTCATCCCTTATCACCTAAAATATCATTAAGATTTATTGTAATTCAAATACCTCATCGGTATATGCTGCAGGGGTTGTGAATTCAATAACAGCAGGAGCTCCAAACTCTGGAACGACTTTTCCAGTAACTTCCTCTCTTGTAGGAATTTCTCCCCCAAATACTGCAGATACATTCACTAGTAGTACAGCAATGTCCCCTTTATTAATAACCCCACTTTCTAAGGACTTATCAGCATCTTGAATAATTCCTACAACAAATGAGCTATTATCTGCACTATTCCAATCATTAACATTAAATATATCTCCAGAACCTTCGGTTTCTGATGTAACTTTTGAAAAGTTAAGTACAGCTGATTTACCATCATATGTTAAGAATATCTTTACCTGCTTTAAGTCAATTGGAGCACTTCCCGCATTTGGAGTAATATATATTGCAATTCTATCTAAGCCATTGCTATTTTTATGTCCAGTTACACCTGTACACATTAAACCACTGGCGACCTGTTCAGTACTTTCCTTACCGGTAGCCATAGCTTTTTGTTGGAGGAATCCGCTTGTATTGATTAAGACAGCTGCTGCTACAGCGGCAACTAATACCATTGCTATGAAGATTATTAAGGTTCCTATACCTATTGCCCCCCTCTTACCCTTTATAAACTCATATACTTTCATCCCTTATCACCTAAAATATTTAATTATACTAAACTTTGAAAATAACCCCTTTACAACGCCCCCACACGATCCTCGGCTCATTTTAAATTTGTATTATTAGGCAAATATATTTTTTTTGTGTATTCGTTTTTATTTGTATTTATGTAGGTATTTTGTGCGTATAGGCAGTTGTCGAAATAATTTTAAACTAATAACAAAAAATTATTATAAAAAATTTTTACAAATAGGGGATATAATGAAGTATTTGATATTGAAAGTAACGAATAGATGTAATTTAAAATGTATTTACTGCTATGCTAACAATAAAAATAATAAAGATATGGATTTTAAAACAGCCAAAAACGCTATAAACTATTTAACAAATTTAGATAATCAACTAAAAATACAATTTACTGGCGGAGAGCCCCTATTAAATTTTAATTTAATTGAAAAAGTTGTTGAGTATTGTAATAACAAATACAATGACTTTAAAATTGAATATGCAATTCAAACCAATGGAACTTTAATTACTGAAGAAATGGCAGAAAAAATCAAGGAACTTAATATAAAAGTTGGAGTTAGTATTGATGGATTGGAGATAAATGATATTTTGAGACCTTATAAAGATGGAAAATCATCAACCTTAGACACATTGAGAGGAATGTATATTTTAAAATCTTATAATGTTCCTTTTGGAATAACAACAGTTGTTACAAATAAAAATTTACCATATTTGGAGGATTTTGTTAAATACCTAATTGCATTTGGCGTAAAAAGTATAAGTTTTGATGTATTAAAGGTAACAAAAAAAGAGCATTTAAAGTTAATGCCAAATTTTGAGGAATTTAACAACATACTAAATAAATTAAAAAGTTATCCAATCTATATAAAAAATTTACAAAAAAGAGATAAAAATAAATATTGCTATTTAAACTCTGGAGATTTGCTATTTGTTAATGAATATGGAGATGTTTATTTATGCCCTACATTGGAAGGGTTTAAATGTTTAGGAAATATAAATAAAGATAATATAGAATTACCTAAGGTAAAAAGTAATCAATGTTTTGCAAGAGAATTTTTAATGAAACTATTTGGTGAGAGTTATGGAAGAGGATGAATTTATAAAAATCTTATCAAATGAATTATTGAAAGGTAGTAAAATGCTCTCAAAACATTGTCAAAAATGTGGCTATCCTCTATTTGAAAAGAATGGAAAAATATACTGCCCTGTATGTGAAAGAATTAAAGAGGAAGAGATAAAAACTAAGGATAAAGAAAAAGAATTAACTACTCAAAAAGATAAAGAGGATAAAAAAGTAGATGTAAATATTGAAGAAATAATAAAGGAAAAAATTAATTACTTGGGAGAGAGATTAAAAAATGAAAATGAAATTAATAGAATTAAAGAAATCGGAGAAGCATTATATATTTTAATTAAAATCTTTAAGAAAATTAAATAATTAGCGGTGGGAATGTGATTTTAAAACTTAATGGATATGGATACAGTTCAAACTCTTACTTAATAAAAACTAAAAATAAAAATATTCTTATCGATCCGGGGATTGAAGAAAATTTTAGCATATTAATGGATGAATTAAAAAGATATGGCATAAAAGATATTGACTTAATTATAAATACTCACTGTCATTATGACCATACATCTGCAAATTACTTAGTTGAGGAATATTTTAACTGTCCAACAGTGATAGAGGATAAAGAAGTTAAACATTTAAAAAGTGGAGATAAAGTTACAGCTTCATCTTTATTTGGAAGAGACCTTAAACCTCCAAGAGAAATAATTCCACTATCTGAAATTGAGGAAGAATTAAAAAAATATGATTTGGAAGTTATAAGAACTCCAGGACATACTTATGGCTCAATCTCAATAATATATAAAGATAGTTTAATAACTGGAGATACTATTTTTTCTTATGGTATAGGAAGATGGGATTTACCTACTGGAAATATTATAGAGTTGAGGAATTCTATAAATAAGTTGGAAAGAATAGCATATGAGAAAAATATAGATAAGATATATCCCGGGCATGGTGATGTAGGGGATAGAATGGCTTTTAGTTATGCTAAGTTATTTTTGTAAGGGTGAGATAATAATGAAAGTTATAATTCCAATATCTCCAATAAACTCTTTAAAAACCAGACTATCAGAATTTTTAAATGACGAAGAGAGAAAAAACTTATTATTTAATATGCTCAAAGATATTAAAAGAGCCTTAGAAGGTTTAGACATAGTAGTTGTTAGTAAGGATGAGGAAATCCTAAATTTTGCTAAAAATGAGTTAAACGCCCAAATGATAAAAGAAAAATATAAAGGATTAAATAATGCAATAAAGCAGGCATTTGAAGAAATAGACGATGAGGAAGTTATTATTATTCCCGCAGATGTTCCTTTAATTAATAAAAAGCATATTGAAGATATATTAAATCTATCTAAACATTATGACTTAATTATTGCCCCATCAAGAGGAGGAGGAACTAATTTGTTATATTTAAAATCGAAGAATTTGATTGAAATGAAATATGAGGGTTTTAGCTTTTTAAAACACTTAGAAGAGGCAAAAAAGAGAAATTTAAAATACTATATTTATGACTCTTTTTTAATTTCAGTTGATATTAATACTCCAGAAGATTTGGGGGAGATATTTATACACGGAGATTCCTCTTTTACAAAAAAATATTTAGAGAGTTTAGGGATTACTGTGGAGCCAAAGCATTCATCTGCTGGTAGATTTATAATAAGGAGGGAGTAAAATGAGAAGATATTTAAAATTACATAGTATTGATGAAGCAAAATTTATAGTAAATAATTATATAGATAAATTAAAAAATGAGATTGAAGAGGTTGATTTATTTAACGCCATTGGTAGAGTTTTGGCTGAAGATGTATTTTCTGATGTTGATATTCCACCTTACGATAGAGCAAAGATGGATGGATATGCAGTTAAGGCAGAAGACACTTATGAGGCAGATGAAAATAATCCAATAGAATTGAAAATAATTGACTCATTAAAGGCAGGAGAAATTAAAGATATAGAAATAAAAAATGGAGAATGTGTAGAAATAGCAACTGGGGCAGTAATTCCAAAGGGTTCTAATGCAGTTGTAATGGTTGAATACACTGAAAAAAAAGATAACAAAGTTTTAATATACAAGGCAGTCCCTCCTATGGAAAATATTCAATTCACTGGCTCAGATATAATGACTGGTGAATTAGTTTTAAGAAAAAACACTAAATTGACTCCAAGAGATATAGGAGTTTTAGCGGCAATTGGTAGAAACAAAGTTAAAGTTTATAAAAAATTAAAATTTGGAATTATCTCAACTGGCAACGAACTTATAAGTCCAGGAGAGCCATTAAAATTTGGAAAAATTTACGATATCAATACATATACATTGGCATCATATATAAAAAATCTCGGATATGATTTTGAATTTTTTGGAATATCTAAGGATGATGTAGAAGATTTAAAAGAAAAAATTAAAAAGGCATTAAAAAAATGCGACATAATTTTATTGAGTGGGGGAACTTCAGCGGGAGTCGGAGACTTAACAGAAACTGCTATTAAAGAATTAGGTGGAGAGATTTTAATTCATGGAATAAAGATAAAGCCGGGAAAGCCAACAATAATTGGAAAAATTGATAATAAATTAATTGTCGGATTGCCAGGATATCCTACATCATGCTTAACAATATTTGATGTTCTCTTTGGTGACAAAAAAAATGTTGTAAAGGCGAAGTTTCCTTTAAGATACATATCTGCTAAGGGTAGAGTTGAATACTTACCAGTTATTTTGGTTAAGCATAAAAATGGATATTCAGCATATCCAATAACTAAGGGTAGTGGAGCAATAACATCTCTATCAGAGGCGGATGGATACATTGTTGTAGAGGAGAATAAAGAAATCTTAGAGAATGAAGAAGTTAATGTATATTTATTTGGAGATGTTAAAGTTGGACTAAATATTATTGGTAGTCACTGTATAGGAATTGACTTAATTTTAAAAGAAACTAATTTAATGGCAAAGACAATAAATGTTGGTTCCTTAGGAGGATTGTTGGCAATAAAAAGAGGAGAGTCAGATATTTCAGGAATCCATTTATTGGATGAGAAAACCAACGAATATAATATTCCATTCTTAGAGAGATACAATGTAAAAGATGCAGTTTTGGTTAGAGGGTATATTAGAGAGCAGGGTTTTATGTTTAGGAAAGAATTCAACTTTAAAACTATTGAGGACATATTGAAAAATATATATAATTTGGAGTTTATAAATAGAAATAAAGGTTCTGGGACGAGAATATTGTTTGATAAGTTTTTAAAAGAAAATAAAATTAATCCAAAAGAGATTAAAGGATACAACATAGAGGCAAAGACACATTCAGCAGTTGCTACAGCAGTGGCAATGAAAAAGGCAGATATTGGTTTAGGGATAAAGACAGTTGCAGAACAGTATGGATTAGGATTTATAAAGTTAGCAGATGAGCATTATGATTTTTTAATTAGAAAGGAAAGGTTTAATGATGAAGATGTAAAGAAATTTATTGAAGGTTTAAAAAAAGTTAAATTGCCATTTGAAAAGCCAGAAAATTGTGGAGAGGTTATATGGGAAAATTAAATGGTTCATAGTTTTGAGTATTAAACATATTTAATGAAGATAAAAATAATTCCCCTATTGTTTAAATTTTACTTAAAAATATACAAAGTGGGGATGGTTATGGAAAAAATAGATGCATTAATAGACAATACATACAAAACTGTTGATGATAAAGCCATAATCTACCTTTATTTCACTAATTCTATATTAAAGGATAGAGATTTTAAACCATACTTTTATGTTGAATTGAATAAAGATAAGATAGATTATGAGGATATTGAAACTATAAAAGATTTCCTTTTAAAAAATGATTTATTAAAATTTGTTGAAGATTTTAAAGTAGTTAAAAAAAAGATATTCAAAAAAGAAAAAGAAGTTATAAAAATTATTGCCACTCATCCACAAAAAGTTCCGAAACTTAGAAAAGTTAAAGATTGTGAAATTGTTAAAGAAATTTACGAGCATGATATTCCTTTTGCTAAGAGATATTTAATTGATAAAGATATTATTCCTATGACATATTGGAATTTTGAAAATAATAAACCAGTAAGTAGAGAGATCCCTAAATTAAAAGCAGTAGCTTTTGATATTGAAGTTTATAATAGAGACACTGAGCCAGATCCAGAGAGAGATCCTATATTAATGGCAAGTTTTTGGGATGAAAATGGAGGAAAAGTTATTACCTATAAAGAATTTGACCATCCAAATATTGAAGTTGTTGAAAATGAAAAAATGTTAATTAAAAAAATAATTGAAACATTAAAAAAATATGACATTATCTACACTTACAACGGAGATAACTTTGATTTCCCTTACTTAAAAGAGAGGGCTAAATTATACAACATAAAAATTGAGTTGGGAAAGGAAAATGAAGAAATAAAGATAAAAAGAGGAGGAATGGAATATAGAAGTTATATTCCTGGAAGAGTTCATATTGATTTATATCCAATTTCAAGAAGATTGCTAAAATTAACAAAATACACATTGGAAGATGTCGTCTATAATCTATTTGGAATTAAGAAGTTGAAGATTTCACACAAAGATATTGCAAATTATTGGATAAATAACGATAAAACATTAATTGAATATTCCTTACAGGATGCTAAATACACATACAAAGTAGGAAATTATTTCTTCCCCTTGGAAGTGATGTTTTCAAGAATAGTTAATCAAACACCATTTGAGATTACAAGAATGACTTCTGGGCAGATGGTTGAATACTTATTAATGAAAAATGCATTTAAAGAGAATATGATAGTTCCAAATAAGCCAGATGATGAAGAATATAGAAGGCGTTTATTAACTACATACGAAGGAGGTTATGTCAAAGAACCAGAAAAGGGAATATTTGAGGATATAATATCAATGGACTTCAGAAGTTTGTATCCTTCTATAATAATTTCCTATAATATAAGCCCTGATACATTGGACTGTGAATGTTGCAAAGATGAAAGTGAAAAAATATTAGGACATTGGTTCTGTAAAAAAAGAGAGGGTTTAATTCCAAAAACTTTGAGGAATTTAATTGAGAGAAGAATAAATATTAAGAAAAAAATGAAACAACTAAATAAAGAAGATGAGGAATATAAATTACTAAATTATGAGCAACAATCTTTAAAGATTTTGGCTAATAGTATCTTACCAGATGAATATTTAACTATTATAGAAAATGATGAGAAATGTAAAGTTGTAAAGATTGGAGAATATATAGATAAACTTATCAAAAGATATAGAAGGAAAATTAAAGTCCGTGGAAATAGTAGAATCCTAAATTTGTCAAATATAAAATCCATTACCTTAAAAACATTCTCCTTTAATATAGAGAGTAAAGAAAGTTCTATAAACAAGGTTAAAGCGTTAATAAGACATAAATATTCTGGGAAGGCATATAAAATAAGGTTGAGGTCTGGAAGAACGATAAAAATAACTGAAGGTCATAGTTTATTTAAATATGAAAATGGAAGAATTGTATGCGTTAAAGGTAACGAAATAAAGGTTGGAGATTTAATTGTGGTTCCAAAAAAATTAATATCTGCCAATAAAGAGATATATATAAACATCCCAAAAGGATTAGTTGATGCTGATGAGGAAGAGATTAAAAACATTCACATATGGAAATACAAAGATAAAGAGTTTTTCATTAAATTAATAAAAACTATTGAAAGTATAGAAAATAAAGAGTTTGATAAAGTATATACTGACAGTTTAAAATATTTAAACGAACTTAATTTAATTACATATAAAACATATAAAAAATATTCAAAGATTGACAAAATCACCATCAAAATCTTAGATAAAAAGAAATTTGCCATTTATAAAAAGTATGTTGAGACATTTTTAAAATATGGGAATTTTAGAAAAAAATATGTAATAATTCCTTATTTAAAAATAAAGGATTTCATATTAAACTTACCAGACAAAGAATTTGAAGATTGTGAAATTGGAGCATACTCTGAAAAGTTAGATGCACTTTTAAAGTTAGATGAAAAGTTGGCAAAGTTCTTAGGAGTTTTCATCCCAAGGGGGGTATTATCCAAGATTATACAAGATGACTACATTATTTACGAAGTGGCAGTTTATAAATCAATTCCTGAGCATCAAGAGAAGGTTTTAGAGATATTTAGGGAAGTTTTTGGTTCTGGTAGTATCTCTAAGGATAAAGTGAGGATGGAAAAAAAGATAGTTTATCTATTGTTAAAGTATATCTTTAAATTTGGGGATAAAGGAAAAGATACTAAAAAACGCATTCCAGAAGAGTTATTTTTGGCTAAAGAAAGTGTTATAAGAAGTTTTATAGAGGGCTTCATTATAGCAAAGAAAAACAAATTTAAAGAGCCATTAACATTTATGGCTAAGGATGAAGAATATCTATATCAGTTAATGTTGTTGTTCAACTTAGTGGGAATTCCTACAAGATTCACACCAGTTAAAAATAAAGGTTATAGATTAACTGTAATCCCTCCAAATACACGCAACTATCTATTTGATAAAGATTTAATGCTCGATAAAGTTAAAAGTATTGAAGAGTTTGAATATAACGGCTATGTTTATGATTTAAGTGTAAAAGAAAATGAGAACTTTTTAGTTAATAATATATATGCTCACAACAGTCATTATGGTTATTTAGCATATCCAAGAGCAAGATTTTACAGTAAGGAATGTGCAGAAATTGTTACATACTTAGGTAGGAAGTATATACAGCAAACAATAGAAGAGGCAGAAAAATTTGGATTTAAAGTAATCTATGCGGACAGTGTTTCTGGAGATTCGGAAATAATAATTAGAGAGAAAGGAGAAATAAAATTTACAAAAATTAAAGAGTTATTCAAGAATGTTGAATATAAACTTGGAGATAAAGAATATTGCACTTTACAAGATGTTGAGGCACTAACATTAGATGATAATGGTAGATTAGTATGGAAAAAAGTTCCATATATCATGAGACATTTAGCAAGAAAAAAGATGTATAGAGTATGGATTACAAATAGTTGGTATATAGATGTTACCGAAGACCATTCACTAATTGGCTACTTAAATACAAAATCTATAAAAAAATTGAAAAAAATTGGAGAAAGGTTTATAGAAATTAAACCACGAGAAATCGGAAAAACTGTTAAGTCTTTAATAACTCTAAATGGGGCTTTAATAAAAGATAATGATTGTGCTATAGATATAGGAGTTAAGTTTTGGGAGTTAATTGGATTGTTGATAGGAGACGGTAGTTGGGGAGGTAATACAAATAGTGCAAAATATTACTTACATTTGTCAGCAGGAGTTGATAAGGAGGAAATAGTTAATAAAATATTAGAACCTCTTAAAAAGGCAGGAGTTATTAAATATTACTATGTAAATAGAAAGGGAGATATTAAAATTTTGAGCAAGAAGTTAGTAAAGTTTATGAGAGTATTTAAAGATGAGAGTGGTAGAAAGATAATTCCAAAGTTTTTATACAAATTAAGAAGAAGATATATTGAAGCGTTTTTAAGAGGTCTTTTCAGTGCAGAGGGTAGTATAATAATAAAAAGAGGAAATCCGGATGTTAGGCTAACGAACATTAATGAGGAACTGTTAAAAAGTATAAGAGAACTTCTATGGCTTGTAGGAATTTCACACTCCATATTTAAAGATAGTGGGACATATTTAATGCATATATTCATTAAAAATAAGTGGTTATTCGCTAAAAGAATAGGTTTTTTAATTGAAAGAAAGCAAAAAAAGCTTATGAATCATTTAAAACCAAACAGCAAATATAAATCAACTTTCTTTGGTCTTGATTTTGATTTAGTTAGAGTTATAAAAGTAGAAGAAATTGACTACAATGACTATGTTTATGATATTGAAGTTGAGGAAACACATAGATTCTTTGCGAATGGAATTTTAGTTCATAATACTGACGGCTTCTATGCAATTTGGAAAGAAAAAATTAGCAAAGATGAGGTAATAAAAAAAGCATTAGAATTTGTTGAATACATAAATTCAAAACTGCCTGGAACTATGGAGTTAGAGTTTGAAGGATACTTTAAAAGAGGTATCTTCGTTACTAAAAAGAAATACGCCCTAATTGATGAGAATGGGAAAATTACAATTAAAGGTCTTGAATATATTAGAAGAGATTGGTCTAACATAGCAAAGATTACTCAAAAAAAGGTTTTAGAGGCATTATTAGTTGAAGGTAACATAGAAAAAGCTAAAAAAATAATTCAAGAAGTTATTAAAGATTTAAGAGAAGGAAAAATAAAAAAAGAAGATTTAATAATTTATACTCAACTAACAAAAGACCCTAAGGAGTATAAAACCACAGCCCCACATGTTGAAATTGCTAAGAAATTGATGAGAGAAGGGAAGAGAATTAAAGTCGGAGACATTATTGGCTATATAATAGTTAAAGGAACTAAATCTATAAGTGAGAGAGCAAAGCTTCCAGAAGAAGTAGATATTGATGATGTAGATGTAAATTATTATATAGATAACCAAATTTTACCTCCAGTTTTGAGAATTATGGAGGCTGTAGGAGTTTCAAAAAATGAGTTAAAGAAAGAAGGAGCTCAATTAACTTTAGATAAGTTTTTTAAATAAGATGTTTGGTTTTAAACAGTTCGGTAGGTAATCATAAACATTAAATATCTTTCCCTATATATAGGGAAATAATTATATAATATTTCCCTATAAATAGGGAAAGAATGGATGAAAGAGACATCATAAAAGCGATTATTAAAGAATACCAACAAAGAGAAATGCATCTGATTCCAAGAGATATAAAATTACCTAAAACTAATAAAGTAATATCTATTATTGGAATTAGAAGGTCTGGAAAACATCATTACTTTTTGATTTATTTAAAAAAACAGAAAAATCCATATTCTTCCCATTAGATGATGATAGAATTTTTCCACCAACTATCAAAACTCTCCAAGAAATTGTAAAAGTGGGTAAAGAAATGTATCCAAATGAGAAGATAACTTTCTTTTTTGATGAAATACAAGAAGTTGAAAATTGGGAAATTGTTATAAAAAGATTAGTTGAGAGGGAGGGACATAATGTTTATTTAACTGGTTCATCTTCTAAATTATTATCAAAGGAAATTGCTACACAATTAAGAGGTAGAAGTTTAAGCGTGGAGTTATTTCCTTTATCATTTAAGGAATATTTAAGATTTAAGGGCTTTGAGTTTGATGAAATATTGACTGAGCAAGAGAAGGTGTTAATTTTAAAGTATTTGGATGATTATTTAACTTATGGGAGTTTTCCAGAGGTTGTTATGGAAGAAGAAAATAGAGAAGAAATTCTGAGGGAGTATTTAAGGACAATCATATTTAGGGATATTGTGGAGAGACATAAAATAAAAAATATCCAAATATTGAAACTTTTTATTAAATTTTTAATCAACTATCATACAAAAAAGGTCTCTATAAATAAGTTAGTTAATTATTTCAAATCAATAGGAATAAAAGTCAGTAAAAATACGTTATATGAGTATTTAGAGTATCTCAATGATTGTTATTTTGTTTTTCCATTAAAAAAGTTCTCTTACAGTTTGAAGGAGATAAATCAAAGTTTATCTAAACCATATATTATTGATAATGGATTTATTAGAATTTTTGACATTAAACATTCGATGGATAAGGGAAAGTATTTGGAAAATGCTGTTTTCGTTGAACTGAGAAGGAGAGGTTTTGTCGAAAATGAAAACATATTTTATTACGAAGACACAATAGGAGAGGTTGATTTTTTAATTAAAGAGAATGACGAAATAAAATGTCTAATAAATGTTTGTTATGATTTAAACTTTGATAATTATGATAGAGAAGTTAAAAAATTTGTTAAAATTGGAAAAAAGTTAAATTGTAATAACTTAATTTTAATAACTTTTGATTATGAAGATGTTATTAAAGAAGATATTAAAGTTAAAATTATTCCATTTTGGAAATGGTGTCTGTTAAATAACTTATAATTTAAAGTTTGCAATTTATTAAATATTTAAATAATATACTATAAAAAATATATTTGCAAAACTCCTAAATAAATTTATTTGAAGAAAGCATCTAACGTTAGTTGTTTTCCTTTTTCTTCTTTTTTCTTAGTTTTCTTTTTCTCTTTTTTAGTTTCTTTTTCTTCTTCAACTTTTGGTTTTTCATCTATTTTTTCTTTAGTTTCTTCTTTAATGTCTTTCTCTACTTCTTTTATCTCTTCTTTTTCTTTAACTTCCTTAGGTTGTATAATTAGCTGCTCTTCTTTTTTCTTTTCTTTCTCTAATTTCTCTTTCTCTTTTTTCTTTTTTCTTTCTAATTTTTTCTTTTCTTTCAATATTTTTAATATTTCAGACGCTAATTTATCTCCTACTAAAACTTTTAACTCATCCTCCTTTATTTCAAAGTAATCAACTAAATCAGCTGCTACAGATGGATTTTCTTTAGATAAAATTTTGAGCATTTGCAAATCAAATCTCGCCCTCTTTGATGAAGTATGTGTTTTTTCTCCAATTTTCTTTAATATTTTATTTAATATCTCCCTCTCTGCCTTTGTTTGTGTCAATAGCCTAAAAATCTTTGGATAACTGTATGGTGTCCATTTTCTATATTTCTCATCTTTTGATAGGGCAACTCCTGCAGTCATTAATGTCGTTGCATACTTCCAAAAGCCGTAGTTTTGTCTTCTCATCACTCTACCTAAATATCTATCCGCCTTAGATAAATATTCAAAAGCCCTCTCCACCTCTTCTAACTTTTCATACTCTTTTGGAATATTTTCAGCTATCCATTCAATTATAACATCTGGTGATTCATCTACATTCATCAATGCAGTTGTAGCTATCCCATAGTGAGTAGTTTTTAAAATAATCCTCAAAGCATCAAATATATTTGCCTCTCTTTTCCTATCTGGAAGTTTTTGGGCAGCTTCGTAACTTAAATCTCCAGACAAAGCTAAAGCCTCTAAGTCATTTATTGCACTTCTCAAATCTCCAGCTGAATGTTGGGCAATCATTTTTAATGTCTTATCATCCACATCAAGCCCCTCTTTTTCAGCTATCTTTTTTAGAACTTTATAGACAGACGTTTTATTTAACGGGTTTAATTGGATTATCTCAACATAAGGTAGAAGATTTCTTATTGATGTGGCATAGGCATCATTAGCAGTTAAAATTATTGGATTCTTTGCCTTCTTTATAATCTTTATTAGCTCAGAAACTCCTCCAGCATCCTCTTTTCCTGAAATACCATCAACTTCATCCAATATAATTAAAAATTTCTTCCCAAAGATTGAAGATGAAGTAGCCGCATGCCCTACAATTTTTTTTATTACTGAACCACTCCTTTTATCACTCGCGTTCAATTCAATAACTTCAAATCCATAATCATTTGCCAAAGCATAAGCTAAAGTTGTTTTTCCACATCCTGGAGGTCCTACCAACAAAATTGGTTTTGGTTTTTCTCCTTTTAAATAACTTTCAATCCAACCTTTTAATTTTTCTTTGACTTTTTCATTTCCAACAACTTCTTTTAATGATTTTGGTCTATACTTTTCCACCCAACTTAACATAAACTATCCCTAAACTTTATTTTTTAATTTTTAAGAATTTTAAAGTCTAAAGCTAAAACATACTCTCTTGGAGCATAACTTTTGACAATTCTCTTTTCTAATACTTTACAATCACATTTTTTTTCAAATAACTTTATTGCCTCGTCAAAATCAGAGCCAATTGTATAGTAATGTATAACTCCTCCCTCATTTACTATTTCTAATGCTTTATCTATAAATTTATGGGAGTATTTTGGCAAATTCATTATAACTCTATTTCCCATAACATCAACATCTTTAGCATCGCTCAATATAGGTATTATTTTATGCTCCAATTTATTTAACTTTATATTTCTTTTTAAAAGTTCTATGGCATCTGGATTTATATCTATGGCATAGATTTTTTTAGCGTTTCTGCATGCAATTGAGAATGGTCCAACTCCAGCAAACATATCAACAACCACATCATCTAAAGAAACTTTTTTCATTATTCTTGCCCTCTCCCCTCCTAATCTTGGAGAGAAATAAACCTTCGCAATATCAACCCATAAGCGATAGCCATTTTCTTTATGTAGTGTTAGAGTTCTATTCTCTCCTGCTAAATGCTCCAACTCTCTAACTCTAAACTCTCCCTTAACTTCACTTTTTCTTCTAAAAACTCCTTTACATGGAATTAATTTATATGCAATTTCTCCAATCTCCTTTCTCGTTTTTTCATCAATTTCATCAGATATTTGTAAAATTACTAAATCACCAATAACATCATAAGATAAAGCAATTAATCCCTCATCAATCTCTTTTCTAAATCTTTTTGATATAACTTCTCTAAAACTTGGTTTTCTTTTAATCTCTTTTTTCTTTATATCTTTTTCAACTATTTCAATATTTGGAATCAAATCTTTTAAATTAATATTCTTTAAATTCTCTTCATTTAATGGAATGTATAAAAAATCTCCCTCCTTTACTATTTTGTAATTTTTATTTAACAATTTGTTTTCTAACAATAATCTTCTGGTTTTTTCTCCTTCTTTGGCATAGACCTTTGCACATAAAACCAATTTCTCACCGTTTTTTAATGTATAATTTATTTTTTATTTATAAATTTAATAATTATATAATGCAATAGCTGAGTTTTATATATAGATTATAGCTTAAGTGTGTATTATTTTATGCTATTTAGAATGTGGAACCATGAAAGTTAAAGTATTAGATGCCTCAGCAATAATTCACGGATATAATCCAGTTATAGAAGAAGGAGAGCATTATATAACTCCAGAAGTTTTGGAAGAAGTCGAGTCAATGAAGGTTATTGTTGACCAAAGTTTAAATTTAGGAAAACTAAAAATAAAAATTCCAAGTAAAGAATATATAAAGATAGTTGAAGATACTGTTAAAAAGACAGGAGATAATTTATCTAAAGAAGATATTAGCATTTTAGCGTTGGCGTTGGAGTTAAAGGGAATATTATATACTGACGATTACGGAATTCAAAATGTGGCAAAAAAATTAAATATTGATGTTAGAGGAATAATTTACGAACCAACAAATAAAAATTTTGTTTGGAGAAAGGTTTGTGAAGGTTGTAAAAAAATGTATCCCATAGATTTTGATGAAGATGTCTGTGAGATTTGTGGAAGTCCATTAAAAAGAAAAATGGTAAAATCAAGATTATCAAAGAATAAAAAAAGGAAAAAATAGGATAAATTATGAAAGAGTTAAGGGCTAAAACAAAAGAAGAACTAATTGAGAAAATTAAAAACTGTGAAAATGTAGATGAAATTTATATTAATTTAGAGTTAGATAGAGATGTAGCAATAGCATTGTTAGAGAATTGCGAGCCTAAAAAGATATATTTACCAAAGTCAAAGTATAAAAGGTCTTCTAAGAAAATTATAAAGGCATTGGAAGGAGTAGATGTTGAAGTAATTCCTATAGCTCCAAAGACTGGAAGACCTACAAATGTAGATAAAATTATTAAAAAGTATTTAGATAAAAAGCCAGAAGAAATTGCGAAAATTACTGGGTTAAATTTAAAGACAGTAGAATATCACTATTATAAATTAAAAAAGTCAATGAAGTGATATATAATGATTTCAGTTATTTTAGTAAATCCTAAATACAGTGGAAATGTTGGTAGTATTGCAAGGGTTATGATGAATTTTGATTTTGAAGATCTTAGAATAGTTGGAAATAGAAATATTATAAATGATGAGGCATATATGATGGCTGTTCATGCAAAAGAAATATTGGACAATGCTAAATTTTATGAAAGTTTTGACGATGCAATAAAAGATTTAGATTTTGTTATTGCTACTTCAGGAGCAAGAGGAGGTGATAGAAATTTAAAAAGGGTTCCTATAACTCCAAAAGAATTGGCAGATAAAATTTTAGAAATTAAAGGAAATATAGGAATTGTTTTTGGTAGAGAAGATGACGGATTAAGAAATGAAGAAATTGATAAATGTGACTTATTAGTTTCTATTCCTACATCTGAAAAATATCCAATAATGAATTTATCTCACGCTGTGGCAGTTATTTTATATGAAATTTATACAAAAAAAGTTGAAAATAGATTTTTAGATATAAAAATGAGGGAGGCTTCAAAAGAAGATAAGGAATTGTTAATAAAAAAGTTTAATGAATTTATAGATAAAAATGAAAAAATTCCTGAGCATAAAAAAGAACTTTGTAAAATTATTTTTAAGAGGTTAGTTAATAGAGCTTTTATAAGTGGAAAAGAGGCATGGACATTAATGAGTGCTTTTAAATAATTATTTGCTGTTACTTTTATTTTTATTTTTATACAATTTCCACACTCTGCAAAACGAGCAAATTCTTCCAGCAGAAGTCATTCCGCAAATTTCACACTCTCTAAATTCAAAATTTTCATCTTCTTCGCATTTAAAAATACGCCTATTTTTCATATAGCCAGCTAAAAATTGATACTTTATATTAGGTCTTAATTTTTCTAATTCATTGAAGTATTCTCTATGCTTTAAAGTTATTGCCTTTTCTGCAAATCTACATTTAACTGTTGTAAATGGAATATTTTCTGCCTCAGCATACTTTAAAATTAAATCCTCTTCTATCTCAAAAAATATTTTAACTTTTTTTAAAAACTTATCGTGAGCTGGAAGAACTGGCTCGTGCTTAGCTAAGTATCTAATGTTCCAATTTAAAATATTATTTAAAATAAATGATACTTCATCATCTAAATTATGTCCTGTAACTATAACATCAAATCCATGTTCATAACCAAATTTATTCATTAAATATCTTTTAGTTATCCCACATATTGAACATTTTTTTCCTCTTATATCTTCTAAAGTTTTTCCAGTAATATCTTTTAAATTAATTATATGTAAAGGAACATTTAACTTTTTTGCCAACTCCTCAACGGCCTTTAGAGAACTTTCAGAAAATCCTTTAATTCCTAAATTTATATGAAATAATTCAATGTTATATCCTAATTTTTTTAAAACCCATGCAGCAGCATGTCCATCCTTTCCACCAGAGACAGATACTAAAATTTTTTCATCTTTGTTTAGCATATTATATTTTTTTATGGACTTTTCAACCTTATTTTCAAAATATTCAATAAAATGCTCTTTACATAAGTGAATTTTTGGAGATTTTAATTTTACATAACTTTCCTTATTGCAAAATTTACATTTAGTCATATTTTCACCACAATCATTAAATTCTTAAATCTTTATTTTATTTTAAACAGTTATTTATATTAATTTGACTCTATAAAAAAGGAGTTCTATTTTAAGGATAAAGTTTATATATCAAAACTATAAATTGGAGAATCATCCAATAATTTACAAAAAATAGAGTTCCATTTTATGAGATGAAACTATGAGAAATCCAATAATAGATGTAGGAGCTAAGGAGTTAAGTTATGAAATTAGAGAGATTGTAGATATAGCAAAAAAAATAGAAAAGTTTGGAATAAATATAACTTGGGAAAATATTGGAGATCCAGTAGCAAAGGGAGAAAAAATTCCAGATTGGATTAAAGATATTATAGTTGAAATTGTTAAAAATGATGAATCTTATGCATACTGTCCTACTAAGGGGTTATTAGAAACACGAGAATTTTTAGCAGAGCAGACAAATAAAAAAGGAGGAGTTCAAATTACAGCAGAGGATATTATATTTTTTAATGGATTAGGTGATGCTATAGCAAAGATTTATAGTTTATTGAAGAGGCAGGTTAGAGTTATAAACCCATCTCCATCATATTCAACACATTCCTCAGCTGAAGGTTCACATGCAGGTTCTCCACCAGTAACTTACTTTTTAGACCCTTACAACTATTGGTATCCAGACATTGACGATTTAGAAAAGAGAATTAAGTATAATCCAGCAGTTAGTGGAATTTTGATAATAAATCCTGATAACCCAACAGGAGCAGTATATCCAAAAAAAATTTTAGATAATATAGTTGATTTAGCAAATGAATATGATTTATTTATTATTTGCGATGAAATATACTGTAATTTAGTTTATAATGGAAAAAAATATTATTCATTATGTGAAATTATAGACGATGTTTGTGGAATATCTTTAAAAGGAATATCTAAGGAAATTCCTTGGCCTGGAGCGAGATGTGGATGGATTGAAATTTACAACGCCGACAAAGATGAGGAATTTAAAAAATATGTTGATAGTATTTATAGATCCAAATTAATAGAAGTTTGTTCTACCACATTACCACAAATGGCTATTCCAAAAATTATGGGTCATAAAAATTATAAAAAATACATAAATGAGAGAAATAAGTTTTATGAGAAGAGATCAAATACTGCATATAAAAAATTAAAAGACATTGATGGAATTATAGCAAATAAGGCAAATGGAGCATTTTATATGTCTATAGTGTTCGAAGATAAGTATTTAAATGGAAACAACTCAATAAAAATAAAAAATGAAAAATTGAAAGAATTTATAGATTCCTATACAAAAAATGTAAATATTGATAAAAAATTTGTATATTATTTATTAGCATCTACTGGAATCTGTGTAGTTCCTCTAACATCTTTCTGCTCACAACTTAACGGATTTAGAGTAACTTTATTAGAAAAGGACGATAATAAATTTAACTGGATATTTGATACTCTATCAGAAAAAATAGAGGAATTTTTATTATAATTAATTTTATTAGTTATTAGTTTATTTTTATATTAATTTTTGTTATATAATAATTTAAATATTTGGATTTAACTATAAAAACAGATGGTTAAAATATTAGTTTGACAATAATTACTTTTTATTAATTTAAAAATAACAAGAGGGATTTATTATGTTTATGAGAGAAATTGAATTAAAGGGACATATTATTGATAGTTTAATTTTACCTAAAGTTTTTGATAAAATCTTAGAAATGGGCGGAGATTACAAAGTTTTAGAATTTGAAATTGGTAAGAGAAAGACTGATCCAAGTTATGCAAAAATATTGGTTATTGGTAAGGACGAAAAACATGTAGATGAAATTTTAAGCGAATTAAAGGATTTAGGGGCTGAGATTCCTGAAATTGAAGAAGTTGAGTTACAACCTGCTGAAAAGGATATGGTTTTACCAGAGGGATTTTATTCAACAACCAATCACAAAACCTTTATTAGATTTAGAGGAAAGTGGATAGAGGTAGAGAATCAAAAAATGGATGGAGCTATTGTAGTTTATCCTGACGAAATGAGAGCAGAAGTAAAAACAATTAGAAATATTAAAAAAGGAGATTTAGTTGTTGTTGGCCATAAAGGAGTTAGAGTAATTCCACCAGAAAAGCCAAGAGAATCTGGCGGATTATTTGAATTTATGAAATCAGAGGCTTCCTCAGAAAAGCCAAAAGAGACAATAATTAGGAGGATAGCAAAAGAAATGTATGAAATTAGAGAAAAGTATAGAAAGACAGGAAAAGGAGGAATTGTTGTAGTTGGAGGACCAGCAATTATACACACAGGTGCAGGATGGGCATTAGCTAAATTAATAAGAATGGGTTATGTTCAGGCACTGTTTGCTGGAAATGCCTTAGCAACTCATGATATAGAGAGTGTTTTGTATGGAACTTCCTTAGGAGTAGATTTAAAAACTGGAAAGAGTGTTCCAGGAGGGCATAGTCATCATTTAAGGGCTATAAATGTTATAATGAGGGCAGGAAGTATAAAAGATGCTGTTGAGCAGGGTATTTTAAATAGGGGGGTTATGTACGAATGTATAAAAAATAATGTTCCCTATGTATTGGCAGGTAGTATTAGAGATGACGGTCCCTTACCAGATGTAATTACAGATGTTGTTAAGGCACAAGAAAAAATGAGAGAACTATTAAAAGGAAAGGATATGGTTTTAATGCTCTCTACGATGTTACACTCAATAGCTACAGGGAACCTATTACCTTCATGGGTTAAAACTATCTGCGTTGATATAAATCCAGCAGTAGTTACAAAATTGATGGATAGAGGAACTTCTCAGGCATTAGGAATAGTTACAGATATTGGTGTCTTTTTACCAATGTTAGTTGAAGAGTTGGAAAAATTAGAGAAAGAAAAAGAAGATAAAGATAAGGGGAGACAATGAGAGATAAATACTCAAAAGAATTAATAAGAAAGGGGATATGTACAATATCAAAACTAAAAAAAGTTAAGATAGAGGAAAAGCCAGACAAAATAAATATTGATAGGCATTCAAAAATCTCTTACAAAGATGCAAAGCCTGGAAAAATAAATGTTGAAGAGTTTAAAAAGGCAATTTATCAACTATTGGAGGCAGATGATTTTTTATATAAAAAAGCTCCGAAGCATGAATTGAATGAAGATGAGGCTAAAGAATTTTGTAAATTAATTATAAAATGCCAAGAACATCTTAATAGAGTTTTATCTAACTTTGGGTTTGAGTTAGAGGAGAAAGAGATTAGTGAAGATGCCTTATATATTGTCTCAAATAAAAAACTATTCAAAAAATTAAAAAATAAAAATCCTAATTTAAAGGTTGTTTGCACTGAGGGAATGTTAGATATAGAGGATATGAGGAAGATAGGGATTCCAGAAAATGCGTTAGAAGGATTAAAGAAAAAAATTGAAATTACTAAGAAAAATATTGAGAGATTTATTAAAAATTACAATATAAATAAAGTTTATGTAGTAGTTAATGATGAAAAAGACGAATTATTATATTTAAGGGCTAAAAAACTTTACAATGCTGAAAAAATAGAGGCTGATGAAATTTTAGACTAAAATTTTGGTGGAATGATGGATTTGCAAAATGATATAGTTGTTAGAGGAAAATCCTATGAAATGCCATTTTCAAAGGGTATCCTTGCAAGGTCTTTAATGGCGGCAGGTTTAAAACCAAGTATTGCATATAGAATAGCATGGGACATATATGAAATGCTTAAAAAAGAGAATATTAAAGTTATTGATAAGGCAGAACTTAGAAGAAGAGTTTATTACTATTTAATATCAAAAAATTATGATGAAGTTGCTAAAAAATATTTACTTTGGAGAATGGTTTTAGGTAGAAGACCAATAGTTATTTTAATAGGCGGAGCTAGTGGTGTAGGTACTTCTACAATTGCATTTGAAATAGCATCAAGGTTAGGAATATCGAGTGTAATAGGGACAGATTCAATAAGAGAGGTTATGAGAAAAGTAATTTCAAGAGATTTAATACCAACACTTTACGAGTCAAGTTATACAGCTTGGAAAGTTTTAAAAGATAATTATGAAGAAGATAACAAAACTAAATATATAAAAGGTTTTGAGAGACATTCTGAAGCTGTATTAACTGGTGTTGAGGGAGTTATAAATAGATGCTTACTCGAAGGGCAGAGTGTAATTATTGAAGGGACTCACTTAGTTCCAACACTTTTAAAAGATAATTATTTAGAAAATCCTCATATTATTTTTATTATGCTAACAATCTATGATGAGAAATTACACAAAATGAGATTTTATGCAAGAGGTAGAGTATCAAGCAGACCTACTGAAAGATATTTAAGATATTTTAAAATTATAAGGATAATAAACGAATATATGGTTGAAACTGCAAAAAAGAAAGGAGTACCAGTAATTGAGAATATAAAAATCAGTGAAACAGTTGATAAATGCCTAAACATCATAACTGAAAGATTAAAAAATATGATTGAATTAGAGGGTTTAAGTGAAGAGGATATGTTAGAGAGTGTATAATTAAAACAGACTTCTTTTATTTACATAGGAGAATAGACTTTCAATATCTCTAATACCACTATTTGTATATATAAATATTTCTTGCCTAATTTTTGTATTTACCTTAATTCCTCTATATCTAAACTCTTCAATTATGGCTTTAGCTAACATTCTACCTCTTCTATCAAAGTCAGTTAATAAGATAACTTCCTTTATTCCCTTTCTTATAAGTTCATCAGCTATTAAATAAATAGGAGTTTTTGCTATTACAATGAATGTTCCCTCAACTCCCAACTTTTCTAAACTTTCAACATCTCTCTTTCCTTCTACAATTATTGGCTTTTCTTCTGCCTCTATCTTTAACTCTTCTATGACTTCCAACAACCTCTCAAAGTATTCGTCCCTTCTCATAACAATCTTTCTTTAAATTTTTATTATTGGTCTTAAAATTTTCCTTTCATTTTCAGTAGTAATGTTTTTTAAGATTTTTGTTATCAGTTTTTTGTCTTCATCATCTGATAATGTATATTGAGATGCTAATATATAAATATAATCCCTTAAAAGTTCTGGCATCTTTTCACTAACTTTTAGCATAATTTTTAAGCATATATTTCTTTTATCAGTATTTAGTAGATTCTTCAACTTATTAATTGTATGAGGATATTTAAATATAGCATTTGTTATAATGTTCATCATCAATTTATACTCTCTATTGTTGCATTTATTTTTTTCAATCTCATTTAAAATTATTGGGATAACGATTTCATTAGGATACTTTTCAAAAAATTCTAAAGCCATTAACCTTAACTTCTTAGAGTCATATAGCATCTCAGCAATTTTTGGGATTATTAACTTTATTTTTTCATCATTTAGCATATTGTTATCAATAAGTTTTTTTATTGCAGTTATAAATGCCAACTTTGAACTATAACCAACAGCCATATTTATTATTTCTCCAATTTTATCAATTCTATTTAATGAGGAATATATTATAATTTTATTAGCATTTAAAACATCTTTATTTTCTAATTCTACATTTTCAACAACTTTTAATATTTCCTCAGCTAATTCATCATTTATTTCATTACTATTGTTGGAAACAATTTCAGTTAAATAAACTATAAGTTCTCCATTATACATAACATCTCTTAAAAGTTCATAGATATTTATTAAATTTAAATTTTTAGAGCCAATATTTGCAATAGTTTTGTAAAATTCATAGCCGAGTTTTTCTGACAACCTTAAACTACTATAATGAATCTCATATTTTAAGCAAATCTCTGCCACGATTTCTTCAATTAAATCCATTGCTACTTTACATTTTTTTATTTCATTTTCTATCATTAACATATGCCTAAATCCGCCCATATACTTTTCTTCATCCAATGTAAGAATTAAATCTCTCAACCTACTATGCTCATTTATTAAAAATGGTAGGTAATCTCTCCTACTAAACTCTTTTAAAATCCTTAAAGAAGATATTTTTAAACTTAAATCCATTTTTTTAGCATATTTTAATGCCTTAGTTTCAATAAAATTCCTTAAATCTTCATCATTTTTGGCTATTTTTTTAAGTTCTTTTATAGATGCTGTTTTTGCCTTTCCATAACCATAATTTAAAAATTTGAAGAGTAATTCAACCTTATTTTTTGTATCGTTCATTAAAGATATTAATTTAACACCAATAAATTGCCTATCCTCATCTTTTCCATATAAAAACTCTCTTAAAAATTCTCTATTGTAAAAACTACTGGGAATCTTTATATTCTCTCTCAAAATTAAATTTAACGCCTTTTTTCCATCTGACTTTAAAAGAGACATTATATCTATTTTGTTATGATTAATTTCTATATTTAACTTATCAAATAGTTGTTTAAATTTATTATAGAGTTTTTTACTGTCATCCCCCAACAATAATATATTTAAATATTTTCTCAAAATATTTCTTTGGTTTTCATCCAATGAATCAACAATATTTAATAAAATATTTAAAGCAAATTCTTTTTCTTTTTTATTTTGGGAATAAAGTTTATTACATAATATTTTTAAAATCTCCTCTGAATTGTAATTTTTTAGTAAAACTTTAAAACTTTCTTCAACACTGTCAGTTTTTGTATATTTTAAAATAGATTTTAAAAACATACTCTGCCCAATATTTTCAATAAATAGATATATTATTCTGTCACTTAGTTGTTTATTGGATATTTCTAATAATGCTTCCTCTATGGTTTCTTTATTACTGTATTTTATTAAAATCTCCTCTGAAATTTTTGCTATCATTCTCTTATCGTTCAATCCTCTAAGAATATAATATAAGTATCTTTCAATTATTTCATTATTTAGTCGTTTTAAAATTAACAAACCTCTTCTAATGTCATCTTTGTTATTACTATTAAAAATTTCATCTAAATATGTTAAATAATATTTATCTTTATATATAAGATTTGCTAATTTATTATACTCTCCTCTTTTCAAATGCTTTAAAAATTCTTCTCTGTCCATAGTATCACAAAAATTTTAATTTAACAACTTTATCTATATACAGTAAGGTTCAAATACTAAATTATTGTAATTATCTTCGGAATGTTATAGGTACTATATTAGGTTGTAAATATGGTAATTCAGATAATAAATGATATAATAATACATAACTCTATTATAAACTATGTATTATGCTTTTTATCAATATTTTTTTCATTACTTATTGGAAGGTATATTGGAGCTTTAATTGAGAGAATTGCAGATAAACTTAGTAAGAAGAAAGTATTAGAATTAGATGAAATCGTTATAAGGGCTTTATCTTTACCAATAGCCATTGGTATTATTTTATCAGGATTATATTTAGGAATATCTTTCATCTATTTACCACCATCTATAAAGTTATATATTGATAGAGGAATTTTGGTTGCATTTATATTATGTGTTGTAATTTTCTTTGATAAATTTATCTCTGAATTAGTTGAAAGATACTTAGCAGATACTATTTCTAAAAAAACAATGATGGAAGTTGATGAGCAAGTTATAATATTAATAAAAAAATCCATTCGACTATTTATATGGTTCATTGGATTAATGCTTATTTTGAGTAATTTAGGATATGACATAAAGACACTCCTTGCCGGTTTAGGTATTGGAGGTTTAGCATTTGCACTGGCATCACAAAATTATGTCTCAAATTTAATTGCTGGATTGATAATATTAACTGATAAACCTTTTAAAATAGGGCATTGGATTAATTTTAGCGGTGGAATGGGAATTGTTGAAGATATTGGAATAAGAAGCACAAAAATTAGAGCTGTAGATAACTCTATTATCGTAGTTCCAAACTCTAAGTTAATAGATGATATAATCCAAACTACTCCATCAAAAAATAAATGGAAGGTTACAATGACTATTGGACTAACTTATAATACAACGGCGGATGAGATTATTAAAGCAAAGGAAATAATTAAAAAAATTTTATTGGAGCATCCAAATGTTGAAAATGAACCAATAACAGTTTATTTTAAAGAGTATGGTGATTGGAGTTTAAATATTCAAGTTGTTTATTATATTAAAAATACTAAATACAATGGTTATCAAAGATATATAGAGACAGTTGATGATATTAATTTAAAAATTAAAAGAGAATTTGAAAAGGAAGGTTTAGAATTTGCATTTCCAACATACACAGTTTATTTAAAAACTGAGAATGAAAATTAAAATATTCAAAAAATTATTTCCTTTGATTCATTTTATTTGAAACAAAGTCAATTTCAAGATTTTTTTATTTTCAAATAATTAAATCATTGGTGATATTATGAAAACTGAAATAACTAATGTAGATGTATGTTGTATTGTAAATGAATTACAAAGCCTAATTAATGGTAGATTAGATAAAGCATTTTTAATTGACAACGAGCAAAATAGAGAGTTAATATTAAAAATACACGCTCCAGAGGGTGGTAGTAGAGAAGTAGTTATAAGTGTTGGTAAATATAAATACATAACTTTAACTAACTATGAGAGAGAAAAACCAAAACTACCACCATCTTTTGCAATGCTGTTAAGAAAATATCTAAAAAATGCCAAAATAATTAAAATTGAGCAGGTAAATTTTGATAGAATTGTAATATTCCACTTTGAAGTTAAAGGAGAAGTTTATAAGTTAATTGCAGAGTTATTTGGAGAAGGGAATATTATTTTACTAAATAGTGAAGATGTTATTATATTGCCTTTAAGAATTGAGAGATGGAGCACGAGAAATATTGTTCCTAAGGAAAAATATAAATTTCCTCCACAAAAGCCATTAAATCCTTACAATTTAGATTTTTCTATTGCCTATGAAGTTTTTAAAGATTACTTTTTAGAGAATAAAGATGTTGAATGTGTTAGATTAATATCAAGAGTTTTTGGAATTGGAGGATTATATGCAGAGGAAATTTGTGAAAGGGCAGGAATTGATAAGAAAAAGAAAGATTTAAGTGAAGAAGAGATTAAAAAACTCTTTGAAACATCTAAAAATTTATTTAATGAAATTTTTAATAACAGAAAGCCACAAATTGTTTTAAAGGATGGAGAATATTTTGATGTAGTGCCAATTGATTTAAAAAAGTATCAAGATTTAGAGAAAAAATACTATAATAGTTTTTTAGAGGCAGTTGATGACTACTTTGCCAAATTTTTATTTAGTGTTGAAATTAAAAAAGAAAAATCAAAAATTGAGAGAGAAATTGAGAGACAGGAGAATATATTAAAGAGACAGTTAGAAACTTTAAATAAATATAAAGAAGAATCTGAAAAGAATCAAATTAAGGGGGATTTAATATATGCAAATTATCAAATTGTTGAAGAGTTATTAAATACTATAAGAAAGGCAAGAGAAAAAATGGACTGGGCAAGAATAAAGAAAATAATTAAAGAAAATAGAGATCATCCAATATTAGGTTTAATTGAAAATATAAATGAAAACTCTGGGGAGATAATTCTTAGATTAAAGTCAGAGGTTGATGATAAAGTTATAGAGGAGAGAGTTTCTTTAGATATAAGAAAGAATGCATTTGAAAATGCTGAGAGATATTATGAAAAATCTAAAAAACTTAGAAGTAAGATAGAGGGAATAGAGAAGGCAATTGAACTAACTAAGAAGAAGATAGAAGAACTTAAAAAGAAGAGTGATAAAGAACTAAAAGAAAAAGAAAGTTTAAAGATGAAGAAAAAAGTAAGAAAAGAAAGAAAATGGTATGAGAAGTTTAAATGGACAGTAATTAATGGATTTTTAGTAATTGCTGGAAAAGATGCTATAACAAATGAAATAATAATCAAAAAATATACAGATAAGGATGACATAGTATTCCACGCTGACATACAGGGGGCTCCATTCACTGTAATAAAAACAAACGGTAGAGAGGTTGATGAAGAGACATTGGAAGAAGTGGCTAAATTTTCAGTTTCGCATTCAAAGGCTTGGAAATTAGGATATGGTGCTATGGACACATATTGGGTTAAGCCAGAGCAAATATCAAAAACTGCTGAAAGTGGAGAGTATTTAAAAAGAGGGGCATTTGTTATTAGAGGTAAAAAGAATTATTTCAGGAATACTCCATTAGAATTAGGGATTGGAATTATTGAATATGATAATGATTTAAAAGTAACTACTGCCCCACCAAAAACATTGCAAAAAAGTTTTATTAAGTGGGTTTTATTAAAACCAGGAAATAAAGAGAAAGGAAAAGTAGTTAAAGAACTTAAAGAGATATTTAAAGATTATGATATAGATGATGAAGATATTTTAAGAGTTCTACCTCCAGGAGGTTGCGAGATAGTTAAAAAATAAATATTAAAAGCAATTTTTGTTATTTTTCTAAATTTTATCCTATGTTATTTTATCATATGTTAAATATATTTTTGGTGAAATTATGATTATCTTTGGATTGTTTGGAAAAACTGGCTGTGGAAAAACAGAAATTTTACAAGAATTGAAAAAACACCATCCTGTTATTGATATTGAGGAAATTGCAAGAACAAGAGGTAGTATTTTAGGCGATTTATATCACTTAAGTATGAGAAGCCAAGAAGAGTTTGATGAGCTCATAAATAAAGAGATTGAAAAAGCAAAACAAATTGGCTATGCAGTTGTTGAATACGAAGGTAGAAAGATAGGGGGAGAAAGAAAATTAAAGATTCCAGAGTTATTGGCAGATATTAATAATTACACTTACAAAATATTAATTGACTGCCCTTATGATTGCCAAATAAAAAGATTGGTGTCAATTTACAAACCAAAAAATGATGTAGAAAAAAAAATTTTAATAAACAAGTTTTTAATATTAAAGGATAGTTTTAAAAAGCCCGAAATGATTCAAAATATTGAAAAAATAATAGAACTTATAAAAAAAGATGAATATCTTGAAGCGGCAAAATTGATTGAGGAAAAGTTATATAGGGAGCATTATTTAAGAAATGTAAAAAAAATAAAGCCAGACTTAATTGTATATAATGAAGATGTAAAAAAATCAGCTAAGATTATAGACGAATTTATAAGAGAAAAACTAAAAGAACATAACATAATATAAGTGAAAATATGGACGAGGAGATTTTAGCGAGGTTAATAACTTTTACAGAGGATGTTGTTTTGTGTATAGTTTTGAATGACGGTAGAAAAATGATAACAAACGGTAAAAAAATATTGGCTGGAAAAATTGAAGGAGAATTGGCCTCATTTATACTAAAAGAATCTAAGGAGTTTTTAAAAGATAAAAAAGTAGGAGTAAAGCAATTTAAAGATTATAATATTTATTTTGAAAGGATAGACATAAATAAGTTTTTAAAAACTATTGGAAGTGAATTTGTTAAAAATGCAATAACCGTTAATGAACTTCTAAAATTAATGGAAAATAATGAAAATATAATTATAGTTGATGTTAGAAGTCCAAGAGAATATAAAAATGAGACGATTCCAGGAGCAATAAACATTCCATTATTTTTAGATGAAGAACATGCCTTAATAGGGAAAGTTTATAAAGAGGAAGGAAAAGATAGAGCAATAGATTTAGGCATTGAAATCTTTAAAAAAAGATTGATTAGAATCTTAAATGAAAGTAAGAAACTTGATAAAAATAAATTAATTGTTGTTTTTTGTGCGAGAGGAGGGATGAGAAGTCAGATAATGGCTTTAATTTTGCAACTATTAGGATTTAATGTAAAAAGATTAATAGGAGGATTTAAAGCATATAAACACGCAAAAGATAAAATTAAAAAATAATAACTAAAAATTAATATTTATAGAAGTTTTAAATGTCCTGTAATTTTATCAATTTTTTCATCTTTATCTGGTCCTATAGCAACTGCTGTTAAAGTTCCTGGCTTTAACTGTGTATGCCCTGCATCTCTAATTATTGAGCAAGGTAAATTTTCACTTTTCGCTTTATTGTAAATTTCTATAAGTTCCTTCTCTGAATTTACTTTTACCACAACCTTTTTTTGCCCTTCTCTTAACCACTCTTCAACAGCCTTTGGATTCTTTCTCTGTGCTTCTAAAAAAGCCTCTATTATTGCATGCCCTCCTTGTGCTACCATTTTACCCTTTCCCATTCCTAAGTCAGTTCTTATAACTACAACCATTTTCATAGTCCCACGATTATTAAAAATAATTCTTACATATTTACTTTAATTCATATTGATTGCTATTTAAAACATCGTATAACCTAATATATCCTGTAATCATCACATTTTAATGGGGATATGCATATTTTTATAATGTTTAAAGATTATAAAAATATTTTTAAAGTTATCATTGAAATAGTATATACTATTATCAAATGTTTAAAAGAATATTATGAATGTGAGGTTAAAAAAGATAATAATAATAAACAATAATATAATAATCTAAATATCTAATCCGAAACATTTATATAATGTTGAGAGGGATATTATGGTGTCCTTAGAAAAGGCAGTTATTGCAAGATATACATCACACGGTGAAAAATTCGAAATTTTAGTAGATCCTTACTTAGCCGCTAAACTTAAAGAAGGTCAAAATGTTGATATGGATGAACTTTTAGCCATAGATGTTATATTTAAAGATGCAAATAAGGGAGAAAAGGCTCCTGAAGAACTTTTATCAAAAGTCTTTGGAACTACTGATGTTAAAGAAATTGCAAAAAAAATTATATTAAAAGGTAATGTTCAATTAACTGCTAAACAAAGAGAAGAACTTAGAGAACAGAAAAAAAGGCAAATTATTACTATAATTAGTAGAAACACTATAAACCCACAAACTGACACTCCTCATCCTCCACATAGAATTGAAAAAGCTATGGAGGAATTGAAAATTAATATTGATATTTACAAAAGTGCTGAAGAGCAAGTTCCTGAAATTGTCAAAAAGCTTAAAAAACTTTTACCAATCAGGTTTGAAAAAAGAGATATTGCTGTTAAAATACCTCCTGAATATGCTTCTAAGGCATACAATGTATTGTATCAATTTGGAGCTGTTAAACAGGAAGAATGGCAACCAGATGGCTCTTTAATTGTATTGATTGAAATTCCAAGTGGTATTGAGGCAGAGTTTTACGCTCAACTAAACAAAATAACTAAAGGAAATGTTCAAACAAAAGTAGTTAAAAAATACAGTGAATAATAGAGAGGTGAAAAAATATGTTCAGTCACACTAAGAAGGTAGGACCTGCAGGAAGATTTGGACCAAGATATGGTTTAAAGATAAGAGTTAGAGTTAGAGATGTAGAAGTTAAAGCAAAAAAGAAATATAAGTGCCCAGTTTGTGGATTCCCAAAATTAAAGAGAGCCTCAACATCAATATGGGTTTGCGATAAATGTGGGGCTAAAATAGCTGGAGGGGCTTATACTCCAGAGACAGGAGCAGGTAAGGCAGTTATGAAGGCTATAAGAAGAATTGTTGATAGAAAAGAGGAATAAATTCCCTAAAATATTTTTATTTCTAATTATTTCTAAATTACAAATAATAATTTTTTCTGGGATGCGTATGGTAGAATATAAATGTTTAAACTGTAAAAAAATTATTAAATTTGAAGAGTTAGGTAACAGAGCAAGATGTCCATATTGTAGTTATAAAATATTAGTTAAACTTAGACCAAAAGTAGTTAAACATGTAAAGGCGAGGTAAAATGATAATTACAACTTCAAGAAAACCCTCTCAAAGAACAAGAAGCTTCGTTAGGGATTTAGAAAGAACTTTAAATCTACCATATATTCAGAGAGGGAAACTATCTTTGAAAGAATTATTTGAAATGGATAAACATATTTTGTTAATTGGGGAATTTAAAGCGAATCCTGGGACATTAGTAGTTTATGATGTTGAAAATAATAGAAGGCTATCAAGTTTTATTTCTGTTAAATTACAGAGAGAGATTTGTGGAGAAAAGATATACAATAACGATGGAATAAAAATAAGAGTTAGTAGGGAATTACAAAATAATGAAGATTTTAAAAAATATTATGAAATCTATAATGAATTTTTATTTCAACACTTAAATATTGATGAAGACAGTAACATAACATTAAAGTTAGAGAAAGATCCTAAATATTTGTTTGCCCTTCAATTCTACAAAGATAGAGTAAAAATAGGACCTTTAATTAGAGTAAAGTCTATTAAATTATTTGATAGACTCTATGATAAATAATTAGGGATTTTTATGAATTATTTTGAGTTAATATTAGAGTTTGATTCAGAGGAAGAGGCAGAAATTATTTATAAATCTATATTTTTAGAACATATATCTTCTCAAATAAAATCTAAGGCTACGATGGAAATAAATAAAAATGTTATAAAAATAAATGTTGAAGCAGAAGACATTTCTATATTAAAGGCATCTATCTATTCATATTTAAGATGGATTGGAGTAGCACAAAACATTTATAATATTTGTAAAGAATAAGAGTTGAATAAATATTTGGAGGTGGGTTATTTGGCTAAAATATATAGAATTACTGGAAAAATATTTTTAAAAAAAGGAGAGCCTATGATATTTAGAAAGGAGTATAGAGCTTTAAAACCAGAACATGCCTTAGAAATACTATACTCAGAATTTGGTGGAAGATACAAAGTTAAAAGATCAAGAATAAAGATTTTAAATATCGAAGAAATCAGTCCTGAGGATGTTACTGATCCTATATTAAAGAAACTAATTACTGCTTAAATCTTTTTTTATTTTTTTAATTATTTTTGCTTTTATTTTATCTCTATTTTAAAAGTTTTATTTTGGTGAGAGTGTGGATGATAAAATTGAATTTATAGCAAAACACAAAAATTGGTTTGTAGTAAAAAAAATAAAAATAGATGAAAATACTGAAAATATTGAAATAGCGAGATTATTAGCATCGATAGATGAGACTGTTTTAAACAAAATTGTTGAATATTTACCGTTTGATATTGACAAACTTTACAAAATAGCGGATGAAATCTTTCAAAAGAAAAAAGGGAGAATTACAGAGGAAGAGATAGCCCAAGTTTTAAAAAAATTAAAATCTCCTGCAACTACGAGAAAACTAAATGAAATTACAGAATCAAAAGAAGGTAAGGAGATACTTAAAGCTATATTAAACAACATAATATTAGAGAGATTAGGAATCCAAACAAGAGTTTCTCCAAAAGTTATTGAAAAATACATTGAAAATATGCAAACAGAAGGATTAAAATAATAAAATATTTGTTTTATTTTTTATTTTTAATATTTTTATTTTAGTTTTTTAGTTTTGTAAATAATAACTTTTGGGGGAAGTTTATGAATATTGATGAAATATTAGAAAATGTAAGAAAAGCGTTTAAATTAACTACTAAACATTTTGGAAATACTGTTACATTTGAAAGAGCTCTTTTTTTAGGATGGTATTGCGATTTAAAACATCCCTGCAAATTTTGCTATATGTCTACTCAGAAGGATAAAATAAAAGACCCAAAAAAAGCCAGAAGAAAGTTAGAGAGTATTTTAGCAGAGGCTATTTTAATGAAAAGAATTGGATGGAAATTAGAGTTTATATCTGGTGGTTATGGCTATAGCCCAAAGGAGATAAATGACATTGCTGAAATGGTGGCATATGTTCAAAAATGCAAGCAGTATTTAAATGTTGGTGTTGTTGATTTAAGCAGTATCAATTTAGATGTAATTGAAGGAGTTGTAGGGGCTGTTGAAACTGTTAGCAAAGATAGAGATTGGATTTGTTCAGGAAAACCATTGGATAAAATTAAAGATAATCTGTTAAAGGCAAAGGAATTGGGTTTAAAAACTGGGATAACTATAATATTGGGCTTAGGAGAAAAAGAGGAAGATATAGATAAATTATTAAACTTAATTGAAGAGTTGGACTTAGATAGAATTACATTCTATTCATTGAATCCTCAAAAAGGGACGATATTTGAAAATAAACCCTCAGTTACTACAATAGAATATATGAATTGGGTGTCTAATGTTAGATTAAACTTTCCTAAGATTAAAATTATTACGGGAGTTTGGGTTGATAAGATTCCAATGATTAGTCCGTTAATATTAAGTGGTTCCAATGTAATTACCAAGTTTCCAGTATTTTCTGTATTTGGAACAAAAAAAGCTCATTGGATAGAAAAAGAGATTTTATCAACTGGTAGAGAGCTAATAGGAACTTTTACAGATATTGAAGTTCTGAAAGGAGAAAAAGTTTTAGAAAAAACTCCCTACATAGAGGAAGAAATAAATATAAGTAAGGAAAATATTAGAAAGGTTGAAGAACTCAAAGATAAAATAGATGAAAAAATAAATAGTTACATTTCCAAAGTATTAAAAAAGGTGGTTCAATGAACAACTTAAAGGAGATAAAGTTAAATGCTGACGAAGTTAAAATAACAAGGGCTATTTTAAAGGCAAGTTTTGACATGTGGATGGATATAGTAGATGTAGATGTAGTCATAGTTGGAGCTGGTCCAAGTGGTTTAACCTGTGCGAGATACTTGGCTAAGGAAGGTTTTAAAGTAGTTGTCTTAGAGAGACATTTAGCTTTTGGTGGAGGAACCTGGGGAGGAGGAATGGGCTTTCCATACATTGTTGTTGAAGAGCCAGCAGATGAAATATTGAGAGAGATTGGAGTTAAATTAATAAAGATAGATGATTACTATGTTGCCGACTCCGTAGAAGTTCCAGGTAAATTGGCAGTTTCCGCAATAGATGCTGGTGCTAAAATATTAACTGGCATTGTTGTTGAAGATTTGATTATAAGAGAAAATGGAGTTGCAGGAGTTGTAATAAATTCTTATGCTATAGAAAAAGCTGGATTCCACATAGATCCATTATGTATAAAGAGTAAAGTTGTTGTTGATGCTACTGGACACGAGGCATCTGTTTTAAACACATTAATTAAAAAGAACAAATTAAATGCTGAAGTTTTTGGCGAAAAATCAATGTGGGCTGAAAAAGGGGAAAATGCTTTATTAAGAAATACAAGAGAAGTTTATCCAAATCTGTTTGTTTGTGGAATGGCGGCTAATGCCGCCTATGGTGGATATAGAATGGGACCAATCTTTGGGGGAATGTATTTATCTGGAAAACTCTGTGCTGAACTAATTACTGAAAAATTGAGAAAACAATAATATTTAATTTTTTATACTCTCTTTTAATAAAATTATTTCTTCCCTTAACTTATAATTTCCTACTTTTCTTGCAATTTTTAAAATAGAGTCTATCTCTTCATCGTAGCTCTTTAAAATTCCCTGTTCAATCCTATATATTTTCAAATTTATTAAAAAAAGTGCCTCATAATCAAAAGATGATTTAAATTCTTTTTTCTCTATAAACTCTTTAACCTTTTCTAAGATTCCAATAATTGCCACTCTCTTTTGTATAAATTCCTCAGTTAATTTCCTTCTTTTTCTTCCAGTTAGTAAAAGTTCTATTTCATTTTTTAACTCATAATCTCCAGCTCTAAATGCAATATTTAACAAACTTCTAACTTCTGAATTATAATCTAAGAAGATATTTTCATCGAGTCTTAATATTTTTAAATAAATCAAATTTAATAAATGAGTATCTTCATAAGACTTATAAGGTTTTTTTTCTATGTAGTTTTTTAAATACTCCAAAATTTCAATGAGTTTTTTTATTTTATTTTTTTGTGACTTTGTTAGTTTTTTCTTTTCGCCAAATAGCCATAAATTAATCTCTCTTTTTAAATCATAACTTCCAACTTTTTTAGCAATTTCTAAGATTTTATTACTTATTGGAATAATATCTTCATCTAAAACATTCCCTTTTTCAAGATAATCTAACATTAATCTTATAATTGCTTTTTCATCACTCCCTTCTTTTGCATACATATCTAAAATTTCTAAAATATAAATAAATTGTTCAATAACTTCTATTTTACTTTTATTCAATAGCATTGGAATCACATATTTTTATATTTTTTACACATCCTTATTATTAAATTTTTATCATAACAACCTTCCTTATTTAGAACAATAAAATTAAGGTAAAGGTATATATATCTTAGGATTTGTGATTCTTAGAAAAAATATAAGAAAAATATTTTAATTTTATAATTCTTCAAAACTTTCTCTTTTCCTTCTTTTTCTTAAATAATATATTATCAATAATATGCCAAAGATTATAAGAATTCCAATTATCCAATAATTATTCTCTTTAACTTCTTTATGCTCAAAATTTACAATGAATGTTTTTGAAACTGTATATTCATTTTGATAATCATCAAAATAATTTAAAAATACATTTAAAGGAACTGTTCCATTTACATCATATAAAGTATACACTAAAGTATCATAGTCATCTTCATCCAAATCTCCTACATATTTTGTGTAGTTTTTTCCATTTACATTTAATGTTAAAACACAGTGTCTCATTTTTGACATTCCTCTATTAGCAACACCAATAGTTACTTCATAGCTATCATCTTTAAAATCAACATCATCTAAATATATAAATGGCTGATTTTTATAGATTTTTTTAACAACCTTTATGTTTATTGGTGTTGAGAAATTGTAAAAGATTCCGTCATCACCTATCCAATTGATATTTGCGTATATTGTATAAATTCCATTCTCAATTTCAGGAACTGCATATATTGTTATAGGAATATCTCTTTCACACTTTGCCTTTAAAAATCCAATATAATAATTTCCACTTCCTAAAACATTTATTTTGTTATTTCCAAAAAAATTTATACTTACATATTTTGCATTTCCAGTTCCTTCATTTATTAATCTTATTGTTATTGTTTTTGATTTTGAAGGAGATATTGAATTATTATCTATTATGATTTGAAATTTTGCAATTCCATAAACTGGCAAATAATAAACTTTAGTGATATTATAATGAATTAATCTCTCATCATCACTACCTTTATTATAAATTTCGTCATAATTAACAGTAATATCAATCCTATAATTATCTGAAGGAGCATTTTCATTAACATGTAGTTTGAAATAAACAATATCACTTTCACCAGGATTTAAATGAGATATTTCTGCCTTTCCTATAGTAGGATGTATTTGTCTTAACTCAAATGGATAATGAGGTGAGATTTTAACAATTATATTTTTAACTTCATTATTATAATTATTGTTAGTTATTTTAATCCATAAATCTACATCATCTCCAGGATGTATTTTTAATGGCTCATATTGAGGTTTATCTATTTGAATGCAATTAATTGGAGATAATAAATAAATTAATCCAAATATTAGTATGAAGAAATATTTTAATTTCATTGAAAACACCTCATTTCTTAATAGTATATATTATTTTTATTATAACGTAGTAGTATATATTATTTTTAAAATGTGGTTTGTTTTAGGTGAAAAATTATGAAGACAGTTGATATTATATCCTTTGCTTGGAAAAATATGAAACAAAAAAGAACTCAAAGTTTATTAACAATAATAGGGATTGTTATTGGAGTAATGGCCATAGTGAGTTTAATTTCTTTAGGATATGGTGTTCAAAATTACATCCACGAGGAAATGATGAAAATGGGAGCAAATAAATTAACAATTCTCCCATTTAAGCAGTTTGGTGTTCCTCCAACGCACTATTTTAGTGATAAAGAAGTTAAGGCTATTAAAAACATTAAGGGAGTAAAAGAAGTTTTATATGGTTGGTATGGGGGAGTAGATATTGAATTTAATGGAGAGAAAAAATATGTTTCTTGTTATTATTCTAAACCTTCAACTTTAAAGGAAGTTTATTTGGATAGTGGATATGACCTTGAATCTGGAAGATGGTTAAGTGATAATGATAAATATAAGTGCATTATTGGTTATGGAACTGCCCATAATATGTTTGATAGGGAAATTAAAGTTGGAGATACGATAAAGATTAAAGAGAAAAAGTTTAAAGTCGTTGGAATATTGAAACAGATAGGTAATCAACAGGATGATGATAGTGTCATAATCCCTCTAAAAGTTGGAGAAGAACTTTTTGGTAATAAAGATAAGTATAACTTTATTATGGTTACTGTGAAAGAGGGAATAAATATAAATAAAGTCGCAGAAGATGTTAAAGAAGCATTAAAAAAATCTCTTGGAGATGAAGATTTCTCTGTTTTAACAGCAGAACAGTTGGCAGAGACAGTTGGAGGAATTTTGGGAGTTATTACTTTATTTGTTTCAGGAGTTGCTGGAATTTCATTACTTGTGGGGGCTGTTGGAATTTCAAATACAATGCACATGAGCATTTTAGAGAGAAGGAAGGATATTGGAATTTTAAAGGCATTGGGGGCAGAAACAGGAGATATATTAGCAATTTTTGTCGTTGAATCTGGATTTTTAGGACTATTTGGAGGAATCATTGGATTGATATTAGGGATTATTTTTGCAAAAATAGTTGAAGTTATAGCCCATAAGCAAGGTTATTTAATGGTTAATGCTTGGATTTCTTGGGAATTAATTATTGGGGTTTTAATATTCTCTTTTGTTGTTGGAGTTATTAGCGGATATTTCCCAGCAAGAAGTGGGGCAAAATTAAATCCAATTGAGACATTGAGGGGAGAATAATGGCATTAATAGAGGGTAGAAATATTTGGAAAATTTATGGGAGTGGAGAGGCAAAAACCTACGCGTTAAGAGGAATTGATATTTCCATTAACGAGGGAGAGTTTGTAGCAATAATGGGACCAAGTGGTTGTGGAAAATCCACACTTTTAAACATTTTAGGGCTTTTAGATGTGCCTACAAGGGGGGAGGTTTATATAAAAGGAAAAAAAACTACATTGATGAATGAGAATGAAAGAGCTATTTTTAGAAGGAAAATAAGTGGATTTATATTTCAACAGTTTCATTTAATAAAAACACTAACAGCCCTTGAAAATGTGGAATTGCCAATGATTCTTGATGAGAAAGATAAGAAGTATAGAAGAAAGAGGGCTAAAAAACTACTTGAAATGGTTGGATTGGCAGAGAGGATATATCATTATCCTAACCAGTTGAGTGGTGGGCAACAGCAGAGAGTGGCTATAGCAAGAGCTTTGGCAAACAATCCAAAGATAATTTTTGCTGATGAGCCAACTGGAAACCTGGACAGTAAAAGTGGAAAAATTGTTATGGATTTGCTAAAAGAACTAAATGAAAAAGGAATTACAATCATTATGGTAACTCACGACAAAGATTTGGCTAAATATGCATCAAGAATTATAAAAATGAAAGATGGGAAGATAGTATCTTATGAATAAAATAAACTTATGTGGTGAATAACTTGCAAAACTGTAGGAAAACTAAAATTTTAGTAACAATGGGTCCTTCTTTAGAAAGTAGATTAAATGAGGCAATAAATTTAATAGATGGAGTTAGATTTAATATGTCTCACTCTACAAAAGACTACTGTGAAAAGTTTTTGAATATATTGGAAAAAAATAACATCGCCAAAGTTATGGATTTGAAGGGAATAAAGATTAGAGTAAAAAAAGTCAGATTAAAAAATAAGATATTAAAAGAAAGGGATAAAATAGTTATTGGTAAAAATGGAGATATAGAGCTTAATTATAATATAAATACAATTGATGAAGGACACTTTATTCTAATAAACGATGGGAAAGTTAAATTGAAAGTAGAAAAAAATGAAAATGATAAGATAATTGCAGTTGTAATTGTTGGTGGAGAGATTAAGGAGGGAATGGGTGTAAATCTTCCAGATACAAAAATAGAATTGCCAATAATTGATAAACAAGATAGGGGGAATATAAAATTTGCTGTAGAAAAAGATTTTGAATATATCGCCTTATCATTTGTTAGAAATAAGGATGATGTTAAGGAGTTAAAGGATATTATAGAGGAATATAAAGGAGATTGTGAAGTAATATCAAAAATAGAAACTAAGGAAGGTTTAAAAAATGTTAAAGAGATAGGAAAAGTTAGTGATGGATTGATGGTAGCAAGAGGAGATTTAGGAGTTGAGGTTCCAATAGAAAGAATTCCAATAGAACAAAAAAACATTTTAAGAATTGCCAATAAATACGGAATTTTGTCAATAACTGCCACGCAGATATTGGATTCTATGATTCACAATCCATATCCTACGAGAGCTGAGGTTACAGACATTGCTAATGCCATATATGATGGAACTGACTGCTTAATGCTGTCTAATGAAACTACCATTGGAAAGTATCCAATAGAGGCTATAAAAGTTTTAAATAAAGTGGCAGAAGTTGCTGATAAACACTATGAAGAGTTTGGGGATAGAGTTTGCTTAGAAGTTAAAAGTGTTGATGAAGGTTTAGCATACGCTGTTTATGAACTCTATAAAAAGTTAAACTGTAAATTAATCATAACTCCCACATATTCTGGAAGATCTGCAAAGATTATATCAAAATTGAGGATAAATAGTAAAATAATAGCTCCAACGCCAAACTTAAAAACTATAAGAAAACTAAGATTAGTTTGGGGAGTAAATAGTTGTTTAATGGAAGAATTTAACGATATAGAAAACATAATAAATGCCTGTAGAGATATTGCAAAAAGAGAAATTAAGAGTGGGATTTATATAGTTACCTTAGGACATCCAATAGGTAAGAAGAAAACAAACACTGTGAAAGTTGAATATATCTAAAGTATTTTATTTTTGTAATGTTTCCAATATCATATTTAACATTTCCTTACTATTTGCTACAATAATATTTAATCTATCTGTTGCATTTAATTTAAATTTAAGTTCTTTTCCATTTTCGTCAGTTATTAATGCTCCTGCCTCCTTACATATTATATATGAGGAGGCAATATCAACTGCTCTAACTTTTGGTCTTATATCTAAAACAGCGTCTAAGGAACCTTTTGCCACATAACACATCTCTAAACCAAATGCCCCAAATATTCTAACTCTTTTAACTTTATCTCTTAATTTATTAATATCTGTTTTATTATTAGGATAGTAACTTATAGTTATGTCATTAGGGTTGAATTCTTTAACTTTAATTTTTTCTCCATTTAAATAACTTCCTTTTTTATAATATGCCTCATAAAAGCTTTTAGTTATAAATTCATATGTTAATCCATAGTAAGGTTTATTATTCTTATAAACCCCAAAACAAAAGGCAAAGAATGGAATTCCATTTATAAAATTAAATGAACCATCAACTGGGTCTATAACAACAGTCCATTCACTACCATTATCTATAATTCCAATTTCTTCACTAACAATATTTACATTCAAAGGTTTCAAAAACTTTAAGGCAATATCTTCACTTATTTTATCAAAAATTTCTGTATCATCACCACTCGGAGATTTTCCAACAACATAAGATTTCTCTTTTTTCCCAAAATACTTTAATATTGAACTCTCAATTTCCTTAGCAATATTTTTTCCAATTTCATCCCATTTCATAACTGACCATCTCATAATTTTTTTCTTTTTTTTAAGTTCATCTTTTATTTTTAAATAGGTTATAGGTATCTCAAGCATAGGACTTCGTCCTATTGCTATACCTGCTAACTAAGTTTTCTTTTCTTCAGAGTATCCTTTATTTTTAAATAAGTTATAGGTATCCAAAACATTAAAGATAAAATGTTAAATACTATTATTGGATAATCATTTCTTAATATTCCATACACTAACCAAAGAGATAATCCAGTAGTAAATGTTATTACAAATGTCAATGAGATGTTACTCATATCTTTCTCTTTCAAAGATTTTATTAGTTGAGGTAGAGAGGCAAAGGTCGTTAAAGTTCCAGCAATGTATCCAATAATTGAAATGTCAATAAGATTATCCATAATTATCACCATCATTTTATAAGCCGAATATAAATAAAAACTTACAGTTATATAGTTTAAGATAGGTGGAAATAATGGATATTAAAAAACTACTGAAAGATAGAAAAATACTACTATTAATATTATCTCTTACAATCTCAATATTTCTTATAGCATTTAACGGGCTACAGTTTGGAGTTGATTTAAGTGGTGGAACAGTTATTGTTTTAAAGTCAGATAGACCTATGAACGATCAAGAAATGCAATTAACTGTAAATATTATTAAACAAAGATTGGATGCTAATGGTCTGAGTAATGTTGTAGTGTATCCAAGAGGTAATGATGAAATAGTTGTTATAATACCTAAAAGTTCAGATACTGATAGAATAATTAAAATACTTAAACATCAAGGGGTTTTAATAGCAAAAATTGACAATGTAACAGTATATACTGGGAAAGATGTTAAAAATGTATATCCTCCAACTAAAGTTCCTACAGAATCTGGATGGGCTTATGGTGTGCAGTTTGAATTATCTTTGGATGCAGCTAAGAAATTTGCTGAAATTGCCAAAGGAAAGGCATATCACAAAGTATATATATACTTCGATGGAAAGTTAATCTCTGCACCAGTATTATCTCCAGGTTTAACTGATGGAAGACCACATCCTCAGCAGGTTATTACTCTTGGGCAATATCCTCCTACTAAGGAGGAAAAAGACGAAGCTATGGTTTTATATACAGCATTAAAATCTGGAGCCTTACCTGTAAAATTAAATGTTGAATATACTTATGTAGTTTCTCCAGAATTTGGTAAAGAGTTTTTAAAAGGAACATTTATTGCCTTATTATTGGCATTTGTTGCAGTTGGTATAATAGTTGGTATAAGATATAGACAGATAAAAATTGCCATTCCAATTTTAATAACATGTATCTCAGAGATAATTATTATATTAGGATTTGCATCTCTAATTAAGTGGAAATTAGATATTCCGTCAATTGCAGGTATTATTGCGGCTGTTGGTACCGGAGTAGATAACCAAATAGTTATAACAGATGAGACATTAAAAGGTAGAAAAATAAAAGCAAGTATCAAGAGGGCGTTCTTTATAATATTTGCCTCGGCGGCAACATCAATAGCAGCAATGCTTCCTTTATTCGTGCTTGGAGTAGGTATGTTAAAAGGTTTTGCTATAACAACAATTGCAGGAGTTTTAATTGGAATATTTATAACAAGACCTGCGTTTGCAAGAATTATTGAGGAGATGTTTAAAAAATTTTAGATTAAAATTTTAATCTCTTAACTCTTTTTTATTTATTTGAGATTTTAAAATTTACAGAAATTACTTTTTCAGTGATACTATGAAAGATTGGATTGAATTAAAGAAAGGAACTAAAGTATTAGAACAAAACAAAAACAACAAAATATTGATAATTACTCACATAGATACAGATGGACTTACATCAAGGGTTATTTTACAAAAACTATCTGAAAGATTGCAGTTAGATGCTGATTTTATGTTTTTAAAGCAAATAACATTAGAAACTATCGATACTATTCCATTTAAAGATTATGAGTTAGTAATTTTTGCTGATTTGGGAAGTGGACAGTTAAAAATGATTACTGAGAAAATTGAAGAGATAAATTACAAAAAAAATATTATAATATTAGACCATCACCAACCTGAAGAAGTTAAGATTCCTAAGAATATTATACATATAAATCCAATAACTATAGGAAAGAGTGGGGGAGAAATTTGCGGGGCGGGAGTTTCATATTTATTTGCAAAAACTATTAACAACAACTGGATTGATTTGGCTAAATATGCAGTTTTAGGGGCTGTTGGAGATATACAAAACATTGAAGGTAAATTAACTGGGTTAAATAAAATTATATTGGCAGATGCTATATTTGCTGGAGATATTAAAAAATATATGGATTTACAATTTTATGGTAGGCAAACTCGTCCTCTATTTGTTTCTATGAGATATTGGAGCGATATTAGGACTGATTTATTAAATAATGACTCAAGAGTTATCAAATACATTCACTATATAAATAAAAAATACGACATAAATATAGATCCAACGATAAGATTGGCTGAAATACCTTTTGAATACAAAAAAATTATTGGAAATGAACTTTTAATTAAATGTTTAAACTATGTTCCAAATCACTGGGCTCCATATGTTCCAAAAGTTATATTTGGAGAGGTTTATGAATTTAAATCTGAAGAATTTGGCTCTCCATTAAGAGACTTAGAGGAATTCTCAACATGCATAAATGCTTGCTCAAGATATGGTGATTATGAAACTGCCTTAAATGTCTTAATGGGAGATAGAGGAAAATATTATAGTAGAATGCTTTCAAATTTGAGAAAACATAGGAATAATTTAAGAGAGGCATTAGAACATGTAAAGAATGAAGTTGAAATAGTTAAAAAAGATAAATTTCAATACTTTGAAACTGATAAGATTATGCCAAATATTGTTGGAATTGTTGCTGGAATGAGCTATTCTATTGAAGAAGTAGATTGGATGAAGCCAATATTTGCTATAACAGAGGATGATAACGGCTATAAGGTCTCTGCAAGATGTCCAAGACTTTTATGTTTTGCAGATAATGTAAATTTAGCTAAAGCAATAAAATACGCTTCTGAAAAAGTTGACGGTAGTGGAGGAGGGCATAAATTTGCCTCTGGTGCATACATCCCCAATAACAAAAAAGAATTTATAAGATATATTGATATAGCTTTAAACAATTTATAAAATTATTATAAATTACTTTAAATTCTTTACAGATTTTAAAACTCTATAACCTCCTTTTATAGTAACTGTTTCAACATTTCCAAAGACTTCTTCCATAAATTTTGCTAATGATTTAGCTCCTTGTTTTGTCTGTATAACTACCCAAAGCTCTCCTCTATCCTTTAACATCTCCTTGCCTTCTTTAACAATTCTGTGAAGGACTTCCTTCCCAGCTCTTATTGGAGGGTTGGTTATAATTTTATCAAACTTACAGTTTTTAATATTTTCATATAAGTCACTGTAAATAACTTTTATATTGTGATTTTCTAAATTATTTAACTTTATATTTTCTTTAGCTAATTTTAAAGCCCTCCTATTTATATCTACCATCGTAACTGACTTTACTTCGTCAGCCAAAGATATTCCAATAACTCCATAACCACAACCCAAATCTAAGATATTATCATCTTTATTAACTTCCACATTTTCAATCAAAATTTTAGTTCCTTTATCTACCTTACTATGAGAAAAAACGCCAGAGTCAGTTTTAAATTTCAATTTTTTGCCTCTTAATATATCTTCAATAATTTTAATTTCTGATTTTGTAGTAGGGCATTCAGAAAAATAGTGCATTGTATCACCAAAATGTTTATAACTTTGTTTAAATTAAAATATTAATCTCCAATTATAAATAAAATTTAATAAAATTTAATCATAAAACATAAATTAAATAGTATAGTCTCAATGTTTAAGCACATTTATAATGTTTAGTTTGTTATGTAATATTTTATCTTAGGTGATATAATGCATCTTTTGGACTTAGATTGTTTGAGTAGGGAGGATGTATTGAAAATTATTGACTATGGAATATATTTTAAAAAAAATAGAAGAAAACACGAAAAAGTTTTAGATGGTAAGAGTGTGGCAATATTATTTGAAAAACCCTCAACAAGAACAAGAATGAGTTTTGATATTGCTGTTTATGAGTTAGGAGGTCATCCTTTAATAATGAATCAAAATGAGATACATTTAGGAAAGAAGGAGTCAATAAAAGATACAGCAAGGGTTATGAGTAGATATGTAGATGCAATTGTGGCAAGAGTTTATAGGCATAGAGATTTAGAGGAGATGGCTAAGTATTCGTCAGTTCCAGTAATAAATGCACTAAGTGATCTGGCTCATCCTTGTCAGATATTGGCTGATTTAATGACAATAAAAGAATATAAGGGAAAATTTAAAGGATTAAAAATTGCTTACTTAGGAGATGGAAATAATGTATGTAATTCTTTAATTTTAGGTTCTGCCTTAGTAGGAATGGATATATATGTGGGAACACCAAAAGGTTATGAGCCTAATGCCCAAGTAGTATTAAAGGCAAAAGAAATTATTGAAGAGTACGGAGAAGGTTCTTTAACTTTAACTAACGATCCAATAGATGCCGCAAAAGATGCTGATATACTATATACTGATGTTTGGGTAAGTATGGGTGATGAGAAAAATAAAGAGGAAGTTTTAAAAGTATTTCCTCCATTCCAAATAAATAATAAATTATTAGAGTATGCCAAAGATGATGTAATCGTTATGCACTGTCTTCCAGCAAATAGAGGACTTGAAATAACTGACGATGTAATTGATGGAGAACATTCAGTTGTCTATGATGAGGCAGAAAATAGATTACATGTTCAAAAAGGAGTATTTAAATTTATATTTAAAGCATAGAGGGATACCCTCTATTGCTCCATAGGGGGTTTCACCCCCTATGGTTCGGAATACCTCCGAATATTTGCATTTTTTGTTTAATTTTGGGTATCCTAATAGGGCGAAGCCCTATGGTTCGGGATACTCCCGATGCATTGCTTCCTAAAGGAAGCAATGTCCCTTTTTCATAATTTACCCTCTCTCGCTAAAAAATTTTATTTTTTAATTTAGAGGATTTTAATTTAATATTTTTAAATTTTATGGGATTTTATTAAATTTTGGAGGGTCGTCTATTTTGATTAATTTGAATAATTAAGTTTATTAAATTATTGAGATTTTTAGGAGATTTTGGTAATTTATTTTTATCTTCAATTTTCCCAGATAAATAAGTTAATAATAAAAATTTAAAGGATTTTTAAGCAAATAAATAAAAATAGAAAAGTTTATATATAAGTTCGGAGGTATATAAATAACAAGGGTTATTGACCCTTCGAACTATAACCCCCTAACAAAGAAGCATAATAAAGTAATTTTAGACCTTAATATCAAAAAATTATGCCCTGTCTAAAATCAGACCCCTAAGGGGATGGAAAGTATTTCCGAACTTTTTCGTTAAGATTATCTGTTGAAATTGTCTAAAATCAGACCCCTAAGGGGATGGAAAGACACTTTTCCAGTAACACCATCCACAAACAGTAACTGTCTAAAATCAGACCCCTAAGGGGATGGAAAGGTTGATGATATATTAGGTTATGCAATGGGAACTGATAGTCTAAAATCAGACCCCTAAGGGGATGGAAAGACATCAGAAAATGTTCTTTATTTATTACAAAACTGTCTAAAATCAGACCCCTAAGGGGATGGAAAGAAGTTCAATATACAAAAAAGAATTTGCATATAAAAAAACGTCTAAAATCAGACCCCTAAGGGGATGGAAAGCCGTCAGATACACCAATTTCTAAGATTTCATTTTTGTCTAAAATCAGACCCCTAAGGGGATGGAAAGAGTGCCATAAAATCTGAAAAAGCAAAGTCAATTAGTAAGTCTAAAATCAGACCCCTAAGGGGATGGAAAGACGTTTTCATGCAGTTTTATCGCCTCGATGTGAGTTTTTTTATCGTCTAAAATCAGACCCCTAAGGGGATGGAAAGAATTCAAGGTTATTATGGCTTATCTGAAAATATCGTGTCTAAAATCAGACCCCTAAGGGGATGGAAATTTCTATGTATCTTTTTTCATCTTCGTAAAATGACAACACGCAGTCTAAAATCAGACCCCTAAGGGGATGGAAATTTTCTTAAAAATACTTCTCCTTCTGTTCTGGTTTGAGCGTCTAAAATCAGACCCCTAAGGGGATGGAAATATTTAAATTTTTAATTTTATTTTTAGTATCATAAAAATCCATAGATTTCTACATTTACATATATTTTAAAAGTAATAACGACTTTCGGTAAATTCTAAAATTTTTGTTACAAAATAATAAAAATATCAAAAAATTATTATGATAATTCTAAATATTTATAGAATTTTAATATATAATAAGAAAAATTTAATTTTTTTATGATTTATTATCATCTTTCCTAAAAAATTCCAAGATTTGGTATTTATTATTATGAATAAATTTTAAATTATATAAAAAGGTATATAAAATGAGATAATACTTACATAATAGTTTAAAAGAAATCTTTATATTTTCCACAATATTTAAAACATTAAAACAACCCAAATAAAATATTTATAAGGGTATCCATAAATTAAAAATAAAAAATGAGGTGTAATTATGGTTACTAAAGAAGATGTTATAATGGCTCTAAAAACAGTTGCAGACCCACACATGGGAATAAGTATTGTAGATATGGGCTTAGTTAGAGATTTAGAAGTTGATGAAGAAGGAAATGTTAAATTTAAATTAATTCCAACTAATCCTGCCTGTATGAGTGTTATGGCAATGGCATTTCAAGCAAAAGATGCTGTTAAATCCTTAGAAGGAGTTAAAAATGTTGATGTTATAGTAGAAGGGCACATTATGGAAAAAGAGATTAATGAAATGTTAAAAGAAGATAAAAAGTAAATAAACTATTTTATTTTTATTAACTTTTTTAATATGCATATTAATAATATTAATTTTACTTTCTTGCTTTTATAAAGGGGTTGTTTGGATTTGGTACTAGAAAATTAGTAAAAAGTATTACTAATTTTTTCTGATTAAAATTTAGATTTTTTAGAGATTTTGATTGTTTGTTTTTATTTTATGTGTTTTAAGTTTGATTTTATTTTTAAAGATATAAAATAACTTTTAATTATTGAGATTTTTGTTTGTGGTTGTGTATTGTATTTATAAAATTATTGCACAACCTTTCTTACTCTTATAAATACTTTGATAATCAGGCAGTCAGAAAAATCGAGTGTTAAAAGAAAGATTTATATAGGAGTTTGAATATAGAATAAGCAATAGTTGGTAGTGTTTGAATCGTTAGTCCATTAAAACAAGGATGGAAACTTTGATTCCAATTATCATTTTCTTCATCTTCTATATGGGTTTGAATACTTAGTCCATTAAAATAAGGAATAACAAATAAAAAATAGAATACTCTGGGGGTATACCAATAGGGGGCTCTGCCCTCTATGGCCATAGGGCTATGCCCTATACCCTAAATTAAAAAAGCAGGCTTAATATGGGAGGTATACCAATAGGAGGGTGGAACCCTCCTATGGGTTTATTAAAACAAGGATGGAAACAAATACGAATGGGACCATAATGTAAAAATTATAAAACTCTTTTTATAGCATTCCATACTAAATAACTCTTCTGTGGCATTATAGTCTCTTCAATTGGATTTAAGAATAAGATATTTATTTAGAACTCCTTAATTTTTTTAGATATTTTAGTGTTTCTTCTTGTTTTATTGTTATATTCTAATACTCAAATTAACGAATATAATGATATAAAATAAAATAAATGGTGCCGAGGGAGGGATTCGAACCCTCGACCTCCCGGTTTCCCAGGACCCAGGCTTTATGCCTGGGATATCCGTATGAGCCGGGCGCTATAACCAGCTAAGCCACCTCGGCACATAAGATACCAATATAGCCAATATCCATAACTCATATATATATTTTTCGGCGTAAGGTTTATATATAAATGTTATAAAATAAAATTTCCTAATAGAGAGCGGGGGTCGCCAAGCCAGGTCAAAGGCGCCAGATTGAGGGTCTGGTCCCGTAGGGGTTCGCGGGTTCAAATCCCGTCCCCCGCACCATCTTTGTAATTTTAATTTTTTAGTTTGTTCTATTTTTTCAAAATTAAAATTTAAAAAGTTAATTGGGTTTTATTTTTTAGATAAAATTTTTTGTATTTTGTAGTTAAAATTTATAACATTATTTTCATTAATGTAAATATTTAAAATATTGTGTGAGATTATGGTAATTTTAGATCTATCAAAATATAGGATGATTACTGATGTTAAAAACATTGGAAATACTTTAATTTTAGAAATCAATAAAATTTATGAAGTTAAAGTTGATATTCCCTACAATGAGGTTGAAATTGAAAATTCAATAATAAAAATTAACGCCCATCCAAAAAGAGCAGAGAATATAAAAGTTGGAATTTTAAACTTAATCTCTTACAGTATTGCCAATAATTTGAAGAGTAAGATAACAAAAAGGAGAACTATATATATAAATGAGCCAATCCCTTTGATTGGGCATACTGCCTTTGGATTGATTGAGAGAGGAAGAAATATAATACAGGTTAGAGGACATTGTGGTTGTAATTTAAACTGCATATTTTGTTCTGTTGATGAAGGAGAGTTTTCAAAAACCAGAAAAAATGATTATTATGTAAATTTAGAGTATTTAATTGAAAATTATAAAAAAATAGTTGAATTTAAAGAAAATAAATTTATTGAGGCTCATTTAGATGGGCAGGGAGAACCTTCTTTATATTATCCCTTAGTCGATTTAGTTCAGGAGTTATCTGAGATTAACAAAAAAGGTAATGGAATAGTTTCAATGCAAAGTAATGGAACTACATTAACTTATAAATTAATAGATGAATTAGAAGAGGCAGGATTGCATAGAATAAACTTGTCTATAAATGCTTTAGATGAAAATATGGCAAAAATGCTCTCTGGTAGGAGAGATTATAAAATAGAAAAAATTTTAGACATTGCAGAGTATATAAAAAATTCTAAAATTCATTTATTAATTGCTCCTCTTTTGTTGCCAAACATAAACGATGAAGAATTTAAAAGAGTTATTGACTATGCTGTTGAATTAGACAAAAAAATTCCTCAAAATATTATAAATCCAATAACTGGAAAAAAAGACCCTATTTTAGGTTGCCAGTTATGTAGAGTTTATCAATTTGGTAGAAGACCAAAAAAAATGAAAGTTTGGGATTTTGAGAAGTTTTATAATTTGTTAAGAAAGTATGAGTTAGAATATGCAAAAAAGGGGATTAATGTAAAATTAATATTAACTCCAAAAGATTTTGGAACTCACAGAAGGAAAAGACTGCCATATCCTTTTAAAGTAGGAGAAGTTATTAAAGCTAATGTAGTTTTAGACGGAAGAATTAAAGGAGAAGTTTTGGGAGTATCTAAAGATAGAGTAATTCAAATAATTAATGTAAAAAATGAACAAAGTCTGATTGGGAGGAATGTTAAAGTGAGAATTTTGAGAAATAAAGACAATATAATTGTAGGTGAGTTAGTTTAAATCAATTTTGAATAATTTTTAATGGTGATATGATGAATTTAATAGATTTGTATGTAAAGAAGTTTATGAAGTTAATTGAAATTGAAAGGAAGTGTGAAATGGATTTTCATAAAAATGAGATAATTAGGTTAGGAAAAAAGAGAGAAAATGTAGGAAGGGCTATTTTAAATTTAAAAGGAAAATTCTTAGGAGAAAGTTTAGGTTGCACAATTGTAAGGTTTGGTAGAAAAAAAAGCTTTAAAACAGAAATATCTCCGGGAGATGTTGTCTTAATAAGTAAAGATAACCCTTTGGAGAGTGATTTATACGCTAATGTCATTTATGTAGGAAAAAACTTTATAGATGTTGCCTTTGATGTAGATGTTCCAAAGTGGGTTTATAAAGAAAGAGTTAGAATTGACTTATATGTCAATGACATTACATTTAAGAGAATGAAAGAGGCTTTGAGAGAATTTGCAAAAAAGAGAGATAAATTAGCATATATAATTTTAGGTATAGAACATCCAGAAAAACCTTTGAGAGAAGATATTGAATTAGAATTTTATGATAAAAGTTTAAATGAATCTCAAAAGTTGGCTGTTAAAAAAGCAGTTTTAAGTAAAGATTTATATTTAATACATGGCCCTCCGGGAACTGGAAAAACGAGAACTTTAACTGAGGTTATTGTTCAGGAGGTTAGATTTAATAAACATAAGGTTTTAGCTACTGCTGACTCAAACATTGCGGCAGATAACATTTTGGAATATTTAGTTAAAAAATATCCTGACTTAAAGGTTGTTAGAATAGGACATCCTACAAGAATTTCAAAAGATTTAATTCAACATTCATTACCTTACTTAATTGAAAATCACGAAAAATATCAAGAAATTTTATCTTTAAGAAAAAAAATCAAAGAAATTAAAGAAGATAGAGATAAATTTTTAAAACCATCTCCAAGATGGAGAAGGGGAATGAGTGATGAACAGATATTAAAAGTAGCTAAGAGAAGAAAAGATTATAGAGGAATTCCTAAAGAAAAAATTATCAGTATGGCAGAGTGGATTATAAGAAATAAAAAAATTAAAAAAATAATCAATAATTTAGAAGATATTACTGAAAAAATTGTAAATGAAATTTTAAGTGAGGCAGATGTTATTGTTGCAACAAACTCAATGGCTGGCTCAGAAATATTAAAAGGATGGGAGTTTGATGTTGTAGTTATTGATGAAGGAAGCCAAGCGATGGAGCCTTCCTGTTTAATACCAATAGTTAAAGGAAAAAAATTAATTATGGCTGGAGATCATAAACAGTTGCCACCAACAGTTTTAAGTGAGAATGATGAATTAAAAAAGACTTTATTTGAAAGATTAATAAAAAAATATCCTGAATTTTCATCTATATTGGAAATTCAATATAGGATGAATGAGAAAATTATGGAGTTTCCAAATAGAATGTTTTATGACAATAAATTAAAGGCAGATGAGAGCGTTAAAAACATTACATTATTGGATTTAGTCAAAGAGGAAGAAGTTGATGAGGAAGATAGAGATATTATAAATGAAATTCCAGTTCAGTTTATAAATGTTGATGGTTTAGAAAGGAGAGATAAGGAATCTCCTTCTTACTACAATATAGAAGAGGCAGAGAAGGTTTTAGAAGTTGTTAAAAAACTTTTGAAGTATAAAATTCCTACAAGTGTGATTACTCCCTACGATGCCCAAGTTAGATTTTTGAGAAAGTTGTTCGAAGAGAATAATTTAGATGTAGAAGTTAATACGGTAGATGGATTTCAAGGTAGGGAGAATGAGGCAATTGTTATATCATTTGTAAGAACAAAAAATTTTGGATTTTTAAAAGATTTGAGAAGGTTAAATGTGGCTATAACAAGAGCTAAGAGGAAATTGATTTTAATAGGTAATGAGAATTTGTTAAAAACTGATGAAGTTTATAATGAAATGATTAAGTGGGGGTCTTCCCGATGTAGAGAAAGATAGACAATTATAGACATTTTAAATATTTACCGTTGAGATTGACGGTATAGACTACATCGGGATTGGGCGTCATGAGTTTCACCTCCCCTCTGGGTTCATAGGGGAGCATATCATCAACCTCCGCCCCAGACACGGGAACCCCAACTCCGCCTTTCAATTTTTTAATTAATTTAATCCCTCTTTTAAAGATGTTAAAAGAGCCTACTAACTGTCTATTAAATGATTTTTTACAATTCGGACAATAAACGACCTGCCCCTCTTGGGACTCCATTTTACTCCCGCATACGGGACAGGTTTTTGATGTGTAGTGTGGATTTACATAGAGAACTAAACTTTTATATTCTAACTGTTTAGCAATACTCTTCCAACTCGTTCTATCTAATTCTCTATGAAATTTCGAATTTTTATCGTACATATTGAACTTATTTAGGTCTTCGAAGATAAAAATAGCACTATGGAATAAACGAGACAATTGAGTAGTTAATTTATTAATAAAATCTTTAACTCGATTTTTTCTTCTATTTAGGTATTTTTCCAATAGCTTCCCTATTCGTTTAGGAGATTTTTTATAAATAGATTTTAATCTATCGAGAATTGAATCATAAACCTCTTTAATTCTATGGAGTTCGGATAAATCAACTCTAATCCATCCTTCAATTGGATGATATATATCGAGAGATTTTAGATTGCTATCAACTCCGACAATTATTTCTCTATTCGAATGGTTTAAAGATTGTTTGAAAGCTATATAGGCAGAGTTCTCCTTCAAAATAATTTCTCCAATCTCCCAATCTTTAACCTTATCGAAAAACCATTCATCTTTAATGTTTAAAATTAAATATTCCTTTCTCGGTTTTATCGTTATTCTTATCTCTCCTTTGTTTTTATCGTATTTTATTAAAGTAGTTTTAACTCTAATGAAGGGTCTTTTAAATATTGGTTTAATTCTTTTTCTTAATCCCTTTAAATAATTCGATTTCCAACTATCTATTGTTGAATAAGCGACTTTAATAGCCGCATCGATATAATGGGAAGCATAATTCCAACCGTTTAATAATCTTCTCCTTAACTCCCTCTTAAAATCTTTATCTTTGGGAATTTCTGGGATTAACCGAACGGTAGAGTAGTATTTATAATTATTTCCGATTTTATACCGATGTTTAACTACTTTTTCTTTCCAATGGATATTGTTCCAGATAATATCAACTGCCTTTTGAGATAGATTTAAAAAATCGATTAGAAAATTATTTAAATCATAATTGTGATTTATCTTATATGCCAGAACGATTTGGTTGGGGATTTTATTCCTCATTTTATCACCGAAATTTTTATCTCTTTTTGTATTTTGTATAATGAATTATTTTGAAAGTATAAAAAGATTTCTTTTTTAACTGTCGATATAAGAGTATCTTTACCTATCAATGTCTATATATTTTTAAACAGTTTTAAACGGCTAAATCAATAGAAAATAGCTATAAAATGAAAATGAAATCCTAATTTCTAAAAATTTAAAATGTTCTAAATCTTATTTCAATGTATTCAGAATTGGTTATAGAACATTTTGCAAAGCCCAGCATTTCTACCTTTAATCTCCCAGCAATTACTTCCTTCTCTTCAAATCCAGTAATAATTTGAGGAATTATTGAAACTTCTAAAACCTTACATAATACTCCTTCGCTACCATTTCTTAAATCCTGTTTTAAAGTCGATGTTATAAAAATAAAATCTCCTTCTTTTAGATTTTTTAAAGTTTCTAAGTTATAGGCATTTATTATAGTGAATGTTTTTATGTGATTTTCTATTAACTCATTTATAGCACTCTCTTTAATTCCAAATATTCCATATACTCTCATAATTTCACCAAATAAGCCAATAGAAATATTATTTCTATCTTCCTTAGATATTTAATTTGAGAGGCATTATCGAGCGAAGCGAGATAATGCATCCCGGGTATCCGAACCATAGGACTTCGTCCTATTGGGATACCTAAATTTACACCTCTGCCAAAGGCAGAGGTGTTAGGGAGTATAGCAATAGAGGGTTTCCCTCTATGCGGCGTATAACAATAGGGCAGAGCCCTATGGAAATAAAAATACAAACTAATGGGGGAGTATCCCAATAGAGGGGGCTACGCCCCCTCTATGGGGCTAAATATACATTGGATATTCCTTTTTCTTAGACATCATCTTTAAATGTTGTTCAGCCAATTCTTTGAGTTTGTTTTCTATATTTTCTGCCTCTTTGATTAAACTTTCAACATTAACATTTAAATTAAACATTTTATTTAATACTTCTAATAAATTGGCTCCTCCTCTTGGATCTGGTCGAACTCCTACAGTTTCTGCCAAGAGTGCAATAGCGTCAAATCCGTTATCGTCACATTTTATTAATAAATTTCCACTAATTCCTCCTAAAACTCCAAAATTAAATATTTCAACATAATTTTTTAAATTTTCCAATAATTTCTCTTTGTTGGCTATTCCAAAAACTTTTTCTGATTTCCCAGCAATTAATCCACCAAGTGAAACGAATAACTTTGGCTTATTATCTGAAAAAGTTTTTACTATTAATTCAGCTAATCTATTAATACTGTTTGGTGGTATAATTACATCTGAAAAGAGTATAACTAAATTTTTATTTGCATAAGCCCTTACTGGTGGATAGGGAGTCCCATTTTCAATTGTAGTTATTGGAGGAATTCCCTCTATTTCAAAGTATCCAAAGTATTTTAATTTCAATTCTTTTATTATTTGGTAGGCGGCGATACTTCCAACTAATCCAGTTCCAGGAAATGCCTCTATTATTATTGGTTCATCAAAATCAATATCATTCTTTTTAATAAACTTCATACTTCCACCCAAAACAACAAATTTTTATTTATATTATGTTAGTCAAATCTTTATTTATAGCTTTGTAATTTAATATTTATAAATAATTTAGTTGTTTAATGGGGATATTATGAAAATCTTAATAATAACTGGAAAGTTGGCAGAAAAAAAAGTTAAAAATGCTGTAAAAAAATATGACTTTGTTGATGTTCATATCGCCAATATATCAGTAGCCGCTTTTTTAACTCCTAATTTAATAATTAAAGAAATCAAAAAATTAGAAGATAAATTAGGCAAAAAATTAAAAGATATTTACGATTTTGTTTTAGTTACTGGATTGATAAGGCACGATTTAAAGAAAGTTGAAGAGGAAACTGGAATAAAATGTTATAAATCTACAAGAGATGCCTCAGATCTTCCTTTACTTATAGAAAATTTAGATAAAATAAAACTTTCTACAAAGGATTATGCTGATTTACAACTTTTAGAGATTATTAAAAAGAAATGTGAGGAGGAGATAAAAAAAGCAGAAGAGCAAGAACTGGGAGAGGGAGATATAAAGATTGGCTCTTTAAAAGTTGGTGATAAATTCCCAATGAGAGTTTTGGGAGAAATAGTCCATGCTCCATGGCTAAATGAAAAAGAATTAGAGGAAAAAGTAATATATTACTTAGAAAGTGGGGCTGATATGATAGATTTAGGAATGGTCAGTAATGAAAATAATAAAGATAAAATTAAGGATATGTTAAAAATTGTTAGAGATATTACTGATAAGCCAGTTAGTGTAGATACATTAAACACTACTGAATTAATAGAGGCAATAAATTTGGGAGTAGATATGATTTTAAGTGTTGATGGAGGGAATTTAGATGAATTACTACCTTATTTAAAAGATTCTGATACTGCAGTAGTTGTTTTACCAACAAACTATAAAATAAACTATGTTCCAGAAACTATTGAGGGAAAAATTAAATCCTTAGAAGAGATTATAAAAAAATTAGTTTATGAGGGGATAGAAAAAATAGTTGCAGATCCTATTTTAGAGCCAATAAATAACTTTGGATGTAACTTTATAGAGAGTGTAATTGCCTGTAGAGAATTTAAAAAAAGGAATAAAATACCTTTATTTTTTGGTGTAGGAAATGTTACTGAACTTTTTGATGCTGATAGTAATGGAGTTAATGCATTATTAGCGGCAATAGCCTCTGAAATTAATGCTAATATATTATTTACTCCTGAGGCCAGTGCAAAATGTAAATTCTCTATAAAAGAGTTGAAGATAGCCTCAAAAATGATGTTTTTAGCTAAAAAGAGAAATTCATTACCTAAAGACTTAGGATTTAATTTAATAAATTATAAAGATAAAAGATTTGATGAGGAAGTTACGTTTAATAGATACAATGTTCCAATAATCAAAGCTGAGGAGGATAAAAAACAAATATTAGACGAAGGTAGTTTTAAAATAGAAATTGATAGAAAAAATAAAGAGATTGTAGCTATATATTTTAACAAAAGAAGAGAACCTACATTAATAATTAGAGGGAAGAAACCAAAGGAGATTTATGAAACTGCAATAAGGTTAAATTTAATAAAAAAGTTAGATCACGCCGCATATTTTGGGAGAGAATTAGCTAAGGCTGAAATTGCCTTAAAAATAGGTAAAAAATACAATCAAGATTTTGATCTATTTTATAATGAATTTTGGAATGAATAATAAATGAATACTTTAAAGGTTTTAAGACAGTTAGATTTATAAATTTGATTTTGAAAAAATAAAATTATAGAATAATTGAGGGAGAAATATGGAAATAATACATTTAAGTGAAGTAGATTCAACCAATGAATATGCTAAAAAATTAGTTGAAGAAAAAAAGAAAAATTTTGTTGTCTTGGCAGATAAACAAAGTTGTGGGAAAGGTAGATGGGGAAGAGTTTGGTACTCTGATGAGGGGGGCTTATATTTCTCAATAGTTATTGATCCTAAGGAATACAATCCAAAGGTCGTAAATTTGTTAGTTCCAATATGTATAGTTGAAACTTTAAAAAAATATGTTGATAAAGATATTGAAATAGGAATAAAATTTCCAAATGATATCGTTGTTAAAGTTAATAAAAATTATAAAAAGATTGGGGGAATATTAGTAGAACTCACTGATAAATATATGGTTATAGGCGTAGGAATAGATGTAAATAATCCAATAAGGAAGGAAATTAGGGAGATAGCAGTATCTTTAAAAGAAATTGTTGGAGGAGATGTTGATAGATTAAAAATATTTAGCGATTTCTTACAAACTTTTGAAAATTACTTAAAAAAACTTGCAAATAATGAGATAGATGAATATGAAATATTAAAGAAGTATAAAAAATATTCAATAACTCTTGGAAAATATGTAAAAATACTTCTGTCAAATAATAAAATAGTTTCTGGAAAGGTTTATGATATTGACTTTGATGGAATAATCATAGGAACTGAGAATGGCTTAGAAAAAATACCTTCTGGAATCTGTATTCAAGTAAGGTAAAATTTTTAGTTTTATTTTATTTTTATACCCAAAGTAAATAGAAATATCCAGACAATCATTAATATTGTTATTAATATAGAGAGTATTATTAACCCTGGAGAATTACCAAATACTATTGGTATTGGACCTATCATTATAATTCCAGAATATTCAACATTACTTTTTTCATTTTCATTATTATATTTTTCGTGATTCTGATTTTCTTGTATCTGAGAACTTGGTAGTATTAATCCCAAAGTAATAATAAAGAATCCGATAAACATTAAAATAATTCCTAAAAATATTAATGTTGGCTTCATAAGACTCCCCTTGAAAATAATTTTAGATTTAGATTAAAAAAATTAAGTTTTTATATATAAAAAGATTAATTAAAAGATTTAAAGATTTATTTTCCTAAAGGATAATTTGGAGCCTCGTTAGTAATAATAATGTTGTGTGGATGGCTTTCAACTTGCCCACTTGGTGTTATAATTACAAATTTTGCCTTTTCTTGCATTTCTTTTATGTTTTTAGCTCCACAGTAACCCATTGATGCCTTTAAGCCACCAACTAATTGGAATACTACTTCACTTACAGGTCCTTTATATGGAACTGCTCCTTCAACACCTTCTGGAACTAATTTTACATGCTTCATATGGCTCTTTGAAGATTGGAAGTATCTATCTGCTCCAGCTCCTACTCCACCAGTCATAGCCCCTAATGAACCCATTCCTCTATACTGCTTATACTTCCTTCCGTTAATAACCATTAATTGTCCAGGAGCTTCATCAGTTCCAGCAAGCAAAGAACCGAGCATAACTGCATCTGCTCCTACAGCTATTGCTTTGGCAATGTCTCCACTATATCTTATTCCCCCATCTGCAATTACTGGAACATTATATTCCTTAGCAACATCAGCTACATCAGCAACAGCAGTTAATTGAGGAACCCCTACACCAGCGACAACTCTTGTTGTGCAAATAGATCCAGGCCCTATACCAACTTTTAAAATGTCAGCCCCTGCTTTAATTAAATCTTCAGCCGCCTCCTTAGTAGCAATATTACCAACGATTAATTTTATATCAGTCCCTTTTAACATTTCTTTAAACTTTTTAACATTTTCAACAACTTTCATATTGTGAGCATGAGCACAGTCAATAGCAATAGCATCGACTTCTGCCTCTATTAATGCCTTGGCCCTCTCAAAATCATGAGGTCCACAAGCGGCGGCAACTAATAACCTACCTTTTTTGTCTCTTGCGGCATTAGGATATTTTTTTCTTTTTAATATATCTCTTAAAGTTATAATTCCTATCAATCTATTCTCTTCATCAACTATAGGTAATCTTTCAACTCTATTAGAATACATTAACTCTAAAGCCTCCTCTTCTGTAATATTTTCAGAACCGCAAACTACATCTTTTGTCATGACTTCTTTAACTTTTTTGTCTTTATCTTCAATTGCCTTAACATCTCTGTGTGTTATTATTCCAACTAATTTATCTTCATTATCAACAACTGGCAAACCGCTGATTGAATATATATCCATAATTTCAATAGCATCCTTAATAGTATCTTCTGGTGAAACTGTGATAACATCCTTAACAACGATTTCGTCAGCCTTTTTTACAGCATGAACTTGATGAACTTGTTCTTCAATTGACATATTTCTATGAATAACTCCTAAACCACCTAATCTCGCCAAAGCAATGGCCATCTCTTTTTCTGTTACTGTATCCATAGCAGCAGATAGTATAGGAATATTTAACTTTAAACCTGCTAAATCTGTAGAAACATCAGTGTCCTTTGGTTCTACCCATGAAGCATTTGGAACTAATAAAACATCATCAAATGTATATGCTATTTTAGCATTTAGTAATTTCTTTAAAAACAAACTCTCACCTTATCAACCTTTTTAACTATATTTAGAGAGGGATTATATATACTTTATTTTATGTGATTTTATAAACAATTGAGCCCTAACTCCTTATTACTAAATTAATACTAATTAATATTACATAAGGTAAATATATAAAATGTTAAATGATAATTCATCAATCATCAATAATCATAAGTAATATAATTTGAAATATTAATTTAAACAAACATTAACATTACTATAATAACTTTTTATAATGATTGTGGTGAATGATATGAATATAGAAGGTATAGAAGGCAAATCATCGGAAATTGCAAGATTCTCAGGTAAGGGAGTATTAATTACTCCCCAAACCTTAGAAAAACCAGTAATAAAATGGGACTTGTTAGAAATAATACTATATGAGGATAAAATTATATTTGAATTTTCGGATAACAAGTTTGAAGTAGGGATTGAAAATATTGAAGACATTGGTTATAAACTGCCAAAAAAGGTTATTGAAAGTGCTAAACAGTCTTTAGAAGATATCAAGTATCATTCTTCAATTGTTGTTAAATCGGATAAATTAGGGGATATAATAATAGGTTTTGCTCCAGAAACATCAATATATGGAAAAACTCCCATTATTAACTTTTTAAGAAGGTTGTTTTATTTATTATTAAATAACAAGGAAGTCAAGATAATTTATGATATTGAAGAAAATAAATATAAAGAATGGGAAGAAGGATATTTAAAATTTACTGAAGAGCGTATTAAGGAAGAGTTTATTGTAAAAATTAAATATAAGTTAGTAGTTAAAGTTCTGAAAGATAATAGAGCAATAATATATGACATATTCAGCAATATAAAAGATATTGAAATAGAAGAAAAAGAAGTTAATGGATATTTAAAACCCGTATTGGTAATAAAACAAGTAATACAACAAACTAAAAAAAGGAAATATGTGATTTCATATTTGTATGTTGAAGATAAAAAAGTAAGGTTATTTTTATTAAGATATTTAGTTTTGGTGTTAGAATATAAAGATGTGGGTATCTTGAAGTATATTAATAATGGGTGAAATGTTGGATATTTTAAATAAAAAAGATATTAAGGGGATATTAAATATATTGGGAGGGATTATTGCTGTTATAGGATTATTTACCTTGATTCCTTGTATTATTGCCTTTTATTACAATGAAAATACTATTTTTAATTTTTTAGTTCCAGGAATCTTTTTTACTATTTTTGGTTGCATATTAAAAAAAATTACAAAGCCAAGAAATTTAAAATTACATCACAGTATGATAGCATCTGCATTAGCCTGGTTAATAGCCTCTTTAATTGGGGCTATTCCTTTATATCTTTCTATACCATATTTCTCCTATGTAGATGCAGTTTATGAAAGTATGTCTGCTTGGACTACAACAGGAATGACATTAATTACTAATGTAGAAGTTTTGCCAAAATCAATTTTATTTTGGAGAAGTTTTCAGCAGTGGATTGGAGGGGTTGGAATTTTAGTTTTATCAGCCCTTGTTTTAGCAAGATCTGGAACTGTCGCTTATCTTTTATATTCCTCTGAGGCAAGGCAAGAAAGAATAATGCCAAGTGCTATAAGCACAATAAAAACTATTGTATGGATATATACATTATATACGATTTTAGGAATTTTCTTATTATATTTATCAGGCTTAAGTTTTTGGGAATCTATAAATTTAACGATGACTGGAATTAGTACTGGAGGAATGAGTATAAGCAATTACAGTTTTCCATACAACGATTTAGCAAAAATTGTTATGATATGTATAATGATGGTTGGAGGGGTTATATCATTTTCAATTCATCATAGGATATTAACTGGAAAGTATTTTAATGATATTCAGACTAAGTATGCTATAATTGTTATAACGATAATTTCAATAATAATTTCTATAAAAGACCATATATCTATAATCGACTCTTTATTTACAGTAGTTTCTGCTATGACTTCTACAGGATTTACTACTATCAATATTGCTAATTTATCAAATCTTTCTTTATTTTTAATTATATTTTTAATGTTTATAGGGGGAGGAGCAGGAACAACTACTGGAGGGGTTAAGATAATTAGATTTTTAGTTATATTAAAAGCAATGTATTATGAAATAAAAGAAGTTATATATCCAAAATCAGCAGTAATTTATGAACATCTTGATAATATTGAATTGGATTATAAAATAATTAGAGAAGCATTTGTAATATTCTTTTTATATGGAATAACCTCATTTTTTATAGCATTAACATTTATATTTTTAGGTTATGGTCCATACAAATCTATATTTGATGCAGTTTCTTTTGTTTCAAACATTGGAATGTGTTTAGGTGTTGTTACCTTAAAAACTCCTACAATTGGAAAAATCGCAGGAATTATAGGAATGTGGGTTGGTAGATTAGAATTTATACCAGTCCTTGTATTACTTGCATCATTATCATTAAAAATTCAGAAATTATCTAAAAAATGCAATAAAAAATAGAAAATATAAAATTAAATAAAAAATAATTATAGGCAAAATAAAAAAGAAAAGTTTAAATTAATCCCAAGGCATCTTCAATTATCAAAAGTTCAGGCCCAGTTGTGTCTCCTCCAACTATTGCTCCCTTAGAATTCGCAATTATACAAGCACCAACAGATGTAGTTCCTTTATTAGCTGTTCCTTTTCCTATGTATTCAACTTTAAATAAGTTTTTTAAAAATTCAAGTTCTTCATCTTCAACTAATGGATGAGTTAAACAACCTTTGTTAGTTACTACTGCATTACTTCCAACTGTTGGAAGATCAGCAATAGTTCCTACTTCAACTTCAACATTTAAAGCATCTTCAATGTCTTTTTTAAATTCTTTTAATTCTGGAGAAATTAATGCTCCATTATCATTAGTTAAAATTAAATTGCCTAAGGCAGTGTTTTTTGATTTTATAATTTTAATATCCAAATCTAAATCATTTTCTTTTAAAAAATTTTTTATAATATTTAATTCTTCATCATCTATAATTTTTGGTAATAATAGGCTATATTTATTTCCAACTGACAAAGAACCGAGTAAAGAACTACCTCCTATATTAACTTGGAGGCATTTAGTTTTTAAAACTTCAGAAACTTCTTTAACATCATTTTTATCAAGAAAAATTGGTAATAAGGTTATGTCTTCAGTAGTCATTGCCAATACTCCAATAGTTGAAATTCCTGAAAAGTATTTTCTTATTATCATAACTATCACTTTTTTTAATAAAAAATAAATTTACTCTGCAAGAGTTGCAATAACTACATTATCCTTTTTAACTGCTTTTACTCTAACTCTTGCTGGTGGTTTTTCAATACCTCTCTCCCAAATTTTCTCGTTTAATTCATTATCTATCTTAACAATTTCTGCCTTCATATGTCTCATTAAAAATCTTTTAATCTTCTTTATAGCTCTTGGAGCTCTCTTGTTTCTAACAGATTTGTTTATAACATCTCTCAATGGAATAGTATATATTCTTTCTTCCATAATCAACACCTCCAAAATAGTTAAAAAATAAACTACTTACCATAAGACATATTAAAATAGTATATTTAAAGATTACGGTATCATTGAAAGCAAAGTAGATTTAGAATTTTGATAACCTTAACTTAACTAAAAACCATATGCAAATCTTATATATTAAATTAAATTATTTACTTCCTCTTTACGCTTTTTAACATCTCAATAAAATTATCTATATGTTCTTTTTTGATGTGAGGCATTATAACAATTCTTAAAGCATTGACACAACTGCAAATTGAAACATATATTCCTTTCTCTCTAAGCTTTTTACAGGTTTCTATATAATCTTCATCTTCAATTGTAATAATATTCAATACTGGCTCAATTACTGGATTAAAACTATTTTCTTTTAATTTTTTATAAAAATACAATGTATTTTCCATACATTCGCTAACTATTTTCCTTTGCCCTTCTCTCCCTAAATATTTTAAAACAGCATAAGTGCAAGCCCCACCAAAACCCACCCTTGTTCCTAAAATAGTAGTTTGCTTAGTTTCTGTTAAGTAAGGGGCATTGACTTCTAAATATTTTCTATAATTGATATTTTTAAATAAGATTCCTCCACTTGGTATAGGACAGTGTCCCATTTTATGGGGGTCAATAGTTATTGAATCTACTCCCAAAGAAAAATCAAATTTATAATTAACACCTTTTTTCTTATATTTTGTCTCTAAAAAAGGAATTACCAATCCTCCAAAAGCGGCATCCACGTGAATATATATTTCATTATTTTTTGCTATCTTACTAAGTTCTTCTATATTATCTATAGTTCCAAATTCAGTAGTTCCAGCAATTCCAACTATTCCATCTACATCGTAATCTTCAACAGCATCCTTAACAAATTTTTCATCCACTGTATAATCTTTTTTAAGAGGAGCGTAAATATATTTAAGATCCATCATATCTCTTCCTTTTTCAAATGAAAAATGAGCAGTTACTGGAACAATTATTTTAGGATGTTCATTTTTTGTTAAACCTTTTCTTTTTTTCTCTCTCCATATATTTTTTATACACCTGAGTGCCATTAAATTAGCCTCTGTGCCTCCACTAACAATATGCCCATAGACATTTTTATTATTTAACAACTCTCCCAACAATTTTACTGCCTTCTCTTCCAACAGTTTAGTTCCTTTAAATAATCCGGGGTCTCCTAAATTAGTTTCTAAAAACATATCTACTATTTTTCTTGTAATTGGATGAACATTAGAACACATTGATCCAAATATTTTTCCATCCTCATACTTTAAATCCAGTTCTCTATATTTACTTAATTCTTCAAAAATTTCTTTTTCACTAACCCCTTTTTCTTGCATAACTCTCCCTTACACTAGCTTAGTTTATATACCCATTAATTAACAAAATTAATTAACAAACACAGATTTTTACACATTTGAGAATATACAATTCACTCTCCACACAAATATATATAATGATTGTAGATAAACATTATTAGTTAGTAAAATATTATTTTAAAATATAATTGATTGTAATTTTTGGTGGGTTTATTATGATAGATGTTCCTGTTGAAATAGCAATGTCAGAGCCACTATTTGTTAATGGTCAATTATCGGTATATAATGCAATGAAAAAAATGATAAATACTGGAAAAAAATATTGTATTGTTCTTGATGAAGAGAATAATTATATTGGGGTTGTTACTATATCCGATATTATTAAACATACTGTTTTAGAAAAAAAATCTCCAGAATCCACTAAGATTAAGGAAATTGCTACAGAAATTATCATAACTCTTTCACCAAATGCACCAATTGAAAAAGCATTAGACTTAATGAAAAAATATAAAGTATCAAAAATACCTATAACAAAAAATGGAAAAATCATTGGTATTATTACTGAGAATGAACTTATTGGTGTTTTACCTTACTTAATAGACCCTTTAAAAGAACTTGTAAATTTTTTAATTAATGAAATTAACAAAGAATTACAAAATTCAGAAAATAAAAATAAAACTGAAATTAATTATAGAAAGGAAATTACTACAGCTGTAAAAAGAAATAAAGTATGATTTTATTTATTTAGTCTACTTATTAAGAGATAAGAAAAGGAATTATGTACTACTTTTGGTTGTCTTTGATGTGTTTTTTAAAGTGTATCTTTAACGAAAGATTTATAAACTTCTTTAAACTCCTATTTTTTTAAAACTATTCAACATTTATGAAATATTAACTTTAATGACTATTAAATAAAAATATTAATAAAACATTACTTGGTGAGAATATGAATAGTTATATACAAAATTTATTTGCTGAAAGAATTGGAGGAAAAAAGTTTGGTAAGGAGGAAGTAATTTACAAGTTTGAAAAAATTAAAAGGGCTAAGCAAGAAGCAATGAGAAAACATCCAGATATGGAATTAATTGATATGGGTGTTGGAGAACCTGATGAAATGGCTGACCCAGAGGTTATAAGAGTTTTATGTGAAGAGGCTAAAAAATGGGAAAATAGAGGTTATGCAGATAACGGAATTCAAGAGTTAAAAGATGCTGTCCCTCCATATATGGAAAAGGTTTATGGAGTTAAAGATATTGACCCAGTAAATGAAGTTATACACTCAATAGGTTCAAAGCCAGCATTGGCATATATAACTTCAGCATTTATCAACCCAGGAGATATTTGTTTAATGACAGTTCCTGGCTATCCAGTTACAGCAACCCACACAAAGTGGTATGGAGGAGAAGTTTATAATCTTCCATTGTTAGAAAAAAATGATTTCTTGCCAGATTTGGATAGCATTCCAGAAGATATTAAGAAGAGAGCAAAGATATTATATTTAAATTATCCTAACAATCCTACTGGGGCTCAGGCAACAAAGAAATTTTATAAGGAAGTTGTAGATTTTGCATTTGAAAATGAAGTTATAGTTGTTCAAGATGCCGCTTATGGGGCATTAGTTTATGATGGAAAGCCTTTATCATTTTTATCAGTTAAAGATGCAAAAGAGGTTGGGGTTGAAATTCACAGTTTTTCAAAAGCGTTTAATATGACTGGGTGGAGATTAGCATTTTTAGTAGGTAACGAGTTAATTATTAAAGCATTTGCAACAGTTAAAGACAACTTTGACAGTGGGCAATTTATTCCAATACAAAAGGCAGGAATATACTGCTTACAACACCCAGAAATAACTGAAAGAGTTAGACAAAAATATGAGAGGAGATTAAGAAAGATGGTGAAGATATTAAGAGAAGTTGGCTTTAATGCAAGAATGCCGGGTGGAACATTCTACTTGTATGTCAAATCACCAATAAAGGCTAATGGAATAGAATTTAAAACAGCAGAAGATTTTTCGCAATATTTAATTAAAGAGAAGCTTATTTCAACCGTTCCTTGGGATGATGCAGGGCATTATTTAAGATTAGCTGCTTGCTTTGTGGCAAAAGATGAAAAAGGTAATCCTACAACAGAAGAGAAGTATGAAGATATAGTTTTAGAAGAATTTAAGAGAAGATTAGAGGATTTGGACTTAGAATTTGAATAATTTTGCAGATTTTTAACTTTTACTTTATTAAAATTTTATTGTTCATAAGTTTATTGTTTTACTGTTTTGGTGATAAATATGGCATTAGGATTAGATAGAAATATAGAAGGAGCTTTATCTTATTTATTATTTTGGATTAGCGGATTAATATTCCTGTTGTTAGAAAAAGAGGATGATTTTGTTAGATTTCACGCCATGCAGTCTTTTATAACCTTTTTATCATTAAGCATAATAAATATAATTATTTCTAAGATCCCAATTATTGGATGGATAATTTCAGCATTAATAAATATTGCTATAATAATCTTATGGATTGTTGGAATGTTTAAAGCATACAATGGAGAAAAATATAAATTTCCAATTTTTGGAGACATTGCAGAAAAATACTATAGAGAGTTTTTAAGATAAATTATTATAGGGAACAATATGGAAATCTTAGACTATTTAGAAAAATCATTAAAAAATAGAATAAGTTTTGAAGACGCTTTATACCTTTATAACAATTTTAGTGTAATTGAGTTATTATATTTATCTTTTAAAATAAAAAGTAAAATAAACAATGATATTAAACTTTGTTCAATAATGAATGCTAAAAGTGGAAAGTGCTCAGAAGATTGTATTTTTTGCTCACAATCAATTCACAATAAATGTAAAATTCCAATATATCCCTTAAAATCAAAAAGAGAAATCCTACAATGCGCTAAAAAAATTGAAATTGAGAATAACAAAATTGAAAGTAAATATAGAAATAAAAAGTTAAAAATTGAGAGATTCAGCATAGTTGTTAGTGGTAAAAAAATTAATGATGATGAATTTACAGAAATTGTTGAATCTATTGAACTAATAAAAGAAGAAACCAGCCTAAAAGTGTGTTGTTCCTTAGGATTGTTGGATAAAGAAAAATTAAAAGAATTAAAAAAGTTAGATGTTAGAATTCACAACAACTTAGAGACATCAAAAAATTACTTTAAAAATATATGTTCTACTCATTCTTATGAAGATAAGGTTAAAGTTATTAAAGAGGCGAAAAAAATAGGATTGGAAGTTTGCAGTGGCGGAATACTTGGATTAGGAGAGAGTTTATATGATAGAATAAGTTTAGCCTTTGAACTTAAAGAGTTAAATGTAGATAGTGTCCCAATAAACATTCTTCATCCTATTGAAGGCACTAAGGTTTATGAAAAAATAAAAAGTGGAGTTATAAAGGTAATAAGTATTCCAGAAATTTTAAAGTCAATAGCAATTTTTAAGATAATTATGCCATACACTGAAATAAGGCTTGCGGGTGGAAGAATATATAATTTAAAAGATTATCAATCCTATGCCTTAATGGCTTTAGATGGCTTAATGGTTGGAAACTACTTAACAACAAAAGGAAGAAACTTAGAAGATGACTTAAATATGATTTTAAATTTTTATAATTTGGAGGAGTAATATGTGGTTCAAAAAAAGAATTATTATTAAAGAGACAAACATTCTTTTAAAGGTTGATGATATTAAATATTTCAAAATAGCTGAAGATATTATAATGGAAAATAGATTAGAATTAGAAAGATATATATTAAAAAATAATCTCTTTTTAACATCATACACTCCAATTTATGTGGAAGATGATGCTCCAGAAATTGTAAAGTTAATGGCTATGGCTGGATTAATAGCAAATGTTGGCCCAATGGCAAGCGTTGCTGGGGCAATATCTGAGATGGTTGTTAAAAATATAAATGCTAAAAATATTATCGCTGAAAATGGTGGAGATATTTGTTTAAGAAGTAAAAAAGATATTGTAGTTGGGTTATATGCTGGAAATTCTAAAATTACTGGAAAAGTTGGATTTAAATTAAAAAAAGAGAAAATTAAAAATATTTATGGTGTTTGTACTTCATCAGCAACCGTAGGGCATTCCATAAGTTTTGGTGAGGCTGATGCTGTAACTGTTTTTGCCAAAAGTTCTGCCATAGCGGATGCCGCGGCAACAGCAATATGTAACGCTTCAAGAGGTAGAAATGAGGAGGAAATGATATTTAACGCTTTAGAAAAGGCAGATGAAATTGACAAAATAGATGGTGTTTTTGTTGTTATTAAAGATAAAGTAGGGATTAAAGGAAAAATTCCAGAGTTGGTTAAGACAGATAAAAAAGTAACTTTGGGAGAGTTGTTTGATATCTATTAAAATTTAAAAAATATCTTCACCAAAGTCATCAAATGCATCCTCAACATAATCTCCTGCATTTTCAATTGACTCCTCTATATTTTCAATAACATCCCCATCCAACATATCTTCAACAGCATCAGCGATTAACTCCCCAGCAACAACACCTCCAGCAACAGCTGCTGCTGTTCCTAATAAATTACTTCCGGAACTACTTCCATTACCTCCTCTATAAATTATGGGACTACTCCTAACAGTTGGGACATTTTGATTACCTTGAACATATACTACTTTTTCTTTTTTTCTACCGAATAGTATATATCCTATTAATATACCTACACCTATTAAGATTATAATTCCAATTAGACCACTCATTTTTTCACCAAAAGTATATTATTCAAGGTAATAATGTTATCCATTTACATATAAAGGTTTTGTAATTAATAGTTTGAATAAAAAACAAAATTAGAATGGTGAAATCAATGTATGAAGTTAGAGACATAAATCTTTGGAAAGATGGAGAGAAAAAAATTCAATGGGCTAAAAGGCATATGCCTGTTTTAGGTTTAATTAGAGAAAGATTTAAAGAAGAGAAGCCATTTGAAGGAATAACAATAGGTATGGCTTTGCATTTAGAGGCAAAAACTGCTGTTTTGGCAGAGACATTAATGGAGGGCGGGGCAGAAATTGCTATAACTGGATGTAATCCATTATCTACACAAGATGATGTAGCAGCAGCATGTGCTAAGAAAGGCATGCACGTGTATGCTTGGAGAGGAGAAACAGTTGAGGAATATTATAGAAATTTAAATAAAGTTTTAGACCATAAGCCTGACATTGTTATAGACGATGGTTGTGATTTAATATTTTTGTTGCATACAAAGAGAACTGAGCTCTTAGACAATATAATGGGAGGTTGTGAAGAAACAACTACTGGAATCATTAGATTGAAGGCAATGGAAAAAGAAGGGGCGTTAAAATTTCCAGTTATGGATGTAAATGATGCTTATACAAAACATCTATTTGACAATAGATACGGAACTGGGCAGAGTGCCTTAGATGGTATTTTAAGAGCTACAAATTTGTTAATATCTGGAAAAACTGTTGTTGTAGCTGGATATGGATGGTGTGGTAGAGGAGTAGCAATGAGAGCTAAAGGTTTGGGGGCAGAGGTTGTAGTTACTGAGGTAAATCCAATAAGAGCGTTAGAGGCGAGAATGGATGGATTTAGAGTTATGAAAATGGATGATGCAGCAAAAATAGGAGATATATTTATAACTACAACTGGATGTAAAGATGTTATCAGAAAGGAGCATATATTGAAAATGAAGGATGGGGCAATTTTGGCAAATGCTGGACACTTTGATAATGAAATTAACAAACAACACTTAAAAGAGTTGGCAAAGTCAATAAAAGAAGTAAGAAACTGCGTAACTGAGTATGATTTAGGAGATAAAAAAATATATCTCCTCGGAGAGGGTAGGTTAGTTAATTTAGCCTGTGCAGATGGACATCCCTGTGAAGTTATGGATATGAGTTTTGCAAATCAGGCTTTGGCGGCAGAGTATATTTTAAAAAATCATGAAAAATTAGAGCCAAAGGTTTATAACATTCCTTACGAGCAGGACTTAATGATAGCAAAATTAAAGTTAAAATCTATGGGAATAGAAATTGATGAACTAACTGAGGAGCAAAAAAGGTATTTAGAAGATTGGAGAGAAGGAACTTAATTTAAATATACTTTATCAGCTCTCTTATTGCCTCTTCTACATTTTTTGCCTTAACAACACCAGATGCCAATAAAACTCCCTCTGCCCCTAAATCAATTGCCGCTTTAACATCCTCTCCTTTTGATATTCCCGCCCCACATAAAACTTTAATATCTTTGTTTATTTCTTTAACTGCCTTAACAGTTCCTTCAACTATTTCTGGATTTGCCTTTGAAACTGGAATTCCAGTTCCTATAAGTTCTGGTGGCTCAACAGCAATATAGTCAGGATTTAAAGTAGCAACAGCCTTAGATGTGTTTATGTTATTTGTACAAACAACTGTTTCCAATCCGAGAGTTTTACATCTATTTATAATTGCCTCAATATCTGCCAATAACATCCTCTTTTCTGAGTGATTTATTAAAGTTCCTTTACATCCACAATCTTTAATAGCCTCAGGTAATATATGCCCAGTATGACTTCCTGGAGTTATATTATCTATATGTTGAGCATAAACAGGAATTGATGTATTCTCTATAATATATCTCAAATCTACAAATTGAGGAGCTACTCCTATTGTGATTCCACTCTCTTCACTAACTTTTTCAGCAGCCTTTGCTATTTCTAAACCTTTACTACCAATACTTTCCTTGTATGTTTTGTAGTTTATTATTATTAACATTCATTTCACCATTAAGGGGATATTTATGAAATATTATATAGTTCATATTGAAGATTATTTCATTGGGATGATATTTAAAGGTAATCAATTGGTTAGGAATACTATTCCTTTGAGAAAAGAGGAAATATTTAAATTTTTTAATGGAAAGATTATAGAAAATCCAGAAGGCAAATATTTAAAAACTGCTGAAATTTTATTAAAACTATACTTTGGAGAAATGGATGATAAAGAAGCGAGAAATATAATAAATTACAAATTGGAAGTTCCAGAATTTACTAAAAAAGTCTTGGAGATTGTTAAGAATATTGAATTTGGAGAAACTATTTGTTATGGAGACATTGCCAAAAAACTAAATACATCTCCAAGAGCTGTAGGAATATCTTTAAAAAGAAATCCTTTACCTTTAATAATACCTTGCCACAGAGTTGTTGCTAAAAATTCTTTAGGAGGATATTCTTATGGAGTAGAAAAGAAAAAATTTATATTAGAACGAGAACGATTAAAGAAAATGAGAAAAAATTAAATTAATTTTAGTGGGAATATGATAATTAGAAAATTTACGACCAAAGATTTAGAAGATGTTGAAGAAATAGAAAGAGAATCTTTTAAAAATCCATATCCTACTGAATTAGTTTTAGGATTATGGGCTATGTATCCAAACTGTTTTTATGTTGCCGAAATTAATGGAAAAGTTGTTGGCTATATATTAGGAAGTATGGATTGGGGTAATGGGCATATCGTTTCTCTTGCTGTAAAAAAAGAGTTTAGGGGCAAAGGAATAGGTAAGAGTTTATTAAAAACTTTGGAAGATTACTATTTTAATGTGGCAAACTGTAATTATATTGTCTTAGAGGTTAGAGTTTCCAACATTATCGCAAGAAAATTTTATTATAAAATGGGTTATAAAGATAGAAGATTACTTCCAAAATATTATGAAGATGGAGAAGATGCCATATTGATGATAAAAAAGAAACCAAATGCTAAAGGAGTGTTAATAATCTCATTATGGTGATTTAAAATGATAGTAATTCCAGCAGTTGATTTAAAAGACAAAAAATGCGTTCAATTAATTCAAGGGGATCCAAATAAAAAGCATTTAGAAATTAATAATCCTGTGGAAGTTGCAAAAAAGTTTGTTAATGAAGGGGCTGAGTATTTGCATATTATAGATTTAGATGCCGCATTAGGAAGTGGGAATAATAGAGACATTATTAAGGAGATTGTAAAATCTGTCAATGTCCCCGTAGAAGTTGGAGGGGGTATAAGGAGTTTAGAAGTTGCTAAAGAATTAATAAATATGGGAGTTGATAGAATTATATTAGGAACTAAGGCAATTTTAGAGCCAGATTTTGTAGATATTTTAACTAATGAGATTGGTAGAGATAAAATTGTTTTGGCAGTTGAATGTAAAAATGGTAAAGTGGCAGTTAAAGGTTGGAAAGAGACAATAGATAAAACTCCAATTCAAGTTATTAAAGAATTTGAAGATAAAGTAGGATATATTTTATTTACAAATGTTGATGTTGAAGGATTATTGAAGGGAATTAATATAGATATAGTTAAAGATTTAGTTGAAAATACAGATATTCCAATTATTTATTCTGGTGGGGTTACAACATTAAAAGATATTGAGATTTTAAAAGATATTGGAGTTTATGGAGTAGTTATAGGCTCTGCTCTTTATAAGGGATATATTAATTTAAAAGAGGTAATAAAGTTATTAGAATTAGAAATTGAACGTAAATTATAACATATAATTATTCAAATTCAATAGTTGCTGGAGGTTTGTCAGTTATATCAAATACAACTCTTGCTACATTTGGAATTTCAGAAGTTATCCTTTTACTAATTCTCTTTAATAAATCAAAAGGTAGTTCAGGGACGTGGGCTGTCATAGCATCTAAAGATTTAACCATCCTTAAAGCAACAATCCAATTGTATTCCCTAACATCTCCTTTAACTCCAGTAGCCTTACAATCTAAAACTACAGCAAAATATTGCCATAAATCTTTATCTAAATTAGCTTTTTTAACTTCTTCTTCAACTATTGCATTAGCCTCTCTACATATTTCTAACTTTTCCTCAGTAACTTCTCCTAAAACTCTTACAGCCAATCCTGGCCCAGGGAATGGTTGTCTATATACAATACTATCTGGCAAACCAAGTTCTTTTGCTAACAATCTAACTTCATCTTTATATAACTCTCTTAATGGCTCTACAACCTCTAAAACCATTCCATGAGGTAAAGCTACATTATGATGACTCTTTATATTTCCTTTAGTTTCAATCCAATCTGGAGCAATAGTTCCCTGAACTAAAACCTCTGCCTTAATTTTTTCAGCAATTTCTTCAAAAACTTCAATGAATAATTTTCCAATAATTTTTCTTTTTTCTTCTGGGTCTGTAACTCCTTTTAAAGCATTTAAAAATCTATCTTTCGCATCAACAACTATTAAATTTAATCCTAACTTATCTCTAAATGTTTTTTCAACTTCTTCCCTCTCTCCCTTTCTCATTAAGCCAGTGTCTACAAATACAGCGGTTAGATTCTCACCAATAGCCTTATGAGTTAATACAGCCGCTACTGAACTATCAACTCCACCACTTAAAGCAATTATAGCTTTTCTATTTCCAATCTGTTTTTTTATATCTTCAACTGACTCTTCGATAAATTTCTGCGGATTGAACATAATATATTCACCTTTATTCTTTTATTTTTTCTTCATTCTCCTTTTCTATTTTAACATCATCATTTTCTAAGGCACCAATCTTTTTTAATATATCTTCTTTTTTACAAATAATTAAGTGTTTAATAGCATTCTCTTTAAGTTTCTTTGACAAATTTTCTGGCACATTATCTAAATTATTAGCTAAAAATTTAGCTACATAGGCAGATAATAGCAATATTGCCGCCTTTTGCTCATTTTTAAGTCTATGAATATGATGCGGTCTAATATCTAACATTTCATACAATTTAAGTAATTCATCACAATCTTTATTTAAATTATTATCTTCACTAATTTCTTTTACAACATAAACAAAAAATTGATGTAGTTTCATTAACTGTTCTTTGTCCATATTATCACTGATAAAAATAAAATGCAAATGCAATTTTATAGAAAATTTATAATTGAACTTTTACTTTTTAAAGATAATTTTTAATAAATTTAAATAAATTATTACAATAGTTCTCTATTAAATTTCTCAATAAGGTTTTTAATTTCTTCTACCCTCTCCTTCATTATATTTTCATTGTCAGCCTCTAAGTTTAGTCTTAGTAAAGGTTCTGTATTAGATGGTCTTAAATTAAACCAGAAATCTTTACAATAAACTGAAATTCCATCCAATTCTTCAATTTTGCAATTTTTAAAGTGTTCTTTTATTTTTTCCATTATATATTTTTGGTCTCTTACTTTAAAGTTTATTTCACCACTATGCGAATATTGATTATATACTTTATTTAATTCAGATAATTTTTTATTTTCTTCTTCCATAGCCTTTAAAATATAGTTTAAAGCTAATAAAGGACTTTCAAAATATCCAATTTCTTTAAAGTAGAAATGATTACTCAACTCTCCAGCAAATTCTGCATCTATTTCGTGCATTAACTTTTTAATAAAGTAATGCCCTACCCTACTCTTTATTGGTATGCCACCATACATTTTAATAATTTCTGGAACTATTTTGGAGCATCTTAAATCATAGACAATCTTAGATTTTGGCTTTTCTTTTAAAATTTCTTTTGCTATTATTGCAGTTAAAATATCCCCTCTTAATACATCTCCATTTTCATCAACAATTCCTAATCTATCCCCATCTCCATCAAAAATTAATCCTAAATCACAGTTATTTTCTTTAACAGCCTTTATTATATCTTTTAAACATTCCATCTTTAAAGTGTCTGGCTGATGACTTGGAAAATTCCCATCTGGATAGTCATTTATAAAAATAGCATTTTCAAATAATTCTGATAATATTTCTTTTTCAGCAATTGTTGTAGAGCCATTTGCAAAATCAACTGCTATTTTTATATCTGATGAACTACACCTATTTAAAAAAAACTTTTTATAATCTTTTATAATATCTACTCTAAAATCTTCCAAATTTAGATTTTCTGCTTCTAATTTTATCTTATCATTTAACTCATACTCTTTAAATATTGGCTTAATTTCCTCAATTGGAGATATTGGAATAGCGTTTTTATCACACATCTTAAATCCAGTATATTCTGGTGGATTGTGAGAGGCTGTCAATATTACTCCTAAATCATATTTATCCTTAGTTCCAAAATACATTAATGGTGTAGATATTGTTCCAGCATAATACACATTTGAATGTTCCTTTAAACCTACAATAAAGTAAGGTAGTAGTTTTTTAGAACCAATCCTTACATCGTTTCCAACTAATATATTTTTATCTTCATATTTATTTCCTAAGCATTTTCCTAAGGAGTATGCAAATTTTTCATCTAAATCTTTACCATAAACTCCTCTGATATCATACGCCTTAAATACCATCTAATCACCATAAACATAAATTTTAAATATTAATGAGCAACATTTTTCTATGGGTATAACTACTTTTATTTTAATAATATATTAATATATAGGTTAAAACAAAAAACTACTAAAAATGTGATAATATGGAATTATTTGCAGATATTAAAAATCTTGGAAAACTTGTAAGGTTGGAAAGGATTTTCAACAAAAATAGTGAAAGAACAGTAATAGTTCCAATGGATCACGGAGTGTCAAATGGTCCAATTAAGGGATTAATAGATATGAAGAAAACTGTAAATGATGTAGCTGAAGGAGGAGCTAATGCAGTTCTATTACATAAAGGAATTGTTAGACATGGTCATAGAGGCTATGGCAAAGATATTGGATTAATTATTCACCTATCAGCTGGAACTTCAATATCTCCAAATCCATTAAAGAAAGTTATTGTTACAACAGTTGAAGAAGCTATTAGAATGGGAGCAGATGCTGTTTCAGTTCATGTAAATGTAGGTTCAGATGAAGACTGGGAAGCATACAGAGATTTGGGAATGATAGCAGAGACATGTGAATACTGGGGAATGCCTCTAATTGCTATGATGTACCCAAGAGGAAAACATATTAAAAATGAGAGAGATCCTGAATTAGTTGCTCATGCAGCAAGATTAGGGGCGGAGTTAGGAGCAGATATAATTAAAACAAGTTATACAGGAGATATCGATTCATTTAGAAATGTAGTTAAGGGATGTCCAGCTCCAGTAGTAGTTGCAGGAGGTCCAAAAACTAATACTGATGAAGAATTTTTACAAATGATAAAAGATGCCATAGATGCAGGAGCTGTAGGAGTTGCTGTTGGAAGGAATATATTCCAACACGATGATGTCGTAGGGATAACGAGGGCTGTTTGTAAGATTGTCCATGAAAATGCTGATGTTGAAGAGGCTTTAAAAGAGATTAAGAGGAAATAATATTTTTTTAATAATTATCTTTTTATATTTTTTATATTAATATATTAATAAAGATTTTTACTTTCTAAAATATTGGGGGATAAGTATGGTTAATATAAGATATCCCGCAGTTGCTGGTATGTTTTATCCATCTCATCCTGATGAACTTATTGAATTAATTGAACAGTGCTATTTGCATAAGTTTGGACCAAAATCTATGCCAGTTCATGGAAGTTATAAAAAACCTATTGGAATACTTTGTCCTCACGCAGGATATATATACTCTGGTCCAGTAATGGCACATTCATATTATGAACTATCAAAAAGAGTAGACAACCTTGAAAATATTACCGCTGTTATTTTAGGACCTAATCATACTGGTTTAGGTTCAGGAGTTAGTGTAATGGATGGGATTTGGAAAACTCCTTTGGGAGATGTAAAATGTGACGAGGAATTTGTTGAAGAGCTTTGGAGAAAATGTGAAATTGTTGATTTAGATGAAACTGCTCATTTGAATGAGCATTCTATTGAGGTTCAATTGCCATTTTTAAAGCACTTGGAATTGTTAAACATTGCTAAGTTTAAAATAGTTCCAATATGTATGATGTTTCAAGATTATGAAACAGCAGTTGAGGTTGGATATTTTATAGCTAAGATTGCCAAAGAGTTAAATAGAAGAGTTATAATAATTGCCTCTTCAGATCTAAGCCATTATGAACCGCAAGAAATAGCTTCAAAAAAGGATGCTATAGTAATTAAACACATATTGGAAATGAATGAAAAAGACCTATATGAAGATGTTATAAACTATAATATATCAATGTGTGGATATGGACCAGTAATAGCAATGTTAAGAGCTATGAAAATTTTAGGAGCCACAAAATCAGAGTTATTATGTTATTATACTTCTGGGGATATTACTGGAGACTATTCCTCAGTTGTAGGTTATGCATCAGCAATAGTTGAATAAATGTTTATTCTATCCGTTTCTTATTTTCATAGCATTAATAAAATAAATTAATAATAATTTAATTTATGGTAAACTGATAGCTATAGTCTAAAATCAGACCCCAAAGGGAAAAATGATTTTAATTTAAGAGGCATTGCTGAGCGTTAGCGAAGTAATGCATCCCGGGTATCCCAATAGGGCGGAGCCCTATGGGTTTAAAATCAGACCCCAATGGGGAAATAATATTAAATTAAGAGGCATTATCGAGCAAAGCGAGATAATGCATTGGGGATTTGTTCTCTTAATTTTATTTCAGTATCATAAAAATCCATAGATTTCTATATTTACATATATTTTAAAAGTAATAACGACTCTCGGTAAATTCTAAAATTTTTGTTACAAAATAATAAAAAATTTTTAACTCTATTTTAGCCATCTATCTAATGTTATCTCCTCCTTATACCAATTAATTTTTTGTGGTTTGAATGATATTTTACCATATTCTCCACCGCCACCTGGATAGATATATATTCTTCCCTCTCTAAACCTCTTTATAGTTTCAGCCACTTTTGGGTTAATTTTAGATAATTCCTCAATATTTGCATTTATCAATACTTCTATCTCATTACCATATTTTTTAATAAATTCTTCCCATAAACTTTGAACAGTTTTTGTAAATATTCCTTTGTTGAGAGTCAAACTTACAATCTCTGCCAATGGAATTATTCTATAATATGGAGGTCTAAATTTAGGATGTTCTATTTTTCCATCACTTAACTCTTCAACCCTACTTAAAACTCCTTTCTTTATACATCCTCCACATTTTGGGCATTTCCAATGGTATTTTTTAGCATCCTCCAACTTAAACCTTGTATGGCATTTAGAACAGGCAGTTAAATGATACTTTCCTAATTTTGGGTCTAATCCATAATTTGCTAAAATTTTGTTGTGAGTTATAGCTTTCTTTATTTCTTCAAAGTTATCTTCAACTCCACCTATATAATCAACCTCTATTTGATTAAATTCTCTACCCAATCTGTGTGGATGATAGGAATGAGCATCTGAATTTGACAAAAATGGCAAATCTCTAAGTTCAGGAACCATATCTGCCATATCAGTATCTGCCGATAAACCGAGTTCAACAAAATCTGGTTTTTTTTCATAACACTCATATATTGAATTAAATGACTTATAAACTGATGTCCACGGCGTAAAAGAATGTGCAGGTCCTATCAAACCACCAATTTCTTTAACAATCTCTAATAACTCTTTTCCGCCAATATTTACTTTAGGTCTACCTTCTGTGTCAATATTCTTAGAGAATTTTTTTAAACTTTCTCTAAGTTCTTCTGCCTTACTTATTGAAGGTAGTAAAATGAGATGATGAACTCTATCTTTATCTTCAATTTCAGTTGTTAAAATTAGTTCTCTGTCTTTATACTCTTTTATCTCCTTTAAATACTCTGGATGTGTGCAATCACCAGTTCCAATAATGTTTAATCCTTTCAACTTTCCATACTTTAATATATTCTCTATATTCATATCTTTTGATGTTCCTCCAGAAAATCTTGAATGTATGTGTAAATCCACATTAGCAATCATATTATCACCTTAAATAATATAATTTAAATTTTTATAAAATTAGAATTTAATAAATCAACACAACTATAAAACTACATAGGGCGAGATTATGGAAATTATAAATTATGAAATATTAAAAAAGTATCCACTCTGTGATAGATGTTTTGGAAGATTATATGCTAAGTTGTTACATGCAACAAACATTGAGAGAGGTAGAGCTTTAAAATTATACAAGGCCTTAGAACTTGAAGCAAAAATAAAGAAAGCTAAGGAGGAAGGAATTGACTATAAAGAAGAGTTAGAATTATTAAAAGTTTTAGTAAGAAGTGGTTTTAATAAAATAAGGTTGAAAGAAGTTTTAGATGAAAATATAGAAAAGGAAAACTGCCCTTGGTGTAGGAATATATTTGATAAACAAAAAATTGATAGGTTATTAAATAAAACTATTGAACTTTTGAAAGATTACGATTTTGATACTTTTTTAATTGGAACTCACATTCCTAATGAAATTAAAGAACTTGAAAAAGAGATTGAAACAGAGTTTATGGAAAGTATAAAACAAGAATTTGGTAGAGAGTTTGGTAAATTATTGGCGGTTAAATTAAACAAAATGCCAAATAAGGAGTATCCAGACATAGTTGTTCATATAAATCCATATACTGAAGAGATTTATTTGCAGGTTAATCCATTATTTATAAAAGGTAGATACAGGAAATTAGTTAGAGGGATTCCACAAACAAGATGGCCGTGTAGAAAGTGTAGAGGAAAAGGTTGCGAAGTTTGTAATTACACAGGGAAGAAATATCCAATATCTGTGGAGGAAATCGTTGCAAAACCATTCTTAGAGGCAACAAAAGGAACCGATGCAAAATTTCATGGTGCAGGAAGAGAAGATATAGATGTTAGGATGCTTGGAGATGGGCGACCTTTTGTCTTAGAAATTAAAGAACCAAAAATAAGAAAAATTGATTTAAATAAAATTGCTGAAGAGGTTAATAAAGATGGAAGAGTTGAGATTTTAAATTTAGAATTTGGTAAAAGAGAGGATAAAGTTTTAATAAAAAATACTCCTCATAAAAAGACATATAGAGCATTAGTTGAATGTTCTGAAAAAATAAATGAGGAAGAATTAAAACTCCTTGAAAAAGAACTTGAAAATAGAACCATATATCAAAAAACTCCTAAAAGGGTTTTGCATAGAAGGGCTGATTTGGTAAGAATCCGTAAGGTATATAAAGTTAAAGTTAATAAAGTAGATGACAATCATTTTGAGATGATTATATATTGCGATGGTGGATTATATATTAAGGAATTAATTAGTGGAGATGATGGAAGAACAAATCCATCAGTCTCATCTATATTAAATAAACAATGTATTTGTAAAGAGTTGGATGTTTTAAAAGTTCATGATGATGAAAACAATGAAAAAATTAATATAAATAATATAGAGGGTGGAAACAATGGTAGAAATGAGTGAAGGATTTAGAAGAAAAACAAGAAAGAAGTTATCAAAACATCCAAGAGAAAGAGGTTTATATCCAATAACAAGAGCTTTAAAGGAGTATAAGGAGGGAGATTATGTCCATATTGTTATAGATCCATCAGTCCATAAAGGAATGCCTCACCCAAGATTCCACGGAAGAACAGGAATTGTTGTTGGAAAACAAGGTAGAGCGTTTATTGTAAAAGTTAGAGATGGAGGAAAATACAAACATATAATTGCCTATCCACAGCACTTAAGACCAGCAACCGCATAAATTTTAAAAATTTAAACAAATTATTTTTGATTTTTTAATAGTAATATCTTTACATTTTTATATTTTTAGTTGTCGTCGTTTTGTTTTTGTAATTTATTATATTGATATTTTAAAAAAGAGGGAGAGAATGATTGGTAAAAAAATTTTAAGAGAGAGATATGTAACGATCTCTGAGGCATTAGAAATTATGAATGAAAGGGCACAAATTGGAGAACTGTCTTATGAACAAGGATGTGCATTAGATTATTTACAAAAATTTACTAAGTTAGATAAAGAGGCCGCAAAAAAATTAGTTGAAGAATTAAAATCATTAGGAGTAGATGAAAAGACAGCAGTGAAAATAGCAGATATTTTACCTGAAGATATAGATGATTTGAAGGCAATATACTACAAAAGAGACCTTCCAGAAAATGCTGAAGAAATTCTAAACACTGTTAAAAAATACCTTTAATTTTTTTATTGCAAATTTTAATTCATAGATTTAAATAAAGGGTGAAATTTTATGGTTAGAGGACAATATAAAAAAGAAATGAGATTTCCTAAAAAAAACAAGCCACAAAAATTTGAAAACTATGCATGGGTTTTAGATTATCTACCTTATGGTTATCCAGATAAACCTGACGAGCCTATTGTTCAAGGACTTGGCGAATATCAATTTTTATTAATGGAGATGATTCCAAAGCCTGATGTTGATATTCAATTGGGTGAAAGAGTCTATATTGGTAGAGGAAAAAGAGACAAAATAGACCATGTAAGAAGAATGATAAAATATGATCATTTAACACCAACTGCTAAGGCAGAACTATTATATGTTATTATGGAAGCTGTAAAGATGCAGGAACCAAGATTTATAAGATTTTTAAATGAATGCCCGCCAATTACTACAAAATTACATACATTGGAGCTATTACCTGAAATTAAGACAAAATACATGTGGAAAATAATTGAAGAGAGAGAAGCAAAAAAATTTGAAAGTTTTGAAGATTTTAAGGAAAGAGTGGGTAAAGACCCTATAAGAATTATAGCTAAAAGAATAGAAAAAGAACTGTCAGATGATAAAAAAGATAAATATTACTTATTTGTAAAGTGGAAAAAGGGAATAATATTGGATGAAAAAAATATGGCATATTATTTAAAAGAATGATGTCTTCCAGCCTAAAGTGGAGGTTTTTTAGAAGAGCGAAGAAATAATCCTCACTTCCCATGGGTTGCCAAACCCTCTATTCCTGTCCATCTCAGGATTCGAGACTACGCTAAGATACATTCCATAATTTTGATGAGGAATAAGTTAAATGGTTTAAGATAATCCATTGTTCGTCAGTTAATTTTCTCGTTAGATTTATCGTTAAAACTCTCGTTACTCCCAACTTAGACACCTTTCTGGCTGTCTATAGATGGTAGAATTTCTTTGGTGGAGATTTCAACTCCATAATAATATTATATAGGACTATATCCATAAAATAAGTCTCTATCCTCCTCCCCTATCTCCTTGCTTCGCATGGAGATTAATGAAATCTGAAAGTTTTCATCTGAATTCATTAAAGCAGAGTTCCTTAGCATCAATTTATAGTAAAATAACATATTATATGTTTATTGGTGGTTTACATTCCTTTTTCCTATTTGTTTCATTCTAAACAGTCTAATTTTACACCTATGGGAGACTCTACCTCTATGGTTATTTAACCAAAGAGAAAATAAAAACTAAAAAATATTAATGGAATATACCAATTGAAGAATTCTCTGTGGAATAAAACAATTGTTGGTGAAAAAATGGCAGTACATCCAATTGATTATAGATATGGTACTCCAGAAATGAGAAGAATTTGGGAAGAAGAAAACAAATTAGAAAAAATGTTAAAAGTTGAAGCAGCATTAGCAAAGGCTCAAGCAGAACTTGGTTTAATTCCAAAAGAAGCGGCAGAGGAAATAAATAGAAAGGCATCTACAAAATATGTAAAGTTAGAAAGAGTTAAAGAAATTGAAAAAGAAACAAAGCACGATGTTGTAGCGATAATTAGAGCATTGGCAGAGGTTTGCGAAGGAAATGCTGGAGAGTATATACACTTTGGAGCTACATCAAATGATATTGTAGATACTGCCAATTCTTTACTAATAAAAGAGTCTATAGAAATTATAGAAAAAAAATTAAAGGAGTTAAGAGATATTTTACTAAATAAGGCAGAAGAGCATAAATATACAGTCTGCGTTGGTAGAACTCATGGACAGCATGCAATTCCAACAACTTATGGTATGAGATTTGCTTTATGGGCTGCTGAGATTGACAGACACTTAGAGAGGTTAAATGAGGCTAAGAAAAGAATATGCGTTTCTATGATAACTGGGGCAGTAGGAACAATGGCTGCAATGGGAGATAAAGGTTTAGAAGTCCATAAGAGAGTTGCAGAAATCTTGGGCCTAGAGCCAGTTTTAATTTCAAATCAGGTTATACAGAGAGATAGACATGCTGAATTTGTATTTTTATTAGCTTTAATTGCTCAAACTTTAAATAAAATTGGAGTTACAGTTAGAAACATGCAAAGAACTGAGATAGGAGAATTAGAGGAAGAATTTGACCCAACAAAGCAGACAGGTTCATCGACAATGCCACATAAAAGAAACCCCATAACTTTTGAACAAATTTGTGGTTTATCAAGGGTTATAAAATCCTTATGTATTGCAGAAATGGACAATATTCCTTTATGGGAAGAGAGAGATTTAACAAATTCATCATCTGAAAGATGCATATTTGCAGAGGTTTGCGTTTTGACAGATCACACTTTAACATTAGCAATTAAAGGAATTAAAAAACTAAAAGTTAATATAAAAAATGTTGAGAAAAACTTGGAATTAACAAAAGGGCTAATAATGGCTGAGAGAATAATGATTGAGTTAGCTAAAAGAGGAATGGGAAGGCAGACAGCTCATGAAGTCGTTAGAAGATGTGCGATGAAGGCGTATGAAGAAGATAGACATTTAAAAGAGGTATTATTAGAGGATGAGGATGTTATGAAGTATTTAACAAAAGAAGAAATAGAAAAATTGATGGATCCAAAAACATATATTGGATTGGCTCCAGAAATTGTAGATAACGTTATAAAAACTTTAAGAAATAAAGAATATTAAATAAATTTTTCCATTATTTTATTTTCAATCTATTTTTTACTTTTTAATGGTGGTTATTGTGGATTTTATGGGGGCAATATCAAAAGATGGCTTAAACATTGCTAATAAATCAAGAGAAATCGTTAGAAAAAAAATAAAAGAAGTTTTAGGAGATAAAATAAATCAATTTAATGAGAAAGAATTAGGAATTATTGAGAGGGTAGTTCATGCTACTGCAGATCCAGAATACGCAAAACTTTTAGTTTTTAAAAATAATCCAATAGAGAGTGGAATTAAAGCAATAAAAAACAAAACTCCAATAGTTACTGATGTGAATATGATTAAAGTTGGAATAAGGTATGATAATGTTCATTGCTATATAGATCATCCAAAAGTTTATGATGTTGCTAAAAAAGAAGGAATTACAAGGGCTATGGCATCAATGAGGTTTGCCAAAGATTTAATAGATGGAGGAATTGTTGTTATAGGAAATTCTCCAACTGCACTATTTGAAGTAATAAGATTAATTAAAGAGGAAAATATAAAGCCAAAATTAGTTATTGGCGTTCCTGTTGGTTTTGTCCAAGCGTCAGAATCTAAGGAAAATCTTAGGAAGTTAGATATTCCAAATATAACAACTATAGGCCCAAAAGGAGGAACTCCTGTGGCAGTTTCTATAATAAATGGAATAATTGCATACGCAAAAGATGAGAGGGCTTAATTTTAGGTGAAATTATGGAAATCTTAGTTAGATATGGGGAGATTGGATTAAAATCTGAAGTTATAAGAAAAAATTTAATAGAAATTTTAAGAAAAAACATTATAAAATTATTTAGAAAGTATGAAATTGATGTAGATGTTAAAATACTGCATTGGAGATTGTTAGTTAAAGTAAATACAAAAGGTAAGGAGGAATTAGCAATAAAATTATTAAAAAAAGTTCCGGGCATTGTTTCATATAGCCCTGTTTATGTGTGTCCTTTAAACATTAACGAAATTGTTAATTATGCAGTTCAAATAATAAGGAAGAAATTAAAAGAGATTAATAAAGAAAAAATAACCTTTGCTGTTAAAACTAAGAGAAGTAACAAAAGTTTTCCATACACATCTCCAGAAGTTAATAGAATAGTTGGAGAGGCAATAGTCGAAAAACTTGGATTGGAAGTAGATCTAACTAATCCAGACATTGTTTTAGGAATTGAGATTTTAAAAGATAATGCCTATTTATTTACAGAAAAGTATGAAGGATTTGGAGGATTGCCAGTAGGTAGTCAAGGAAAAGTTTTATGTTTAATCTCTGATGGTATAGACAGTCCAGTAGCGGCATTTATGATGATTAGAAGAGGTTGTAATGTAGTATTATTACACTTGAAGATGAATGAAGAATCTTTAAACAAAGTTAGAAAAATTGTCGAGGTTTTAAGTGATTACGACACTCAATTAGAATTTGTTGTCTATGACTACAAAAAAGACATTGAAGATATAGTAGAAAAGTTAAAGAGCATTAAAAAGGAAAACTATACATGCATATTTTGTAAAAGAAAGATGTTAAAAATTGCAGAAAAGTATGCTAAATACTTAGGTTGCAATGCTATAGTTACTGGAGATAATTTAGGACAAGTAGCTTCACAAACATTAAAAAACCTTAAAGTTATTGATGATGTAATAAATTATTTAACTTTGAGACCTTTAATTGGTTTTGATAAAGATGATATTGTAAAAATTGCCAAAGATATTGAAACTTATGATATATCAACTGAAAAAGAAATAAAATGTCCTTATCTCCCAAAGCATCCAAAAACTATTGCTAAAATAGAAGAAATTAAAAAAATTAAAGAGAAGGTTAAACTTATATAAACATATCTAAATTCTTAAAGAATTAGATTATTTAAACAATTTGTAAAATCACTAAAGAAGTATTATAATGTCATCCCTTTTCCAATAGTCACCATAAACCGAAAATTTTAAATACTGCAAATTTAATAAAAACTCTTATAAAATTTTGAGGTGATATAATGGGAGAGTTACCAGTAGCACCATTTGAAAGAATATTGAAGAAGGCAGGAGCAGAGAGAGTAAGTAGAGCTGCTGCAGAATACTTGGCAGAGGCTGTTGAAGAAATTGCTTTAGAAATCGCAAGAGAGGCAGTTGATTTAGCTAAGCATGCTAAGAGAAAAACCGTTAAAGTCGAAGATATTAAATTGGCATTAAAAAAATAAGAAAATAATTTTTGTTTTTTAATATTTTATTTCTTTTTAATTTTTTCTTATTATTTATTATGTTTTTGCTATATTTTTATGCTCCATTATATTTGTATATTTGCATAATTTATTAGTAGTATGGTGAAACTATGCATAAAAGAATTGAAAATATAAAATATGCTGTAGTTACAGTAAGTGATAGTAGATATAATAATTTAATTATGGGCAAAGATGTAAGTGATGTATCTGGAAATTTATTAAAAAAAGAGTTAAACGCTGAAATATACACTATAATCCCAGACAATAAAAATATGATTAAGGGAATAATTGAACATATTACTGAATCGTTTGATGTAGATTGTATCGTTTTAACTGGTGGAACAGGAATAGCGAAGAGAGATGTTACTGTTGATGCTCTAAAAGAAATTATAGAAAAAGAAATTGATGGCTTTAAAATTTTATTTCAAAAGTTAAGTTATGAAGAAGTAGGATTTTCATCTATGCTATCAAGGGCGATGGCTGGAATTTATAAAGGAAAAATTATATATGCACTTCCTGGTTCAGTAAATGCCTGTAAAACTGCATTAAAAATAATAAAAGAAGAAACTGGGCATATATTGGGACATATAAGAGAGGGATAACTATGAAATTTTTATTAATATCTTCAAATAAAGATTTGGCAAGTAAAAACATAGCCAGTCATTTAAAAGAGTATTTTGATATTTTTGAAACTGATAAAGAGTTGTTGGAATTAAAAAGTTCAGATTTGGAGGATGCTGATTACTACATATTTTTATCAAAGCATAGAAGTAAAGCAAATCAGCCATCTCTAACAGTCCATACTCCAGGAAATTTAACAGAAAATAATGATTTTGGTGGAAATCCTAAAGAAGTTTGTCCATGTGATGCTATTTTAAACACACTTTTATTGAAAAATATTTACAAAAACTACAATATATATTATGAAAATAATAAAATCTCTAAATTTGATGTCTCTTTTGAAGTAGTCCATCACTCACCAACTGATTTAAATGCCCCAACAGTATTTGTTGAAATAGGTAGTAGTGAAAAAGAATGGGTTTTAAAGGAGGCTGGGGAAATTATAGCCAAGTCAGTTTTAGAAACTATTGAGATGATAAAAAATAGAGATTATGAAGATAGATTAAAAGTCATAGGATTTGGTGGAGGACATTATGCTCCTAAATTTACAAAACTTGCCTTAGAGTATGATAAATATTACTTCGGCTACTTGATTCCAAAGTATGCATCAGTTTCCGAAGATGTCTTAAATCAACTTGTTAATAAAATGGAAGTAGATAAGGTTCTTATAGATTGGAAAGGTTGTAGAGGAGAAGATAAAAAAAGATATATGGAATTCTTTAAAAATAAAGGAATAGATGTTGAAAGAGTTTAATTTTGAGGGATTTAACATGGGTTTAGATTTAAGACAGCTACTTTTAGATTTTAAAAATGGTAAAATAAGTTTGGAAGATGTTGAAAAACAAATAAAACTTAACTATTTTGAAGAAATTGAAAACTCATTAAAGCTAGATGTTAATAGGAAGTATAGAACAGGAGTTCCAGAGGTTGTTTATGGAAAAGGCAAAGAAATTAATGAAATAATAGGGGCAGTATTAAAACTTGCTGAAAAAAATGGGATTGCATTAGCAACAAAAATAGATAATATAGAAAAACTTAGTGACGAAATTAGGAAATATGATTTAAAAAACTATCACATAAAGATTAATAAAAAGGCTAAAACATTAATAATAAAAGATAAAAACTATACTATAAAAAAAATAGGTAAGGTTGGAGTAATAACCGCTGGAACTTCTGATATTCCTATAGCTGAAGAAGCTAAAGAAACCTTAGAAGTAATGGGAGTTGAGGTAATAATATCTTATGATGTAGGCATTGCTGGAATTCATAGATTATTTCCAACATTAAAAAGAATGATTAATAATGAAGTTTGCTGTATTATAGTTGTTGCTGGAATGGAAGGGGCTCTTCCCTCTATAGTATCTTCTTTAGTAGATATTCCAGTTATTGGAGTTCCTACATCAACATCTTATGGAATAAAAATTACTCCTCTATTAACTATGCTTCACACGTGCTCTCCAGGGTTGGCAGTTGTTAATATAGACAATGGTTTTGGAGCAGGAGTTTTTGCAGGTTTAATTGCTAAAATTATTTATGAAAAATCTATAATATAAGGTTTGTTATAATTATTAATTATATATAGTAACTTTAAATAGAGGGAAATCATGATAAAAATAGTAGAAGGTGAATATATAAAAACACTAACTGATGGAAATTTAGAAGATCTTGTAAAAGAGTTGGATAGAGGATATATTCTTGTTATGCTAAAAGAAAATAATAAGTTACATGAAGGTTACATTTTTGTAGAAGACGGAGAAATAATTGGTTATTACTATACTGATAATCTTATGGAGGAAGTTTTTGGAACTGAAGGAAAAGTTAAAGTTTTAGAACTTTTAAATAAAGAAAATAAAGTTATTGAAATTTATAAATATAATAAAGATAAATTAAATTTAATGAAGTGGTTATGTCCAGAAATATTTGTAAAAAAAGATGACAAAAATAAAAAAGAAAAAAGTGATCATAAGGAAGAAAAATATATACAAACAAAAATAACTATACCATTGGGTAACTTTATTGCAGCAAATGTTAGAGATTTTGAAAAATATTTGGAAGAAAATAAATATATTCTTATATATGTATACAGGAAAGTTAATAATAATTTTGAAACTGGATATGTAATATACTATGGAAATAAACCATTAGCTGCTGCGTATGAATCTAAAAATGGCGTTTTATTTGGTAAAGAAGCTTGCTATAAAATAGGATCATTATTAAATGATGAAAATTCAGTAATTGAAGTTTATGAATATGATGAGAAAAAAGTAAATGTCCTATTAGAAGAGTATCCAAATATGAAAATTGATAATGAATTAAAAGAAGATGTTATCGAAGAAAAAACTGATAATGTGGAGTCAATATCATTAAGCTATGAAGAGAATGTAGATATATCTAGAGAAGAATTACTAAAAAAATTGGGAATATCTGAGCCAGATGACAGCTGGATTGAAGCAGTAATTGAAGATTTAATAAAACCTAATAATGAAGAGCTACAAGAATTAAAAGAAATAATTGAAAAAGAAATGATTGAAAAAATTAAAAATATTGATGGAGTTGAAGATATTAAACCTGAGATAAATCTCAAATGGGAAAATGGAAGATACTTAATATATGGCGATATTAATGTGAAAAGAAAGAAAATTTTAGGAATTATTAAAAAAAATGTAGATCCTTCCCTAATTAAATTTGAAATTGATAATGTTATTAAGAAACATTTAGCAAAATATACATCTAGGATATCAATTAACATTGAGTAATTATATTTATATATAATCATTGATATAATTTTAATATGTTATAAATTTATATATAATTGTTTATAATCAATAATAAAAACAAATATTAAGAGGTCTGAATATGGAGGGTATGATAATATTTTTACTTCTTTTTATAGTGGGAGTACTTAAAGGAGTAGGAATTTATATGTATAGAGAGCGTGAAAAAAGAAAAACATATAAACTTATTGAAATGGAAATTATTGAAAATCTTAAAGAATTAAAAACTTATATGGATACAGAAAATAAAGAATTCTCTAAAGAGTTTGATTTAGTAGAAATTGCTTTAACATATGATGTAGGGGATATTATTGTTGTTAATAACGAGGGATTAATTATTGCTTCTACATTAAAAGATGCTGAAAATGCAGGAGCAGTATGTCTTGGAATATTCGAATATGTCAAAAAATTTTACAACGATATTAGAAAAATAATATTACAAAGAAAAGATAAATATATCTATATATATCCTATAAAACTATGTGGTGAGATGATATACATTATAATAGAGTCAAAAGTTATGCTTGAAATAGTTGATGAAAAAGAAATCCTTAAAAAAACATGTAATGTACTTAAAAAATATTTCTCAGATTTTAAAACAATAGACTATCCAGAAAAGGAATCTTATAGTGAAAATATGTTAATAACAAGTTAAATATTCAAATAGGTAAAATAGTTCCTTTGACAGGGACATATGTAGGAATCTTTAAAGTTTTCCAAATAGTCATAGCAAACGATAATGACTGATACCTTTCTCCATGCATAACTATAGCCTTTTCTGGCTTAGGAATCTTTTTTATGTATCTTACTAATGAGTTGTAGTCACCATGGGCAGAGAATTCTATTTTAACTACATTCCCTCTTACAGGGATTTTATTTTTAAATGGCTGAATTTCTTTAACGCCTTCTTCTAAAGCTCTACCTAATGTCCCTTCAGCCTGATAGCCAGTCAATATAATCTTATTTTTTGGGTCTTTTAATAATTTTAAATATTTTAATATTGGCCCACCCTGAACCATTCCTGATGTGGAAACAATTATGCATGGCTCATTTTTATTAAATACTAATTTTTCATCTGCTTTTTTTACATCTCCAAATGGGTTAATTCCAGATTCAATCATATTTTTTACTTTTGGATTTAACCAATTTACATAGCTTAAATAAACAGATGTTGCGTGAATTAAAGAACCATCTGTATATATAGGAACATTTTTTAACTTTCCGCTTCTCATATAGTTGTTTATTATTAAAAGTATCTCTTGAGCCCTTCCAATGGCAAACACTGGAATAATAACTTTTCCACCATTTTCTATAGTTTCTGAGATTTCTTCAATTAACTGCTTTTCTAAAGTTTTTCTTGATGGCTTTATATCCAATGGAGAGCCATAAGTTGACTCTATAATTAAAACATCTATCTCATCAATGTCAGTATCTGCTGGTAGTAAAGTTCTTGAAGGACCCTCATTAATATCTCCAGTATATAGAATTTTTTTTCCATCGACTTCTAAGTATATTGACGCACTACCTAATATATGTCCTGCATTGTAAAATTTAAATTTTATATTTTCACTTATCTTTTTTTCTTCATAATAGTTTAATGTCTCAATACTTTCCATAGCATACTGAATATCTTCCTCTTTAAATGATTTAGTTAAATTTAATGTATCTTTCCATGTGAGGTACATTAAATCTGCCGTTGGATGTGTGCAATAAATTTTTTTAAATTTGTAAAAAGGAATAGCTCCACAGTGGTCAAGATGCGCATGAGAAACTATAACTGCATCTATATTTTTGTCATCTATTTGTGGAATGCTGTTATTATCTGGAGACATTCCGCAATCTAACAATATTCTTCTTTCTTGTGTTTCTATCTCTACACAACTCATTCCTATCTGTTGGCAACCTCCATGAAACTTTAATAAAACCATATTCACCATCCCAAAAAATTATATATAACTAATTGTAAGTAATTTTAAATTACACCCAATAACTGTAAAAAGAAAAAGGATTAAAATAGCCCTACATCCTAATCACTAAGATAAATAAAACAGGACATAATCTATTAATCTTAAATCTATTTTTGAATATTTAAATTTTACTGTTATTAATCGTAAATAAAAACATTTGGTGGATATAATGGAACATAGGCATGTTATTTCCGCATTAGTTTTAAATAAGCCTGGGGTATTACAAAGAATTTCAGGGTTATTTACAAGGAGAGGGTTTAATATTTCAAGTATTTCTGTTGGAACTACTGAAAATCCTCAGATTTCAAGAGTAACTATTGTAGTTAATGGTGATGATAAAATATTAGAGCAGGTTGTTAAACAACTTAATAAGTTAATTGATGTTATTAAGGTTAGTGAGTTGGAAGAGAAAAAATCTGTTCAGAGAGAGTTATGTCTAATAAAAATATATGCACCAACAGAAAGTGCCAAATCCCAAATTATTCAATATACAAGTATATTTAGAGGAAATATTGTTGATTTAAGTCCAGAATCTATGATTGTTGAGATAACTGGTAGTGAAGATAAGATAAATGCATTTATAGAATTAGTTAGACCCTTGGGTATTAAAGAAATGGCAAGAACTGGTTTAACAGCATTGGCAAGAGGTCCTAAAGTCTTAAAACCTAAAAGTTAATTAATTAAGTTAGATCTAATTTAAATTACAACTTAAACATAATAATATTTAATTATTTCGTTTGGTGAAAAAATGGATGACGATGTAAAAATGAAATGTGGGTTAGAAATACACGTTCAAATTGATACAAAGTCAAAGTTATTTTGTAACTGTTCAACAAATTATTTAGATGCTGAGCCAAACACCAACATTTGTCCAGTTTGTGTTGGATTACCTGGGGCTAAACCACTACCTCCAAACAAAAGGGCAATTGAAATTGCCATAATGGTTGCAAAGATGCTTGGATGTGAGATAGTAACTGATAGAGATATTTACTTCCAGAGAAAGCATTATGACTACCCTGACTTACCTTCTGGGTATCAGAGAACATCTACACCTATAGGGGTAAATGGAGAATTTATGGGTATTAGAATATCTGAGGTTCATTTAGAAGAGGATCCAGGGCAGTATAATCCAAGTTTTGGAATTGTTGATTATAATAGAAGTGGGACTCCTTTAATAGAAATAGTTACAGAGCCAGATATAAAGAGTCCAGAAGAGGCAAGAGAGTTTTTAAAGCAATTAATGACTTTGTTTAGATACCTTGGATGCTTAAGAGGAGAAGGGACAATGAGGGCTGATGTTAATATTTCAATTGAATACATGGGCGTTCAAGGAAATAGAGTTGAAGTTAAAAACATTAACTCAATTAAAGGAGTATATAAGGTTTTAAAATATGAAATAATTAGACAAAAAAATATTATTAAGAGAGGGGGAGTTGTTAAGAGAGAAACAAGGGCTTTCTTAGAAAGTCAGATGATAACTAAGGCAATGAGGAGTAAAGAAACGGCTGAGGATTACAGATATATCCCAGATCCTGATATTCAGCCAATAGTTATTTCTGAAGAGTGGGTTAAAAAAATAGAGGAAGAGATGCCAGAAACCCCATTAGCTAAGAAGAAGAGATTTATTGAAGAATATGGTATAGATGAGGAAGATGCTAAGGTACTAGTTTCTGACTTAGATATGGCTGAGATGTTTGAGGAAGTTGTTAAATCTTTGGGTGTTGATAAAGAAAATGTTGATTTAGCAGTTACTTGGATTAGAAATGAGTTGAAAAGAAGTTTGCAGTATCACAAAGTAGATTTATACGAAAGTGGAGTTAAGGCAGAGCATATAGTTGAGTTAATAAAGTTAATTAAAGATGGAACTATTTCTCAAAAGATAGCTAAGGAAATCGTCGATTTATTGGTTATCAATAGAGGAAAAAAGACACCTAAGCAAATAGTTGAAGAACTTGGATTAACTGTGATTAAAGATGAAGATGCCTTAATAAAAGCAGTTGAAGAGGCTATTAAAAATAATCCTCAAGCAGTTAATGACTACTTAAGTGGAAAAAAAGAGGCCCTAAACTTCTTAATGGGGCAGGTTATGAGATTAACAAGAGGTAGAGCAGATCCAAAAAAAGTTATTGAGTTGTTAAAAGAAAGGTTAGATAAGTTATAGTTAATTTTATTTAATTTTCACTTTTTAACTTTTATTTTATATACTTTGGTGATATAATGGCAGATCTTGATAGAAAACTAATTGAAATTTTAGATATTTTATCCAAATCAAAAGAGCCTGTAGGAGCTAAAATTATAGCCAAAGAACTTAATAAAAGAGGATATAAAATAGGGGAGAGGGCAGTTAGGTATCATTTAAAATTATTAGATAGTATGAAATTAACAAAAAAAGTAGGCTATGCTGGTAGAGTTATAACAGAGAAAGGATTAGAAGAATTGGAAAAGGCAAATATACTTTATAGATTGGGTAGTATTTACTCAAATATATTAGAAAAGATGATCTCTGCAAATTATAGATTTGGATATGTTGTAGTGAATAGATTCCATGTATATGCTGATTTTAATGATGTTTTGAATATAATAAAAAGTGTTTATGAATCTGGACTATCTGTTGGGGATAGAGTAGGTATTATGGATAGAGAGAAATATGCTGAAATTACTACTCTATGTTCTTTAAATTTTGACAATATTCTATTACAAAATGGAATATTTCCACTTCACGAGTGTGGTGGAATTGTTAAGTATGAAGATGGAAAGCCAGTTGAGTTTAAAGAGGTTATAAAATATGTTTCCACATCAGTAGATCCTTTAAGTGTCTTTATTGAAACGAAAAAAACAGATGTTATGGGTATTATAGAAAATGGAGAAGGTTATCTACCAGCAAATTTTAGAGTATTTGGAGTTGAATTCTTAGAGAGATTTAAAAGTATCTTAGAAAAGGATGAGTTAAAGTGTGTAATTAGTTATGGAACTGACAATGTTTTAGGATTAGATGTTGGAGATGATAAGGTTGGAGTTGCTTTAATTGGTGGTTTAACTCCAATAGCTCCTTTTGTTGAAAATAACTACTATGTAGAACTATATCCAATGTCTTCAACTGTTAGGTTAGAATCTCTCCACAAATTTAAGAAGATTCCAAGAGAAATAGTAAATAAAAAGTCAAATGTTAGAATAAAGACAGTAGTTTCTAAAATGTTCAATGCAATGGCTAAGGTTTCTTATGATGTAGATGAGAAAGATGGAGATGTTATAGTTAATACATCATATATTGATAAAAAGTATCTTGATGAAGCGTTAGATTTATTAAAGGAGGGTTATAAAAAGGGCTTGGGAATCTCTGACAGATTGGGAATAGTTGAAGAAAAAGATAAAGTAAAGATTCAAACGATATGTGCAGTAACCTTAGATGGTATATTTTTAAGATATTCAATTCCTGTAATTCCAAGATATGGAGGAATTTTAGAGATTGTTGAAGATAAAAAGAGATTTATTGATATAATTGGGTATGATGGTTCATCATTAGATCCACATGAAGTTTTCTTTAACAGAGTTGATTGTGAAACCATATTTTTAGCAGGTTTTAGAGAAGTTCATAGAGTAGCGAGAGATAAATTAGAGATTGTTTTAGATAAATTAAAATGGAATGGTATTGATGCTGTGGGAGAACCAAATAATGAGCTTTATGGAATCAATGTAAATAAAGATATGTGTGGTATAGTAACAATTGGAGGAATAAATCCATTAGTTTTATTGAAAGAGAATGAAATACCTATGACTTTAAAAGCTATGGATGAAGTTGTTAGATATTCTCAACTCATAAGTTATAAGGATTTATAAAAAGAAGATTTTATTGAATCCACTATTGCGTTTATTATATATTCATCACTAACTCTTTCAGCATCTTTTGATGTTAAATCAATCCTTATACTCTTACTAGCTCCTGGCATTCCTGCTACGGTAATGGTTATAATTCTATACTTCTCCAATAAGTTAAATCCAATTTCTACAAGTTTTTTAATATTTATATTATCATCTTTATGCACTCTTTTTATTACAAATCCTGTTGGAGTTTTTTCGCATATAATTTCAATATTTTTGTCAATTTTTTTAAGTTCTTCATTTAATGCTAAAATTTTAGATAAATCAAATTTCTTACTTCTCTCAAATGCTTTTTTTAATCTTTCTAAATTAAAGCTTTTTAAAGCTCTATATATTCCTGCCATTAATGGGGGTTGAGCCTCTAAACCAAATTTTGTTCCTTCAATATATATCTTATCTACTAAATCTTTTCTCCCTGCCAATAATCCTCCTCTTGGACCCTCCATAAGTTTATCTGTGCTTGTTACTACTAAATCTGCTCCCAATTTTAATGCAGGAGGTTGATTATATAGTAATCTAACTCTTGCTCCTGAAGCATCATCAACGAACACTATTGCCCCTTTATCTTTAGAAATATTAACAACTTTTTTAAAATCTTCAATATCTATAACTTTTAAATCCATAGTAGAGCCTGTAATAATAACTAAGCAATCTTTGTCTATTTTATTTATAATATCATCAACATTAGATGATTCATAATACTCAGCATTAATAAGTTTGCAACTTCTCTCTATTGAAGGATGTCCGGGAAGTTCTGGCAGATAATGAACAACTTTTTTAGGTTTTAATGCTAATATTGTTGCTAAAATTGCAGAGGATGTTCTATTAAAAGCAACACATTTGTCCTCTTTTTTATCTCCACCTAAGTGTTGTAATCCATATTTATTAACTTTTTCAGAGAAATAAGAAGAACCAATATAAGTATTTAACAAGTTTATATCTTCTTTCTCTATTAAAAAACCACCAGATAACCCACTTAAATCATATAACGCCTCCCTACCTTCCTTTTTTAAGATATCTAAAATAATTTTTCTTGCTCTTTCTATTCTTGAAAGTTCTTCAAAATCTGTAAGCATTTTAACTCACCATAAAAAATAATAAAAAGTCAGTTTTATGTTTTTATCCTGCACCACATGCATCTCCAAAATCCATATCACTTAATTTTTCAGTTTCTAATTCTTCTTTTTCAATTTCTTTCACAACATCTTCAATATCTTCTTTTCTTTCAGTAATTTTATATTTTTCAATAACTCTTAATAAATGAGGTCTATACATTAAGTTATTATCTAACAAAACCCAAATATTTCCTTCTTCATCTTTTCTTATATCTACAACTCTTCCTTTAGTTCCTGTATTTACATATACGACATAATCTCCAACCTTAATATTTATATTATCTTTACTAATTGCCTCAATTTCTGACATATTTACCACCACTAAATTTTGTTATTGTATATTTAGTTATCTATAATATAGTCTTTTTCCCTAATTGTTTTGAACCTAAAAACGATACATATGACGATGTTAGGGTATTAGGTGCGATAGGAGATGCGTCCCCGATCTGGGAGGGTCGGGGCTGAGGCAAGCCCACGACTGGGGTGGTGAAACCCCACAGCAACCAGCCGCAAGAAAGGTTTATCCTTTCTTGCGACCGTACTCCTAACTTAATTCCGGTTGATCCTGCCGGAGGCCACTGCTATCGGGGTCCGACTAAGCCATGCGAGTCATGGGGCTCCCTTCGGGGAGCACCGGCGCACGGCTCAGTAACACGTGGCTAACCTACCCTCGGGTGGGGGATAACCTCGGGAAACTGAGGCTAATCCCCCATAGGGGAGGAGGTCTGGAATGATCCCTCCCCGAAAGGCCTTGCGGCCGCCCGAGGATGGGGCTGCGGCGGATTAGGTAGTTGGTGGGGTAACGGCCCACCAAGCCTACGATCCGTACGGGCCCTGAGAGGGGGAGCCCGGAGATGGACACTGAGACACGGGTCCAGGCCCTACGGGGCGCAGCAGGCGCGAAACCTCCGCAATGCGCGAAAGCGCGACGGGGGGACCCCGAGTGCCCACGCTCCGCGTGGGCTTTTCCGGAGTGTAAACAGCTCCGGGAATAAGGGCTGGGCAAGACCGGTGCCAGCAGCCGCGGTAATACCGGCGGCCCGAGTGGTGGCCACTGTTATTGGGCCTAAAGCGTCCGTAGCCGGCCCGGTAAGTCTCTGCTTAAATCCTGCGGCTCAACCGCAGGGCTGGCAGAGATACTGCCGGGCTTGGGACCGGGAGAGGCCGGGGGTACCCCAGGGGTAGCGGTGAAATGCGTTGATCCCTGGGGGACCACCTGTGGCGAAGGCGCCCGGCTGGAACGGGTCCGACGGTGAGGGACGAAGGCCGGGGGAGCAAACCGGATTAGATACCCGGGTAGTCCCGGCTGTAAACTCTGCGGACTAGGTGTCGCGTCGGCTTCGGGCCGGCGCGGTGCCGAAGGGAAGCCGTTAAGTCCGCCGCCTGGGGAGTACGGTCGCAAGACTGAAACTTAAAGGAATTGGCGGGGGAGCACTACAACGGGTGGAGCCTGCGGTTTAATTGGATTCAACGCCGGGCATCTTACCAGGGGCGACGGCAGGATGAAGGCCAGGTTGACGACCTTGCCAGACGCGCCGAGAGGTGGTGCATGGCCGTCGTCAGCTCGTACCGTGAGGCGTCCTGTTAAGTCAGGTAACGAGCGAGACCCGTGCCCCATGTTGCTATCCCCTCCTCCGGGAGGGGGGCACTCATGGGGGACCGCCGGCGAAAAGCCGGAGGAAGGTGCGGGCAACGACAGGTCCGCATGCCCCGAATCCCCTGGGCTACACGCGGGCTACAATGGCCGGGACAATGGGATGCGACCCCGAAAGGGGGAGCAAATCCCCTAAACCCGGTCGTAGTCCGGATCGAGGGCTGTAACTCGCCCTCGTGAAGCCGGAATCCGTAGTAATCGCGCCTCACCATGGCGCGGTGAATGCGTCCCTGCTCCTTGCACACACCGCCCGTCACGCCACCCGAGTTGGGCCCAAGTGAGGCCCTGTCCGAAAGGGCAGGGTCGAACTTGGGTCCAGCGAGGGGGGCGAAGTCGTAACAAGGTAGCCGTAGGGGAACCTGCGGCTGGATCACCTCCTGAGAAATCATCTCGCTGGTTGCTGTGGGGCGCTAAATCCCCAGTCGTGGGCTTGCCTCATAAGAATAAGTGGGCCCGTAGCTCAGCTGGGAGAGCGCCGGCCTTGCAAGCCGGAGGCCGTGGGTTCAAATCCCACCGGGTCCACTTTTTTATGTGCAGCCTGCAACCTTAAAAGGTTGTAGGTGAAGGGCCCGAAAAACATGAGGGCCATGCATAGGCTCCCACATCCTGGTGAAATCCGAATACTCCGCCGGGCCGTAAGCCCACCTGGTGGATGGCTCGGCTCGGGGCGCCGAAGAAGGGCGTGGCAAGCTGCGATAAGCCCGGGGGAGGCGCAAGCAGCCGTGGAACCCGGGATCCCCGAATGGGACTTCCTGCCCCATTTGGGGCGCTCCCGTTAGGGAGCGGGAACGCGGGGAAAAGAAACATCCGAGTACCCGCAGGAAAAGAAACCAATAGGGATGCCGGGAGTAGGGGCGACCGAAACCGGCACAGGGCAAACCGAATCCCTGCCCGTAAGGGCGGGGAGATGTGGAGTTGCAGGGTCCCCAGTATAGACCCATACTGGGAAGCCGAAGTCCCCTGGAATGGGGCGCCATAGAGGGTGAAAGCCCCGTAGGCGTAACCAGTATGGGTCTTGGGGTGTCCCTGAGTACCGCGCGTTGGATATCGCGCGGGAAGCTGGGAGACATTAGGCTTCCAACCCTAAATACGTCCCGAGACCGATAGCGAACTAGTACCGTGAGGGAAAGCTGAAAAGCACCCCTTGCGGGGGGTGAAAAGAGCCTGAAACCAGGTGGGCACGGAATGGCACGGCCCGAAAGGTAACCACCCCGAAGGAAACTCCCGTGAGGGAGGAGTACGAGGGGTGGCATGCCGGGGTCGTGCCGTCCGTTTCGAAAAACGGGCCGGGGAGTGTACGGGTGTGGCGAGCCTAAGGGGATCAACCCCGAAGGCGTAGGGAAACCGACAAGCCCGCAGCCCTTATGGGCGAGGGGCGGGGTCTTAAGGGCCTGGAGTCACACCCGTACGACCCGAAACCGGGCGATCTAGGCCGGGGCAGGGTGAAGCCCCTCATCAGAGGGGTGGAGGCCCGCAGGGGTGTTACCGTGCAAAGTGCTCCTATGACCCCGGTCTAGGGGTGAAAAGCCAATCGAGCCCGGAGATAGCTGGTTCCCCCCGAAATAACCCGCAGGTTAGCCGGGGGTTAGGTAGATGGCGGGGTAGAGCCACGGATAGGGTGTTTAGGGGGCGAGAGCCCTCGGCACCCTGTCCAACTCCGAACCCGTCATCGCCGTAGCCCCCGAGTGAGGGCATACGGGTAAGCCGTATGTCCGAGAGGGGAACAACCCGGACCCGGGTTAAGGCCCCTAAGTGCCGGCTAAGTGTAAATGAGAAGGGAGTCCCTGGCCTAAGACAGCGGGGAGGTTGGCTTAGAAGCAGCCATCCTTTAAAGAGTGCGTAACAGCTCACCCGTCGAGGTCAGGGGCCCCGAAGATAACGGGGGCTAAGCCGGCCGCCGAGACCCGGGGGCGCCGAAAGGCGATCCGGTAGGGGGGCGTCCTGCGGGGGTAGAAGCTCGGCCGTGAGGTCGAGTGGACCCCGTGGGAACGAGAATCCCGGCAGTAGTAACAGCAAAGTGGGGTGAGAATCCCCACCGCCGAAGGGGCAAGGTTTTCACAGCAACGGTCGTCAGCTGTGAGTTAGCCGGTCCTAACCCCCGGGGTAATTCCCTTGGGGGGAAAGGGAAGCGGGTTAATATTCCCGCGCCACCGGGGTACGTGCGGCAACGCAAGGCCAGCTCCTGACGCTTCGGGGTAGGCCGACCACCCCTGTCGGGGTGGCCAAGCGCATAAGCCCGGGGAGTGCCGTAATGGCGAGAACCGGGCGAAAGCGTGATGGGCCCTCCGTTAGGAGGGTTCGGCTGAGCCCTGGAGCCCGTGAAAAGGGAGCTGGCAAGGATCCCCGGTGACCGTACCCAGAACCGACACAGGTGCCCCTAGGCGAATATCCTAAGGCGTGTCGGGGGAATCCGGCCCAGGGAAGTCGGCAAATTGGCCCCGTAACTTCGGGAGAAGGGGTGCCTGCGGTCTTCTCTAAATGAGGGGACCGCAGGTCGCAGTGACCAGGGGGGTCCGACTGTTTAATAAAAACACAGGTCTTGGCTAGCCCGTAAGGGTGAGTACCAAGGCCGACGCCTGCCCAGTGCCGGTACGTGAAACCCGGGTACAACCGGGCGAAGCGCCGGTAAACGGCGGGGGTAACTATAACCCTCTTAAGGTAGCGAAATTCCTTGTCGGGTAAGTTCCGACCTGCATGAATGGCGTAACGAGACCCCCACTGTCCCGGGCCGGAACCCGGTGAACCTACCATTCCGGTGCAAAGGCCGGAGACCCCCAGCGGGAAGCGAAGACCCCGTGGAGCTTTACTGCAGCCTGTCGTTGGGGCATGGCCGTGGGTGCACAGCGTAGGTGGGAGCCGTCGAAGCCACCCCTCCGGGGGTGGTGGAGGCGACCATGGGACACCACCCACCCATGGCCATGTCCCTAACCCCGTGAAGGGGGACACCGGCAGGTGGGCAGTTTGGCTGGGGCGGCACCCCCCTGAAAAGGCATCAGGGGGGCCCAAAGGTCGGCTCAGGCGGGTCAGAACTCCGCCGTGGAGTGCAAGGGCAAAAGCCGGCCTGACTTGGTCGGTAACAGAGGCCGACCAAGAGGCGAAAGCCGGGCCTAGCGAACCCCTGTGCCTCACCGATGGGGGCCAGGGATAACAGAAAAGCTACCCCGGGGATAACAGAGTTGTCGCGGGCAAGAGCCCATATCGACCCCGCGGCTTGCTACATCGATGTCGGTTCTTCCCATCCTGGGCCTGCAGCAGGGCCCAAGGGTGGGGCTGTTCGCCCATTAAAGGGGATCGTGAGCTGGGTTTAGACCGTCGTGAGACAGGTTGGTTGCTATCTGCTGGGGGTGTTGGCCGCCTGAGGGGAAGGTGGCTCTAGTACGAGAGGAACGAGCCGCCGGCGCCTCTGGTTTACCGGTTGTCCGACAGGGCATTGCCGGGCAGCTACGCGCCAAGGGATAAGGGCTGAAGGCATCTAAGCCCGAAACCCTCCCCGAAAATAGGCGGCCAGTCCCTTTGGGGACGAGGGCACCCGTAGAAGACGGGGTAGATAGGCCGGGGGTGTAAGCGCCGAGGGCTCTGCCCGAGGCGTTCAGCCCGCCGGTACTAAGAGCCCGAGGGCTCGGCGGGGTATTCGGACACTAAATGGATGTGGGGGTCTATGCATGGCCTAAAAAAAGGCACTATTTATTGAGGGAGGTACGGCGGTCATAGCGGGGGGGATACACCCGAACCCATACCGAACTCGGAAGTTAAGCCCCCCAGCGATGCCCCGAGTACTGCCATCTGGTGGGAAAGGGGCGACGCCGCCGGCCTCCCATCTTTTATTATACTACTATTTATTGATTAATTTGAATTAATAAATATAAAGGGAGTAAAAAAAAGAAAAAGAGTGTTTATTTATTTTTTTTCTTGTTAAAATCTTCCTTAGTAATAACAATTTTCTCTGCCTTAATTACAGCATTATATAACACTATCTTTATCCCTGGTGGTAGTCCTGCAAAAGTTCCTGGTAAGGTCATAGTAGGAATTCCTATACTTTCAACTTCTTTATTCTCTTCTGTCTCTTCTGTTTCAGAAATTTCAGTAACTTCTTGTTCTTCTACTTTGGTTTCAGTAACTTCTATTCTTTTTATACATGGATGTTCTTTCTCTTTTAAGAATTTAATTAATTCATCAGTATTAGAAACATTTTCTTCGGTAGCAATTTTATCATATAAATTTTTTGGTATGGCCTCTTTTACTCTTTCCTTTAACTCTTTTGGTAGCCATACAATTCTCTCCCATCCCTCATCTCCTTGCAAAAACTTTGGAGACATCATGTAAGCAATAGAAACTCCTAAAAATCCAGGAACCTGTTTACCTCCACTACATTGTCCTGCAAGAGATGAGAATGGAATGCCCACTGGGGTTTCTCCCTTGAATCCCCTATGGACTACTCCAAATCCATCAACTTCAGGGATGTAGAATACAACAGCTTCAAAACAACCACAGGATGTGCAAGGATTAACTAAGGCACTATGTAGAGATACTTCCTCAATAGCTCCTTGTGATTTCTCCCTAACAACTTCATTTACTCCTGAATAAATCCCCAATTTTTCATCTATTAACTCTCCCTTAGGAACTTCAAATATTGGTCCGTTAGGATCTATCTTCGCCGCTGCCCTTGCGTCTAAATAATTAATTCCTCCACATAAAGCAGGCCTATCAGGGGTTATAATACAAACATGAGTTGGGGCGAAACTCTGACACATTACACAGCCATAAAATACATCTACATCCTCATCTCTTATAGATTTTGTTTTTTCATCTCTTTTTTTATAAATTTCTCTGGCTTTTTCTAACTCTTCCTTAACTTTCTCGGCATCTGTTATTAATATTACATCACATTTTTCTATAAATGGAAACTCTGCCTTAAACAATCTTTGAATAACATATCCTATATGTTTTAATCTTAAACCTTTATTAAATGAATCTTTATTAACTCTAATCCAAATCTGGTCTCTTTGGTTTAGGTGCATAACTCCTTCTATGTAGTTTATAAATTCATGAACCCTTCTTTCTAAAACTCCCTCTAAATCCTCCTCTAAATTACTTCCACTAACTTTAACAATTATTGCAAAAGGATATCTACCTTTCTCTTCCATCTCATCCAAATCTTTTCCAACAACTTCTACTTTATCTTCTGCATTTTCTACAACTTTAACCAATTCAAAACCATAACTCTTTGGTCCTGCTAATTCAACATACATATCTGGGCTTCTAACTCTTTCCCCTTCGTTCATCGGACCTACGGATACTGGAATATCATCAAACATAATTTCACCCATTTTATTTTTTAAATCTCATTTTCTTCTTTTTTTCTTAAAACTTCAAATATTTTTTTTCTTTTTTCATCTTTTAACATGTCAAGTGTTTCGTCTGATACTAATATTAAAGCGTTATCTTTACAAACCTCTATACAGGCAGGAGTTATCCTATCAACATCTAAACAAAGTGTGCATTTGTGAGCCACCTTATTTTTTATAAATATTGCTCCAATAGGACATGCAATTGCACACATTCCACAGGCAATACATTTTTCTTTATTTACTATTGGAATATTTTCTTTAAGATAAATAGCATCTACTGGACAAATTTCCATACATGGGGCTTTTTCACACTGCATACAGAATAAAGGGACTCCATTAACTTTTCTTATTCTACTTTCTCCATGAATTTCTTTACATTTATTAATACAATCATAACATTTTGTGCATATTTCAGGATTTAAAACAATTATTTTGGGATTCATCTTATCCCTCTAACAGTTTTTTCAAATAATCTATATATTCATCATTACTAAGATTTGGAAAGGAATACAAAGTATTTGGTTGATAATATTTGTCTATGGAAACTGTTACTACATTTGAAAACTGTTTTAGATGAGTTACTGCTTGAGCCAAATAGTAGTAAGTTATCCCAGTAAATAATGCCAAGTCATAATTGCTATTTGCTAAAAATTTCATTATAGCCATTAAATTCATCTCTTCAGGAGTTTTAATTACTTTTAAATTATATTTCTCAATAAATTTATCAATAAGTTCCATTTCATCTTTGCTGAGATTTTCTCCTAAGATTAGAATAGGTTTTTTAGATCTCTTAATCATCATTTTTACAAGAGTTGGAGTAGTTATCTCAGCATGAGCCACATTACTTCCAGCAGTTGGAATGTAAGGAACAAACCTTTCATCCATTATCTCACCAATAGAAAAAATTTATTTTTATTATTTTATTATATTTTTATTAAAAATTATTAAAAAATTTAAAGTATTGTTGGATTTTTAGGATATTTCTCAAATGGTTTCCATCCTTTTTCTTCTAAATAATTCATTATTTTGTCTTTCATCATAAATGGAATGTCTTTTTCAGTTCTGACAAATTTCTCTAAGTCAGGAGGCATTCTTCCAAAGTATTTCTCGTAGAGATCTACATAATGATAAATCTTATTAGCCCTACCTTTTGGAGTATCATTAGGTCTCATACACAACTTTGGAATCATACAGATACATTCTTTGTAATTTTCAGCAGTTACAATTAAATGCTCTGGAACTGGATCTATTTCCATGATTTCTCCAGTGGTTTTATCTTTAACTTTAAACTTCTCTCCATTGCTTAGATACAGCCTCCTATATTTAGCCCCATGTGGTCCTACAATTACAGGAATTCCCCATCTATTAACTCCAGTAGCTATTGCCGCAGCCTTTTGACTCATAGCACCCCAAGCTACTCCAACAGCTCCAACCTTGTTTAATATATAGTCGGCAATCTCAGCATAGTTTCCTCTTAATGGAACCTTAGCAAATATGTTGGCTATTTTTATAGCCGCTCCAGTAATGTGACAGTTTGATAGACAGGAACCACAATTTACTAATCCTCCAGCCCTAAACTCTCCTGGATATTTTTCATATAATGTCTTTCCATCCTTATCTTTCCACATTCCTATAGCCATTGCCGCACATCCTGTTGCTACAACTATATACTTTCTCTCCAAGAATTCCTTAGCCATTAAAGCAACTTCCTCCTCTCCATTTGGATGATTTGAACAACCAACAAATGCTACAACTCCAGGAATATCTCCAAATACAATTGGAGCTCCAACACTTCTAATTTCTACATCTTTAATTGGTCCTCTACCAGCCCTTATTTTGAATTTTAAATCTTTGTAATAAGCCTCTCCAACCTTTGTAGTCATACTAACTATTGGTAAGTTTCTTTGACAGATAGTTTCACATCTACCACAGCCATAACATTTTTTATATAAATCAATGAATCCTTCAAAATTTCCTTGTTTTGCTAAAATCATAGATTCTTTAACTTTAAATGCATTGGGACAGTTTCTATTACACCAACCACACTCAGTGCATTGTTTTGCCAACTCTATAACTTCATTTAAGTCTGGCAATGATTTCCTATCTTTTCTTTCTTTAGCAACAATTTTAGCTACTTCAACTGCCACTTTACCAACTTTTTCTTCATCCAATATTAAACCAGCCCTATTTCTTATCAGATAACTAATAATTTCATCTTCGCTTAAATGGGATATATCCTCTAAACCTAAGCACATTTTTTCGTTTGTTGCTATCAACACAGCTCCAGTTTTTAAAACCTCCTCTAATATATCTGTTCTAATACACTGTTCATCTATTACAACAACATCTGCAACACCACATCTTACAAACATTAATTGCCTTGATAATGGTCCAACAATTTTTGGCTTTTCAGAAACTCTTGTTATATCTATGGCTGTACAACAAATTCCACAAACTTCTATTTCATCCTCTAAATTATTCTCTTCCAAATATTCCAATATGTAACTTCCAGGGACTACATTATGTCCAATACACAAAATCACTGGCTTACTTTTATCAATACATCCAAAACCTAACTCAACTAAAGGAGCATCTCCATCTCCTTTTGGCATGTTGTATGCTACTATTTGAGCAATATCTCCTGCCTCTCTTGCTAAGTCATCAATCATTCCTGCATGTAATGCTTTACTCTCAAAATCTAAATAATCTCCTTCCTGTCCAGTATGTGCTGCTGATAAGAGATGAGTTATTTGCTCTTCACAATAATCTAAAATTTTTTCTAAATCTCCTAAGGTCTTTGGTTTGATCCCAGTTACTGTTCTTGCTATTGGGGCCTCAACTTCTATTTCATTACCTAAGTTTATTGGATAATCTCTTCCTAATGTTTCAATTAGATGATGAACTAAATGCCTACTATGTCCAGTATGACACGCTGCTCCAATACAACAAGCTATTAAAACGATCCTTCCCTGCTGAGCCTTTATATTTAAACCACAAGCTCCCTTTTTTCCTTTACTTAAATCACACTTTCCAAAGGTACAGAGACAACATAAGTCACAAATTGGCATATAGAATGGAGGATATCTCTCCAATAATTTAAAATCCCAATGTCTTAATGTAGGAATTTTTGGCATTGGTGTAGGTCCCATTGGCTCCCAATCATCATCTTCCTCAATATTTTCCCCAAATTTTATAGTTCCAGAGATTTTAACATTTTTTAACTTTAATAATTGGGATGTCATTGATTTTATATCCCCTTCAAATCTCACAATATCACCATAACTCATACTCAAATTTATCATTATTAATCATTAACAATTTTGTTGGTATTTAATTTTATACGTTTCATATAAATACCTTGTTATGAAAAATTTTTATAAAGTATTACTCAACTGTTTTTTGAAAAATTAAATAAATTAATTACGCATATTCGCAATTTAAATAATAAAATTTTACAAATTTCGTAATATTAATTTATATATTTAAGTATATAATTAAAAATAATTTAAAAAAATAATTCTTAGAGACTGTTGTAGGGTTCGAAACATTTTCTTAATTTCTGTAACACTCCACAATATGCCATATTGGACTTGGAAGTCATTAACTCTATGTCCCTCTGGATTCATTGAGAGTATATCATTGATCTCCGCTCATGTTGAGGTTTTTATTATCTTCCCACTGGTTAAATTTGATAATAACTATTAGGGACTTCATTTCACTCCCGCATCTGAGTCAAGTATAATCTCTATTTCTTATACATACTTATATCTAAATCTTTAGATAATGAAAATCTATTAATGTCTATATTTGTCTATGAAAAATTAAACAGTTTCAAACGGCTACATTTACTATTTTAGATACTAAATAAATTTTTTAAGCGAGAATAATAAATTTAATAGTAAGTTTAATAAATAATAATAAACAAGTGAAAATGGATAATTTAAGTTTATCTAAATATTACGGTGGTTATTATGTATTTCAATTTCACACTGTTATTTGAGTGCATTGAAACCTCTCTATTTTATACAATAAAAATATCTATTATCGTATTATTAACGATGTTTATTGTAAATTATATTATGAATATTGGAACAATGAAAAAGCTAAGTGACTATTTATTTCCATTTTTAAAGAGGCTAAAAATAAATCCTCTCTCAATCTCCTCAATATTGGCGTGTTTTTTTAGTCCTACAGTTGGCTATTCTATCTTAGCAGAAGGTTTAAAAGAGAATAAAATAAATGAAAAAGAGCTTATAGGAACCTCTTTAGCTAACTCATTTCCGTCAGTTTTATCACATATATTTACTTTTTTTATTCCCGTAGTTATTCCAATATTAGGTTGGACTGGAGTATTGTTTATTTTAATTAGATTAGGAGTGGCATTTATAAAAACAATAATTGGATTTTTGTATCTCTTTTCAATATCAAAAAATGATTTTTATGAACCTCCAAAAATAAATAAACTAAATAAAAAAGAGAATTTTAAAAAATCACTGATAAAAACATTAAAATTCTCTAAGAGATTTATACCAACAATGTTTTTTATGATGACTTTGGTTTTATATCTATACAAAGTTGGTTTCTTTAACTATATTGAAAAATTAATTCAGCCAATAATAAGTGTGTTAAATTTAAATCCGAATGTTGGAATATTAGCATTAACTGAAGTCTTAAATGTTCAAGCCGCAATAGTTATGGCTGGAAGTTTTTTAAATGAAAATATTTTAAGTTCAAAAGAAGTTCTAATTGGATTAATTATTGGAAATGTATTAACATTCTCCACAAGATATGTAAAACACTCTTTGCCACTACATGTTTCATTGTTTGGAGCCAAGTTAGGAACTAAAATAGTTATGATCAATGCTATAATTACCCTAATTTTGGATATTTTTATAATATTTGGATTACTATTAGTGTGAAAAATGAAAACAATAAAAAATAAATGTTGAAGAAAGAAAAACATACATAAAAGAATATATAAAAATTTCCATCCCCTTAGGGGTCTGATTTTACACCCATAGGGCTCCGCCCTATTGGGATACCCGGGATGCATTGCCTCGCAATGCTCGGCAATGCCTCTTAAATTAAAATCATTTTTCCCTTTGGGGTCTGATTTTAAACAGTTAAAACGGGTAGTAAAGAGGAAATGATTTTTATGGAAAGTTATTTCCATCCCCTTAGGGGTCTGATTTTAGACCATCTAAGAAGTTTAGTTTGGTTTGCTTAGGTTGTGGTTTATTTCCATCCCCTTAGGGGTCTGATTTTAGACTTAGACGAATCAATATTATCTGAAAAGGAGCTCATTGCTGCAATTTTCCATCCCCTTAGGGGTCTGATTTTAGACAGGGCATAATTTTTTGAGATTAAGGACTAAAATTACTTTATTATGCTTCTTTGTTGGGGGGTTATAGTTTGGAGGGTCAGTAACCCTTGTTATTTATATACCTCCGAACTTATATATAAACTTTTCTATTTTTATTTATTTCCCTAAAAATTCTTAAAATTTTTTATATCAATTTATTCATCGGGGAAAATTAGAGATAAAAATAAACTACTAAAATATCAAAAAAATCCCAATAATTTAATAAACTTAATTATTCAAATTAATCAAAATAGAAGATCCTCCGAAAGTGGATAAAATCCCCTAAAATTTAAAAATATTAAATTAAAATCCTCTAAATTAAAAAATAACAATTTTTAGCGAGAGAAAAGATATTATGAAAAAGAGGCATTGCCGAGCATTGCGAGGCAATGCATCCCGGGTATCCCAATAGGGCGGAGCCCTATGGCTATGGTTATTTAACCCTTATTACATCTAAATTCATTGGAACATAGGTTTGTTTTTTAAATAATCTTCTCACAGTATCTGCAAAGTCTAAACACTTACTTTCTTCTCCATGAACCATAATAACCTTTTCTGGAGATGGTTTTACTTTTCTAATGTATTTAATTAACTGCTTCCTATCACAATGACCAGAAAATCCTTCGATAGTATAAACTTGTAAATTTATTGGAATTGATTTTGTTTTTCCATTTCTTGTAACTATCGGAATTTCCTTCCAACCTCTCTGAACCTTTCTACCTAAAGTTCCCTCAGCTTGATAACCTACAAATATTATTGCATTTTTCTCGTCAGGAGCTAAGTTTTTTAGATATTCAACACTTGGTCCTCCTGTTAGCATCCCAGAAGTGGCTAATATTATACAAGGTTCGTCGCTATCAATAACTCTCCTTCTTTCATTAGTACTTCCTACTTTTTTAAAAACTTCTGATAAGAATGGGTTATCCCCCTCGTGGAATATTTTTTGTCTCATCTCTTTTGATAAATATTCAGGATATGCTGTATGTATAGCAGTTGCCTCCCAAATCATTCCATCTAAGTATACAGGAGCATTGAATATCCCTTGATTGTATCCTTCCTCTAAAACTAACATCAATTCCTGAGCTCTCCCTACACCAAAAACAGGAATTAAAACCTTTCCTCCTCTATCTGTTACTTCACTAACAACTTTTAACAACTCTCTTTCAGCAACTTCCCTCTCTGGAAGAACATCATCATATGCCCCATAAGTAGATTCTATAATTAATGTCTCTAATCTTGGAAATTGACAAACTGCTGGCTCTAATAATCTTGAAGTCTCAAACTTAATATCTCCAGTATATGCTAAATTATACAATCCTTCCCCAAAATGCAAATGAGCTATGGCTGAACCTAAAACATGCCCTGCATTATGTAAAGTTAGTTTTATTGTAGGGCTGATATCAGTTGTAACACCATAATCAATAGGAATCGTATGCTTAACGCATGTTTTTATGTCCTTAGATGTATATGGAACTTCTTTTCCTTCTTTTTTAGCTATTTCTAAATAATCTTTTTGTAATAAAGTCATTAAATCTCTTGTGGGCCTTGTACAATATACAGGACCGTCATAACCATATCTAAATAATCCTGGAACAAAGCCACAATGGTCTAAATGGGCATGAGTAACTATAACAGCGTCTAAATCTTCAATTGAAAATTCTGGAGCATCAAAATAAGGAAATGCTTTATCTTCGCACGCAACATTAATTCCACAATCAATTAATACTCTCGTATCTGGTGTTTGAACATACAGGCAAGATCTTCCAACTTCCCTTGCACCTCCTAAAAAAGAAACTCTTATCCAGTAGTCTCCTCTAACAATGACATCTCTATGTATCCTTCTTCCAATTCTTCTTAAAATTCCTTTAATTTCATCCCTTTCTCTATATAAAGTTGCTCTAATCGCTTTAATTGTTTCAGATTGTATTGGTGGAGTTCTTACGGGTTTAGGAGCCCATCTTATTGCTTTTTTAATCATTTCTAATGTTTTTCCTTCTTTACCTATAACTAATCCAGGTTTTTTTGATTCTATTATAACCTCCCCAGTATTTGCATCAAAAACAAAGTTTGTTATTTCTGCCTCTTCAGGCACTATCTCTAATATTTTCTTTTTAGCAATTTCTGGCTCCACTAAAACAGAAGGATCTGGTCTAATAGAAATTCTTTTTCTTAAATCCTTAGCGAGATTTTTTATAATTTCATTCGTAAAGATTTCTGGATTTTTTACATAAACAACTACTTCAGGACCTTCAAATTGAACATCGACTATTTTTGCCTCTTTTGGAGATTTTTTTATTATTTCTTTCTTTATATTTTCTAAAATTTCCTCTGCTGGCAAAATAATCCTCCTCCTAAAATTTTAAAATTTTTAAATTTAATAACGACGACAGATCAATAACAAAAAATGATATAAGTTAAAGGATTAAACCAGTAAGAGTTAAAAATTCTTATTTTAATTCTTATTTTAACAAAATATTTGTTTTAAAGCCATACAATAAAAATTTTAAAGAAATTTAATTTTCATAAATATTACAAAAAATTTAAAAATTTGAATATATAAAAATAGTTTAATTTAAAATTTAATTTTTGAGTATTTTTTTAATTTTTATTTATTTAATCTCTCTTATTTACTTTTCTTTCTACTTCTTTTTGTAGATTTTTTCTTAGATTTTGTTTGTATGTTTGTTAAAATTTTTTCAACTTCGTCATCTTCCAATATATTTACTCCCTCTTTCGTTATTACAGCTAATGATATTCCATTACCTGAATAGGTATCTCTCTCCATAGCTGATTTAAGGGATTTTACTGCTAATTTTAATCCATCTTCAACAGACATATCTTTCTCGTATCCTGCCTCTAAAACCCCATAAGCTATTGGAGAACCTGAACCTGTGGCAATAAAATTAGTTTCTTCATTCATACCACCTAATGGATCCAATGAAAATAATTTAGGTCCTTGTAACAAGTCATAGCCACCAATAATTATTTGAGTTAAAAAAGGGAAGTATCTGCTTGAGTGTAAGATATTACTTAACAAGGTAGCACAAGCTAATGGAGAAATATATTTGCCTGTTCTCATTTTGTATAATCTGGCTTCAGCCGATAACATTCTAACTATTGCCTGTGCATCTCCAACGCTACCAGCAATTGTTATTGCAATATAATCATCTATTTTATATAATTTTTTAGCATTCTTATCTGCCACTAAATTACCTAAAGATGCTCTTTTATCAGTTGCCAATATTACAGCATCGTCACAAATTAAACCAACAGTAGTCGTTCCTTTCAGAGCTTCCATTTTTTCACCTTAATTTTATAATCTAAGTATTCCTATCTTAAGATTTAAATAATTTATGATATACATAGGATTAATGGATATTAAATTCCATTAAATTCACAATTGTTATAAAGAAACCTATTAGTTAAAATATTTTTATATAAAATATTTTTTATAGATGTAAAAATAGATTAATAAGTTTTAGCTATTGCAATATACTTATTTCCTTTATATTCAGTTTCTCCTAAAATAGTTGCTTCCACCTTTTCTTCAAGTTTTTCATTATAAATTTCTTCATTAAATGGGATTAATATTATTCCCTTTCTTTGAGAAAGTATTTCTTTAATTTTATCAGTATCTAAATTATCTATAACCGTTATAAAGTCTTCAAATTTTTTCCAAGCTATATTTTTAATGTTTTCCATAATATTATTTAAAGTTTTTTCTATAACATCTTCTAATTGTGACTCATCTACTTGAAACTTCTCCATAGTATCTCTTCTAAATAGAGTTATTTTTTTATTTTCAATATCTTTTGGTCCTATTTCAATTCTCAAAGGCACTCCCTTTATTTCCCAATCATTAAACTTTCTTCCAGGTCTTATATCTCTGTCATCAATATAAACTCTATACTTATCTTTTAATCTTTCATAAATCTCTTTTGCCTTATTTAAAACTAAATCTTCCTGTCCTTTAAAGATTAATGGGACTATAACTATTTGTATTGGTGCTACAATTGGGGGCAGAATTAATCCTTTTTCATCTCCGTGTATTGCTATAATTGAGGCAATAACTCTATCTGAAATACCATAGCAGGTTTGATAAGCATAATCCTTATCTCCTGTTGGAGTTTCAAATATAATTTCAAAAGTCCTTGAAAAATTCTGCCCTAAATTATGAACTGTTGCTATTTGCATCGCTCTACCGTCTGGGAATATCGTATCGAAGGCAACTGTATATTCAGCCCCTGGAAATTTGTCCCATTCTGGTCTCTTTGAAATTAAGTATGGAATTCCTAAGGTGTCAAAGAATTTTTTATAAATTGATATTGCTTCTTTAATTTGATTCTCTGCCTCTTCTTTTGTAGAATGTGCTGTATGTGCCTCTTTAAAAGTCATTATTTCTCTCAATCTAATTAAAGGCCTTGTGTGCTTTGTTTCATATCTAAAAGTATTGACAATTTGATAAATTTTTATAGGTAAGTCAGTATGAACCTTTACCCAAAGTTTCATCATATAGTATATTGCAGTTTCAGATGTAGGTCTTAAAGCTAATTTAACATCTAATGGGGTCTTTCCCCCATGAGTTACCCAATAAACCTCATCCTCAAATCCTTTTATATGTTCTCCTTCTTTAGCCAATAGATTTTCTGGAATTAACAATGGGAATAAAACCTCTTCATGCCCACTTTTATCTAACAAATTCCTAATTATTTCAAATGTATATCTTCTGATTTTAAATCCATAAGGTAGATAAATTCCACATCCTTTTATTGGATATCTAACATCATAAATTTCAGCTTTTTCTAATATATCTGAGTACCACTCTGAAAATTCCAAACTATCACCCATTTTAATAAAATTTTTTTGCTTTTTTAAAAAAAGACAATAAATAATGGCTTACAATATTAAACAAAAATGAACTTAAAATTTAAGATTTATGTAAAATTTTAAAAATATTTGTTAGGTTTTTAGTTTAACAACCTTAATAGGGCATTCACAACTAATATAAATAATTATTAAAGTTAATAAAAATTCTAAACTTAAATTTTACTTATTGAACATCTCTTGTTTTTCCTCTTCAGTTAATAATGGAACAATTTCTTCTGGCTTTCCTACTTTGATTAATTTACCATTTCTCATTAACCCGGCTCTATCACAAACATTTAATACGAAATCCATATCGTGAGAAACAATAATATATGTTTGCTCTAACTCAATTCTTGATTTTAAGATGGATTCTGCAACTATATTTCTTGTTATAGGGTCCATAGTTCCTGTTGGCTCATCTAATATAACAACTCTTGGCTCCTTTATTAAAACTTGTGCTAAGGCACATCTATGTCTTTCACCAACACTCAATTCATTAGGATACTTATCTAAGATTTCTTCAGCCTCCTCTTCACTAAATCCTACTGAAGTTAAAGTATAAACTGCCTTCATTCTTGCAAATTCGTCTGGTAGTTCTAAACCTATTGCCTCGGTTAAGTTTTCCAATATAGTTCTATGTGGATACAATGCATACTCTTGGAATAATATTCCAATATATCTCTTAGCTCTACCTCTTCCATTTAATCCGGGCTTTGTCATATCTACCCATTCATCTCCTACTCTAAACCAATACTTTCCTTTTGATGGTGGGAGAACTCCTGCAATAATTTTTGCCAATGTTGTTTTTCCAGCCCCACTTGTCCCAACTAAACCAAATATTTCGTTTTCTCTTATATTGAGTGTTACATCATCTACAGCTTTAATAACACCTCTTTCAACTGAACAGTAGTGTTTAGATATATGCTCCAATTTTATAATATCTTCCTTAATTTCTATTTCAACTTCTGGTTTTTGGAACTCTTTTACAGATTCCATAAATTTATTATAAACTTCCTCTGATGTACCTTCCATTATAATTTCTCCGTTATCTAACCAAATAGCCCTTTCTGTTAGCTCAGCAATAACTTCTGGCCAGTGTGAAGTTAAAATTAAACTTATATTGTTATTTATAACTAAATCTTTTAATGCCTTATGAACTAACTTAGCAGTTTGAGGGTCTAATGTTCCTGTTGGCTCATCTGCTAAAAATATAAATGGCTCTTTTGCTATTTGCCTTGCTAAAACTACTCTCTGTTTTTCTCCACCACTTAAATCTCTTGCAATGTGAGTAATTCTATGCTCTAACTTAACCATCTTAATTAATTCTAACGCCTTATTTATAGCCTCTTTTCCTTCATAACCTGCCTGATACAAAGCTTCCAAAATATTCTCAATAACTGTTTTCTCTCCATATAAGGCAAATGTTCTTTGAAGCATTATAGCAATTTTCTTTTTTAAATTATATGTATATTTTTTATCATTCCAAAAATCTACATCTATCTTTTTTAGAGTGTTTCCACACTTTTTACATGGAGAACCTGCCTTTGAAGGAACATCTACATATCCACACTTTTCACAGTATGAGACATGATATATAATATTTCCCTCAGTTGGCTCATATCCATCCATTCCTCTTAACATATGTAATAGAACAGATTTCCCTGCTCCACTTCTTCCTAATATACCTAAGGATTCTCCTTCCTCCAATTTAAATGAAATATTTTTTAAAACTACCTTATCTCCAAACTTTTTTGTTACATTATTTACTTCCAATAGTATCATAACTACTCACCATTCATATTGTTTATATTTCTACAATGTTTTTTTATTCCAAATCTATTTCTCATACAAAAACCACATTCTCTAATTTTGTAAAAACCACCTTCAATAATTATAATTTTCCCATTTATTAATGCATCAGATATCTTTTTTCTACCTTCTTTTAATAAACTCCACAACACTCTCCTTGAAATACCCATTAACTTTGCCGCCTCCTCCTGAGTAAAGTCCATATAATCAACTAACCTAATAGCCTCTAATTCATCTACTGTTAATACAACTTTATCTAAATGTCTAAAAGGTACTCCATGAGGTTTAAATATTCTAAACTTAGGTTCCTCAGATATAAATCTTGGTATCTTTGGTCTTCCTCTTCTACCCATATCATCTCCTCATTTAGGGCATATTTACAATAATTCCCTCTATTGGGATTTCAATTATAGTGTATTTACAGTCAGCAAGTTTTTCGTCTATAATTTTTTCTAACTCCATAAGTTTGCTTTCACTAACAACAGTTCCAATTAATACAGCATTTTGTGCTAAATCGCTAACAGCCTTTATAGCCATTTCAGGATCTTCATCTAACAAAAATCCATGCCAATCTTGAGGAGACATCCCTTTATAATCGTATAAAAAAAACCCTGTTATTCCGCCCTCTGATAATGCATTTATTGCCTTCCCAACATTTTCACTTTCGACAAATAAATACAGTAAGATTTTCATAATTTCACCTTTTAAACCTTATGAACCTTAACTTTTAATATTGGGATTTTAATTAATGTCCATTTATCATTTGACATTTTTTCTTTTAGTAATTCCTCTATCTTTTTAGATTTCTCTTCTTTAACAACTGTTCCTATAATAACAGCTTTATCAGATTCTTTATTTATAATTTCATAAACTTTATTAATATCTTCTAAATCCTCCTTTTTTAGAGTTTTGAACTTATCTGATGACATACCTCTATAGTTATGTAAAAAGAATCCAGAAATTCCAGCCAAGGTCATAATATTTATAGCCTTATTAATATTCTTTTCTTCAATAAACAGTTTTAATAATACTCTTTTTGACATATTATCCCCCTATGTGGAAAAGTTAAAAATTAATTTTAAAAAATAAAATATAAAGTTTTTCATTTAACTTTTATATTATCATATATCTATTACTTTATACATTTATAGGTATTAAGTTTTTTATAGCATAGTCTTAGATTTTATTGATCTTCTTATTTTATAAATTCTGACAGTATTTTTGGAATATCAGATATTCTCCTTGCCACATAAGCCCCTGCCTCTTCTAATGCCTTCATTTTACTTTTAGCAGTACCCTTTCCTTTTTCAATTATTGCCCCTGCATGCCCCATTCTTTTACCTTCTGGAGCAGACTGTCCTGCAATATATCCTACGACAGGTTTTTTCATCTTTTTTATAAACTTACTTGCCTCTTCTTCAGCACCTCCTCCAATTTCTCCAATTAATACAACAGCCTCAGTTTCATCATCCTCTTCAAATAACTCTAAAACTTCTTTATATCTTAACCCAGTTATTGGATCTCCACCAATTCCTACACACGTTGATACTCCTAAACCTGCCTTTTTTATTTGATGTGCAATCTCATAAGTTAAAGTTCCACTTCTTGAAACTATTCCAATATTACCAACATTTAACACTTCCATTGGTATAATTCCAAGTTTTCCTACTTTTGGAGAGGCTATTCCTGGGGTATTAGGACCAATAATTTTAACTCCTAAATCTTCTGCATAATTTACGAATTCCATTGTATCCTGAATAGGAATATGCTCAGTTATAACGACAATTAAATCCAATCCTGCATCTATTGCTTCAAAAACAGCATCCTTAGCAAATGGTGCTGGAACAAAAATTACCGATGCATTAGCATCTGTTTCTTTAACTGCCTCTTTAACAGTATCAAAAACTGGAACTCCATGAACATTCATTCCTCCCTTTCCTGGGGTAACTCCACCAACAATTTTTGTTCCACATTCTAACATTTTTTTTGTATGAAAACTTCCCTGTTTTCCAGTTATTCCTTGAACTATTGCTCTTGTATTTTCGTCTAATAAAATCATAATTTACACCTTTAATAAGTTATATAAGTTTTAACATATAAACAATAAAAAAGTAAAATCTAATATATAAAAGGTATGATTACGAAATTTTTTCCACAGACAAAATAAAAATAGAAACCATATAAAATACTATAAAAACAGAATTAATATATATTTAAATAATATATATTTAAATTTTTATTTTTAATGAAAATTCATCATTACATTTAAAACCCATAAACCGTAAAGTTTAAATACTCCCTTATAACTTTTTATATGTGTCGTTAATGAGGGGGTGTGGTGTAGCCAGGTCTATCATCGGGGACTCCAGATGCCTATAGGGCACTGGACTATAGCAGGAGAAATCCCTGGACCTGGGTTCAAATCCCAGCACCCCCACCATTTTTTAAGAAATTAATTAATTTGTTTTTATTTTTAAAATATTAATCAATAAATTTAGATATATTTGTGAATATAAATTCGATAGGTGTCGAAATTGGAAGAACTTGAAATTATCTTACAAAATATTAATACATTAAAAAAATTTTATATTGAAGACGAATGGAAACAAAAAATGAATTTATTAATAGATAAAATAATAAATGCAAAAAAAATTTTTGTATTTGGCGTAGGAAGAAGTGGATATGTAGGAAGATCTTTTGCTATGAGATTGATGCATCTTGGCTTTAACTCTTATTTTGTTGGAGATACAACAACGCCATCTTACGAAAAGGATGATTTATTAATTTTAATAACAGGTAGTGGAAAGACAGAGAGTGTTTTGATTGTAGCCAAGAGGGCTAAAAAGATAAATAATAATATTGTTGCTATTGTTTGTGAGTGTGGCTCTATAATGGAGTTTGTAGATATAACTATCCAATTACCAATTAAAAAATCAAATTACTTACCAATGGGAACAGCATTTGAAGAAATGGTATTAATATTCTTAGATTTAGTTATTGCCGAAATTATGAAAAAATTAAACTTAGATGAAAGCGAAATAATAAAGAGACATTGTAATCTATTATAAGATATAAGTATATATATCATCATTACGGACTATTTTTAATGTTAATATTTTGTGAGTAGGTGAAAATATGAAATTTGGATGGATTAGAGTTACAGGAGATAATTGGGAAGATAAGAAAGAAATTGTAAAAATGGCTTTAGAGTCATCAATTCCCGTAGTTGTTGCTGAACCAGAAGATATTGAAAAAATTAAAGAATTGGGAAATATTAAAGTCGCCTCACATTCTTTGGATGCTGATATTGTCTTAGTAAATAAAAATGACAACATAGAATTTTTAAAAGAGGCAAAAAATTTAGGTAAAGAAACTGCGATATACATTCCTATAGAGTCAAAAGAAGATGAAGAATTTGCTTCAGAAGTAGCAAGGTTTGGCTTTGTTGATAATATTATATTAGAGGGTAGAGATTGGACTATAATTCCATTAGAGAACTTAATAGCAGATTTATTTAATAGAGATGTAAAGATTATTGCAAGTGTT